>JBPCKZ010000115.1:0-55135 GCA_051003795.1 Bryobacteraceae bacterium | reverse complement strand
TGTCCGCGATCTTCGCCTTGGAGTTCTACAAGCACGATCCGGACTTGGCCCGGCGGTTAAGAGCCTCTATTTAGCGTCCATGTCCGCCACCGGAATGTTCGCCGCCCGCATGCACGGCGGACATGCGAAAACGTGTCCCCGATTGCCGAAATTCCTGCCGTCGCGATACACAACCGCCGGAGCGGCATACGCCCCCCACGGCGAGTAGAATCCGTCACCAAACGGGCTATAAAGAAAACCATCGCCGGGAAGGTAGGAATACAGGCCGTTTTTCTCCAGCTCCGTCGTATAGCCCCGCCATCCAGAACGCGAAGGTTGTTCTCTTTATGCAAATCGGCGACTTCAACGAGCGCCTCGCCATGAAGCAGTTCCACGCTGGTGTTCGTCAACGCTGGTGAAACCATCCTGAGCGCGCTGTTATCGCCCAATCGCAGAAAAACACCGGGCGTCAGCAGGATTTCGGCTTTCCCCTGGCCGGTTTGTAAAACCTGGCCGCGTTCGACATCCATGGACCCGACCGACCGCGAATTTACCGGCTCGCCGTTAATTGAGGCCTGCCCTTCCATGTAGTTCAACATTCCCGGATGCGCCGGAATCGCGCCCCACAGCGGGGCCGCGAAGGCCGCACAAGCAACCCAGCTAAATATCTTCATATCGCCTCTGTTCTCTATTAGTTTGATGCGGACCGGGGGCTATTGGCTCCCAGCCGTGCCGCCGCCCGTTGCAAACGGTCCGCAATGGCGAGCCAGGCTGGATCGGCGGGAAGCGGCTCGACCGCGATCCAGTCGAGCGATTGACGATCCAATTCATGAAGAGTTTGGTAGAGCTGGGCGGCGTAAGCGGCGGCGTCGGAGGGCATCCGTATGCTGACATGAGCGCCGCGCGCGGAACTCTGAATCCACAGATAGGCCCCTCTGCCCAGTGCCGGCGGATTGCCCAGGATCATCGGCGTGCGCGGGCAGTAGTGACGAGGCTGTTGGCCTGGCGAGGCGTGCGGGCCTTCTCCGTCCGACTCCCCCAGCGCGACGGGGCCGATAACGCTTTCGATCCGCTCGCGCGCGATCATCCCGGGGCGGAGCAACTCGGGGCCGTTCACCAGCGAGAGCACGGTGGACTCGATGCCGACCGCGCATGGGCCGCCGTCGAGGATCAACTCTACCCGCGCTCCGAAGGATTGCCGGACATGCTCTGCGGTGGTGGGCGAAAGTTCGGTAAATCGGTTTGCGCTCGGGGCGGCGATCGGCACGCCCGATTCCCGGAGCAGTTCGAGAGCGAGCGGGTGAGCGGGCATTCTGACACCCACGGTATCGAGGCCGGCGGTGACGATATCGGGAATGCAAGCCTGCTTGGGGAGGACAAGAGTGAGCGGACCGGGCCAGAATTGGCGCGCGAGGGCGTCCGCTTCTGCGGGCCAGCTTCGGACCAGGTCTCGCCCCATCTGCATGGTTGCGACGTGGACGATCAGGGGGCTGGTGGCGGGCCGCCCTTTGATTTCGAAAATGCGGCGCACGGCTTCGGCGTCGAGCGCGTTGGCGCCAAGTCCGTAGACCGTTTCCGTGGGGAAAGCAACCAGCTTACCCGCCCGGATCGCCGCGGCCGCTTCTTGAACCGTCATGCTAATCGGGCAAATCGTCTTTGGCGTCGCCGGCGATCTTCCCCGTCTTGCGATACACCAGCCACGCGTGCATCAGCGGCTCGAGATCCCCTTCGAGCACGCGGTCCACATCGCCTATTGAGAGCTTCGTCCGGTGATCCTTGATCATCCGGTACGGCGCGAGCACGTAGCTGCGAATCTGGCTGCCGAAGTTGATCTCCAGCTTCGAAGCCTCGGTTTTCCGCGTTTCTTCGCGCTTTTTCTCGAGCTCGAATTCGTACATCTTCGCGCGGAGCTGCTTCATCGCGGTATCGCGGTTCTTATGCTGGGACCGTTCGTTCTGGCACTGCACGACAATTCCCGTCGGATAGTGCGTGATGCGCACCGCCGAGTCGGTCATGTTGACGTGCTGCCCGCCGGCGCCGCCCGACCGGAAGGTGTCGATCCGCAAATCGTCCAGCTTGATATCGATCTTGATCTCGTCGTCGATTTGCGGGTACACAAAAACCGATGCAAACGACGTGTGCCGCCGCGCGTTGGCGTCGAACGGCGAGATACGCACCAGCCGGTGCACGCCGATTTCGGATTGCAGCAGCCCGAACGCGTTGAGCCCGTTGACCTCGAAAGTAGCGGACTTGATCCCCGCGCCGTCGCCTTCCTGACGGTCTGTAATCACGACCGACATGTTGTTCCGCTCCGCCCAGCGCAGATACATGCGCAGCAGCATTTCGGCCCAATCCTGACTTTCGGTGCCGCCCGCGCCCGGATGAATCACCATGATCGCGTCGCGCGCATCGTTCTCGCCC
This sequence comes from Bryobacteraceae bacterium, assembly GCA_051003795.1. Lineage (GTDB taxonomy): Bacteria > Acidobacteriota > Terriglobia > Bryobacterales > Bryobacteraceae > JALYXS01. The sequence continues at coordinate 52,735 of JBPCKZ010000115.1, read as the reverse complement.
GAAAGCAGCATGGAGGTCTCGAGCTTCTCGAGCAACTCGGAGTAGGATTTCAGATCGCGCTCGATATCGCCCGCGACCTGTTCGCCTTCCCGCGCGAGTTCGAAAAGCGTATCGATATCGGAGGTCAGCGCGGAAATATTACGATCGTGCCCGATCGCTTCTTCCAGGCGCTTGCGGTCCTGCATCACGCGCTGGCTCTTTTCCGGTTGATTCCAGAATTCAGGCGCGTTGATCTGTTTTTCTAATTTTTGGATTTGCGACCGCTTGCCGGCCGAGTCAAAGATAGCTCCGCACGGCGTGAGCCTGTTCGCGGAGCGGCGTGTATTCGCGTTCGAGTTCGTCGAGAGTCATTATGGCGGTAATGCGGCGGTAAATCCAATTCTACCAATTCAGCTACTTCAGGCTTGCGAGCCAATACCCCGGACGTGTCTGTACCTTCAGATCCGAGCGGTTAAGCTGCACGCTGATCTCGTGAAATCCGCCTTCGCTCTTGTTGTTCGGATTGTAGGTAATCACGTATTGGCTGTGAATCTCTTCGCTAATACTTTCGATCGCCTTTTCAAGCCCGCGCTGCTTGTAAAAACTGAATTCGGAACCGCCCGTTCCGCGTGTGAATATCTCGACCGGATTGTTTACGAAGATGCCTTTCGCGTCTTTGTAAATTTCGACGAGAAGCGGCACGAATTCCGCGCTTCCGCCAAGGCCCGTCGCCTGCGCCACCGTCGTGGGCGTGTTTGGCGCGCCTCCAGGCAGATTGCGCGCGGCGGGCGGAAACGGGTCGGGACGCGGCGGCTGGGCCTTCCCGGTCAGGCGCCTCGAAATTTGAGAAATATCCACCGCATAGATGGTGACGTTGCTGATCTGCGCGTCGACCAGAGCGTCTTTGAGTTTACCTTCGCTCCCCTTATCGCGCGTTTCGCCGATCAAAAGTATGATTCGCCGGTGGCTTGGCGGTTTCGACCGCAGCATGAAAACCGAACGATCGATGGCGTCGATCATGCGGCTGCTGGTGCTGCCCGCGTGAATCTTCTGAATCGCTTTCTCGATCTTCGTCGAATCGTTGGTGAACGGCTGCATTTCCTGAATGCGATGGTCGTAGGCCAACACCGCGGCCTCGCCTTGATCCCCGATGACCAGGGGCTCGATCAACGGCCCGATCTTGTGGATTTGCGTCAGGATGGAATCGATGCGATCGCTTGCCTCAATGGCGATCACCATGGAAATCGGCTGGAAAGTTTGATCGACGGCGATATTCTGCTCTTTGCCGTTGTCGAACAGATGAAATTGCGCGGGTTGCAGGCCGTTGACGATCGCGCCACTCTTATCGAGCACGGTAACGGGGGCGGCGACGAAGTTCACCGTGGTGCGCTCGATGGGAGTTTCGATTGGCTCGGACGCGGTCTGTTGCGTACTCTGTTGCGCCAAAGACAAGGCGCACGTCAAACCGGCGGTCAAAAGAAATCGAGGAAGTGGCATACGGTTAAGACGCGGCGGTTGGATGTTCGGTTTTCCCATTGAGGAGATCGACCACATGCGGCAACAACTCAACGATAGCATCGAGCGATTCCACGGCTCCGCGCGGAGAACCGGGGAGATTGACGATGAGCGTTTTGCCTCGCGTTCCGGCCAGCGCGCGGGAAAGCGGAGCGAGTTTGGCCGACTGGCGCCCGAGGGCGCGCATGAGTTCTCCAATGCCCGGTATTTCGCGATCGATTACGTCTCGCGTGGCTTCGGGGGTGACATCGCGAGCGGCTAAACCCGTGCCGCCGGTTGTGAAAATCACCGGGACGGTCAGGGTTCGCAGGCGCGCGGCGATAAGGACGCGGTCGTCGGGGAGAACGTCGATCTCCTGAACAAGCCAGCCGAGCGATTCGAGGCGTTCTTTAACCGCGGGGCCGGATTGGTCGGCGCGCGTGCCTGCATGTACGGAATCGCTGATGGTTAGGACCGCCGCTTCGATCACCGTTTGAAGTATCCGCTCTTGCCGCCAGTCTTTTCGAGCAGGTAAAGGTCCTGAATTTCAATGGACTTGTCGAGCGCCTTGGTCATGTCATACACCGTGAGCGCCGCGACGGCGGCGGCCGTGAGCGCTTCCATTTCGACGCCGGTTTGAGCGGTAGTGGCCGCGCTCGCAAAGATCCGGACGCCGCCGGATTCAACCGTGACCTCCACGTCGGCGTGCGAAAGCATCAACGGGTGGCAGAGCGGAATGAGGCTGGAGGTTTTTTTGGCGGCCATGATGCCCGCCATGCGCGCGATTTCGAGTGGATTGCCTTTGGGATTTTCGGGAAGCTTGCTTAAGACCGCGGGGGCGATACGGACGAAGGCGTGCGCGCGGGCGGTGCGGCGGGTTTCGGTCTTTGCCGAAACGTCAACCATGCGCGGGAGGCCGGCGGCATCGAAGTGGGAAAGGTCTTTCATTCGAGCATCCACTTGTCGAGCAATGGCGCGATTACGTTATCCAGGCAAGCGTCGGTAAACTCCGGGATCCGAATATTCCGGTGGAGGCTCCATCGTTCCATATGCTCGACGGTGTCGCCCGGCGTTACCCGCTCCAAAGGTCCGAGCGTTTCGATCTCGAGCATATCGTTCCGGCTGAATGTTTCATAGGAACAGCCCCGATCCGGATAGGTTCCCACGGGATCGGCCCAGCATTCCTTTAAGAACAGATCCGACCCCAGCAGATACGCGCCCCAGGTGTGCTCGTTATAAAGCCCCAGCTTTTGCGGCACCGCATTATTTGGGTCCTGCCGCAAGCCGAGGTACTTTTTCGTGAAGATCCACCGCGGATCGGTGAGATCGGTGAAAGCCCACATCACCAGCGGATGAGTCGGCGGCAGAATGCCGGGATGCTCACCGCGGGGTGGAAAGCCCGTTAGGCCCACGCCGCCTTGCGCCATCATGGTGAGAGCCCACGGGGAGACCTCGATGGACCAAGGGAGCGTGTTCGTAATCCGGTGCAAGACATCGACACCCGTTCCTTCCGCCGCCAATTTTACGACGATCCGCTTTTGCAAACCGGTGGACGGCTCGACCGGCTGCACCGCTTCGAGAACGTCGCCATGAACGGTGACTTGCACGGGATCGTTATCGGGGGCATACGTTCGCGGATGCTGTTCGGGCGCGGCCCAGAGGCGATGGCCTCCGCGAAGCTGCCAGTCCGGCTCGCCCGACTTCCCGAGCGTTTCCGCGTATTCCTTAAAGAGATTCCGCCCGCCGGTGAAACCGTACCGCATGATGCGCGGGCCGACATCGCCTGTGACGATCAGTTCCACGTCCCCGTTCGCGATTCGATAACAGTTGGGCCACCCGCCGTAGGGAACCTTTTCGATTTTCATTTAGTAGCCAGAATCGCGTCGACGGGCTTGCCCGTGCGCTTGTCCTCGATTTTCGAAAAACCGGCATTCTCAAGCAGCGCGCGGTATTCACTCGAGGTCCGCTCTTTGCCTTCCGTCACCACCAGCATGTTTAAGGATTGCATCTGCGCCGCGACGGGCCCGCATTTGTCGTCGTCGAGCAGTTTTTCCGCGATCAATAGAGCGCCGCCAGCGGGCAGCCGGCCCCAAATTTTCCGCAGCAATAAATCGATCGCCGCCGGACCCCAATCGTGCAAAATGCGTCCGAGCGCATAGAGATCCGCTTCGGGCAATGCGCCCTGGAAGAAGTCTCCGGCCACGCAATCGATTCTCTCGCGCGCGGAAGATCGTTCCACCTGCTCGCGCGCCACGATTACCACCCGCTCCAAATCGAAAACCGTTCCGCGAAGCTCCGGATACGCCTCGCACGCGGCAATCGTCAGATGCCCGGTTGCTCCGCCCAAATCGACCAGATGGCGGAAGCGGCTCAAATCGAAGGCCCGCGCCACCGTTGGAGAACTCAACAGTCCGAAGCCGTGCATGCCCATGATGAAGGTCCGCATCGAATCTTCGGTGTCGAAAAAGCGTTCGAACAGCGGACCCGACAATCCGAACGTCTGCTGCCACCGGGGGCTGCCCTCGCGCACCGCGTCTTCCAGATTCGCCCACGCTTTAAAGAGCACGTCGTTCGAATAGCGGACATAGCCATTCATGGACTGCGGGCTGAAGCCGCATAGGTACGCTTCCGCGGCCGGTTCATTCGCAAAACCATGGCCCGAACGTTTCAGCAATTTGAGTCCCACGCACGCTTCGAGCAGCCGTTCGAGAGCGTCGGCGTTCGCGCTCAATCGCGTGGCAAGATCGGCGGCGTTCGCGGGAGATTCGTGCAGCGCATCGAAGATTCCCATGGATACGGCGGCGAACATTGCTTTCGAGCGGCGGAAGGCTTCAATCAAATCGAGGATGGGAGCGGGGTCCGGCAGTGACGTCGCGTGATTCGTCGCGTGATTCATCGCGTGTTTTGGAAGTGATCGAAACCCAGGGCTGGCAGCGGCTCGCCGGAAAACAGCACCAGTCCGGGACGGCCATTTTGAATCGTACCAATTCTGGTTAGAGGGAGGCCATCGAACGCGGACGGCACGCGCTTGTTTTTCGAAGCGGTAAAGAGCAGCTCATAATCCTCGCCACCATGCAGAGCGTGATGCAGGGACGCTCCGGGAAAGATCGGCGGAGCATCGATGGAGGCCGAGACTCCGGATGCGAGGCACATGCGGTGCAAATCGAGCGATAGGCCGTCGCTCAAATCCATGGCGGCGGTCGCGCGCAGTTGCTCGCGCAGGAAGATTCCGAGTGCCAAGCGCGCCCGCGGCCGAACATGGCGCTTCCACGCTTTCCCTTTCCCTAACTCCAGACCCAAGGCCGATCCGCCGAGCATTCCGGAAACATAAATCGCGTTTCCCGGCCGTGCTCCATCCCGGCGCAGCGATTTTCCCAAGGGCGCCGCGCCGCACGCGATTATGTCGCACGCCACTATGTCGCATATGATGCGGCCGCCCCGCGCGAGATCCCCGCCCGCCAGCGGAGCCCCGGCCTCGCGGGCAAGCGCCAGCAGCCCCCGGTAAAAGCCGGAGATCCACTTCGCGTCCACGGATTCTGGAAGAGCGAGCGAGACCAGGCAGAAGCGCGGCTCCGCGCCCATGGCGGCCAAATCGCTCAATCCGCGCGCGAGCGCCTTGTAGCCGATTTGCGACGCGGAGTGCGTGGAGCGGCGGAAATGAACATCCTCAATAAGCAGGTCGGTGGTGAAGAGCAGCTCTTCCGGCGATCCGCGCGGGCGGAAGATGGCGCAATCGTCTCCGATTCCGAGTGCCAGCCCGGTGCTCCGCGTCTTCCGAGGCACAGCCGCGAGGCGCTGAATCCGCCGTACGAGTTCCAGTTCACTGGGCACGCCGAATTCTAGCGTTTACCGGGCCGGTGGACAATGCCCCCAAATCCAAGTAAACTGAAACCCTGAGTAATAGACGAAACGCTAACCACGCATGAATCCAGGCAGGAACTTTCCACCCCGCCGGCCGACTCGCCGAGAAAACGTAAACGAAACCATTCGAGCACGGGAAGTACGAGCCGTATTTCCAGACGGAACGGCGGAGGTCATGCCGACTGCCGCTGCCCTCCGAAAAGCCCAGGACATGGGCTTGGATCTGGTGGTAGTCTCACCCACCGCGGTGCCACCGGTGGCGAAGGCCATCGATTACGGCAGTTATCAATACGAGCAGAAGAAAAAGCAGCACGAAGCCAAGAAAAAGCAGCATGTGGTTCAGGTGAAGGAGTTGAAGTTCCGCCCCAACACCGACGATCACGATTACGAGTTCAAGAAAAACCACGCAATCCGGTTTTTGCAGGAAGGAAATCGCGTGAAGGCGGTGGTGCAATTCCGGGGACGCGAAATCGCGCACACGGATCTCGGCAAGAAGCTTCTTACCCGCTTTGCCGAGGACCTTTCCACCTTCGGCACGATGGAAGCCTCGCCGCGGCTCGAAGGGCGCAACGCCCATATCCTAATTAGCCCCGCCAAAGTGGCGGCTCCCGCGAAGCCGGTTAAAGCGGTCCCGCCGCCCGTTCAGTAATCGCGCTGGAGCCGATTTCAAAAGCGACACGCCGAGCGGTTGCCGGAGCAAGCAGGATGCCGTTACGGTAATGCCCATAGGCAAGCCATACACGGCTATCGGGAACGCGGCCGATTTCGGGAGATAGATTATTCGTGGCGGGACGGAAGCCGAGCCATGGTTCCGGTTTCGATAGTGCCGGGTTCGATAATTCCGGCAGAATTCGCACCGCGCGCCGGTGGATATCGGCGGCCACGGCGGGATCGATCTCGCGATTGAATCCGGCATGTTCGGATGAGCTGCCCGCGATCGTCAAGCCATTCGCTCTTTGCAGTATGTACGTGTGTCCATGGCGCAGGATGGAGCCGAGCGAATCGGGCGGTAACCGGTAGCCCAACAGGTGGCCGCGAACGGGGAAAGACGGCGGAATCGGGCGGAGACGCCCGCCGATGAAAAGAGGCACCGGCCCGCTCCATGCGCCGGCCGCGAGCACGGCCGAACCAGCGGAGTAATTTTTTGCGTGCGATTGCACGTCGACGGACTCGCCTGGGTAAATTGCGGAGTAAATTGCGGTCACGCCCTCGTGTTCGCGGATCTGGACGCCTCTCGCAAGGCATGCCCGGCGCAACGCCTGAACGGTATCGCGCGGATCGACCATGGCATCGCCGGGGTAGAAAAGCGCTTGCTCGTCCGGAAGCGGCGAAGAGGCGATCCCCAGCGCGGATTGCCGCGCGGCGCGGGCGGTCAGCGCGGTCCATTCGGCTTCGTCGAACGCCAGGTCCTTTGCGCCCGACTGGCGGAAATCGATTTTGACGCCCGATTCCGACTCCAATTCGGCCACGAACGCGGGATAGAGTTGAAGGCTTTCCAGAGCGAAATCGGACCACGCGGATCGCTCTTCGATCTCGCCGCCGGGCGCGAGCATTCCGGCGCCCGCCCAGCTCGCCTCTCCGCCGACGGCGCCAATGTCGAAAACCGCGACCTGCAATCTCTGTTGCGCCAGGCGCCAGGCGATCGACATCCCTATGATGCCGCCGCCGATTACGATTACGTCCGTCGTTCTTGCCAGCACGTCAAAGCTTGAGCGCCAAAGTCAAGCCATCGGCCAGAGGCAGCATGCAAAAATCCACGCGAGTATCGCCTCGCAGGCGATCGTTGAACTCGCGGATCGCCAGGACATGCGGCTCGCGACTTCCGGGGTCGGCCACCTTGCCCTCTTGCAGGACGTTGTCCACCGCGATTAACCCGCCCTGCCTGAGCAGCTTCAGGCAATGCTCGAAATAACTCCAGTAGCTTGGCTTGTCGGCATCGATGAAAGCGAAGTCGAAGGATCCCGCTTGGCCTTCATCGATCAAACGCCCAAGAGTTTCCGCCGCGGTACCGAGCCGCAGATCGATTTTCCGGGCGACCCCGGCTTCCTCCCAATAGCGCCGCGCCACCGCGGTAAACTCCTCGCTGACATCGCACGCCACAATCTTTCCGTCGTCCGGCAAAGCCAAGGCCACGGCAAGCGAACTGTATCCCGTGAATACGCCAACTTCGAGCGTGCGCTTCGCCCCCATCAGACGCACCAGCAGCGCCAGGAACTGTCCTTGTTCGGGCGGAATCTGCATGATTGCCATCGGTTGCGAAGCGGTCTCCGCGCGCAATCGTTTGAGAACGTCCGGCTCCCGCACGATCATCGAGGCAAGATAATTCTGTAGTGCTTCGCTCAGGAGATACGACCTGCTAGCCATCCGGCTTCAGTGTACAGCGTTTAAGCAAGCGCCTTTCGCCGCGCTCCAATGGCCGCGATCGCGAATAATCCGGCGACCGTCAATACCCAGGTCCCCGGCTCCGGCGCTTGCGTAATTGCGACGCTTCGGGTGATGCCCGCGGTCTGAACCTTGCCCATCCCAGTGACGCCAGGCTCGCTCACGGCGTTGCGGATGCTATACCCCGCGCCGAGGCCGATCGTGAGCTCCGCGCCCGTATTCGTCAATTGGATGCGGGCGGCAGCGCCTTCCCCGAATATGGCTTGCGATTGCGCCAGGCTTAATGCTCGCGACGCGTCGACTACAGCGACCGGGCTATTCCCGCTTCCACCGGACCACATGCCTTCCCCGACTAGTAGCGATCCAGGGGCAAGACCCAGGCGCGTGGCGTTCGCATCCATCAGAGGCAGGGACGTGCCCCCATCCATCGATTCGAGGCGCCCCGAAACGCCGTAGCCGGAAAAATAGAAGGCCGAGGAACCCGGCACTTGCGCCATTTTCGCCGAAGCCGGATCCGGCCCCAACAGCTCAAAATCGACGTTCGTGGGATACGGCGATACGCCAGGATTGTTCTGCCCGTAGTTGCCAATACTGAATTCGATCGTGATCTCCGAATTGTGCCCGAGCGTTACATAATGGAGAGAACTCACATCGATTGAGCCGGCGGACGCCACCGCGCAAACCGCCCCCAGGAGAACAATCTGAACCGCCGACCGCCGTACGTTCGCGCCATACTCTCGCATCACTTGAGCCTACAGAATCGCTTTGAAATGGGGAAGATAACGCTGGTTTCAATTCCGGGGGGCGTTGCGGGGTTTCCGTACCGGTACGCCCAACGATTTTAAGATGACGCTCTCGATACTGATCCCGCTCTACAACGAAGAGGAGTTTATTCAGCCTCTGCTCGAACGGGTGCTGAACGCTCCATTGCCCGATGGCATGGAGCGCGAAATCATCGTCGTGAACGATTGCTCGACGGACGGGTCGGCCGAGGCCGTCCAGGAATTTCTGGCGAGCCGTTCTCCGGTGGGGGAGGTTATCCGGCTGTTCCATCACGAGCGCAATCAAGGGAAAGGCGCGGCGATTCGGACCGCTATCGGACAAGCGCGCGGCGAGTACAGCTTGATTCAGGACGCCGATCTCGAATACGACCCGCGCGAGTACCGGAAGCTGCTGGCGCCGCTGCTCGATGGCGAGGCCGACGTGGTTTACGGTTCGCGCTTCCTGCCCTCGGGCGAGCGCCGCGTGCTCTATTTCTGGCACTCGCTCGCGAACAAAATGTTGACGACGGTTTGCAATATCGCGGCGGATATCAACCTTTCCGATATGGAGACGTGTTACAAGGCCTTCCGCACGTCGCTGCTGAAATCGATCCCGATTCGCAGCAATCGTTTTGGGATCGAGCCGGAACTCACCATCAAGCTGGCGCGGCGGCAGGCCCGCATCTATGAAACGGCGATCAGCTATCACGGACGCACTTACGAACAGGGGAAGAAAATCGGGTTGAAAGACGCGTTCGAAGCGATCTGGGTGATTGCGAAGTACCGCTTCACCAACGATCTGTATTTAGACGCCGGCCCCGAAGTGTTGGACGCCCTCTCGCTCGCGCCGAAATTCAACAAGTGGATGGCCGATACGATTTCGCCCTATGTCGGGCAGCGCGTGCTCGAAATCGGCGCGGGAACGGGAAACCTGACGCGGCAATTGGCGCACCGGCGAAAATACTATGCCGCGACGGACATCGAACCGGAACATCTGGAGCGGCTGCGCAACGGCTTCCGGCACCGCCCGAATCTGGAGGTGCGCAAGTGCGACGTGGAAAGGGCCGAAGATCTGGAGCCGTTCCGCGACCGCGTGGACACGGTCGTATTCTTGAATGTTCTGGAGCACGTGAAAGACGACCAAGGCTCGCTGAAACGGCTCTATTCGATATTGCAGCCGGGCGGATGCGCGATTGTGCTGGTGCCTTGCGGGCAGGAGATCTTCGGCACGCTCGATACGGCGCTGGGACATTACCGCCGCTATTCCCGCGCCGAATTGCGTGCGCGCATGGAGGAGGCCGGCTTTGTTGTCGAACGGATATTAGAGTTCAACCGCGTTTCGCGCCCCGGCTGGTACGTGACGGGTCGCGTGCTGAAGCGCTCGACGTTGTCGCGCTTCCCGATGCGGGTTTTCAATAAGCTGGTCTGGCTTTGGAGAAAAATCGATAATCGGCTGCCGTGGGACCCGACGTCCATCATCGCCATTGGACGGAAAGCGGTTTAACGCGTTACTCAGCGTTTCAATGCCAATGCATGGAGTGGAACGCAATTGTTGCGGCCGATCCAACACCGCATCGGGTGGGATTCGCTAACCGGAAACTTTTTCCCGCTTACTCCAGGCCGAACACGTAAAGCGCATTCCCGATCGACATGGCAATGTACTGCTTGCCATCGCTGAGATAGCTCATGGGATTCCCGCGCGATTGGCCGCCGGCCTGAAAGCGCCAGAGCGGTTTCCCGGTGGAAGCCTGGAGAGCGAAGAACTGGCCTTCGTTGGTTGCGCCGAATACTATGTTGCCGGCCGTCGAGAGCAGTCCGGACCATGGCGGCGAGAACAGCCGGCGCTCCCAAACCACCTCCGCCGTGGCCGGGTTGAACGCGCGAACGGCGCCCCATTCCTCCTCGCCCGGGATATTGCGGACGCCGCCGCCATTAAACTGTTCCCCTTCTCTGAAATCCGTATCGCCCGTAAAATAAATGCTGCCGCTCTCCCGGACCGCCACATACAAAAGTCCGGTCTTCGGACTGTAAGTCGAGCTATACCAGTTATTAGATCCGGATACCGACGGCCATACCGGAGAGCCTTCCAGAGTGGGAGTTGTATTTGGCGCGAGTATAGGACGGCCGCTATCGTCCAGACCCTTCGCCCACGTCTGCTTCGCGTATGGCTTGCCTAGGATGAATTCGCCATTGTTGCGATCCAGCACATAATAAAAACCGTTGCGATTCGGAAAGACTAAGAGCTTGCGTTTCCCGCCGCGCACTTCGCGCTCCACCAACACGGGAACCTGGGTCGAATCCCAATCGTGCACGTCGTGGGGCGTGAACTGGAAGTGCCACTTCAAGATTCCTGTGCCGGCGTCGAGCGCCACCATGCAATCGGAGTAGAGGTTCGTCCCGCCCCGATTGACGCCGTTCCAATCCGGTCCCGGATTGCCGGTGCCCCAGTAGAGCAGGTTCGTGTCCGGATCGTAAGCGCCGGTCGTCCACGTGGTCGCCGAGCCTTTTTTCCAGCTGTCGCCCGCCCAGGTTTTGTTCTCCGGTTCGCCCTCCCCCGGGATGGTCCAGAACCTCCACGCGCGTTTGCCCGTCTTGCCGTCATAGGCGTCGAGAAAGCCGCGAACTCCGTATTCGCCGCCCGCCATGCCGATCACGATTTTGTCCTTGATCGCGAGCGGAGCGACGGTGATCGAATAACCCGCTTTGTAATTGGCTACGGTCGTGTCCCATCGCACGGCGCCAGTCTTGGCGTCGAGCGCAACCAGATGCGCGTCGACGGTACCCACGTAAACAAAATCGCCGAGCAGCGCGACGCCGCGATTTACTTCTCCGCAACAGACCCGGATGTCGTCCGGAAACACGCGGCGGTACCTCCATAGAGCCTTGCCCGTGCGCGTGTCAAGCGCTGTCACGTTGCTGGGAGGCTCCGAGATGTACATGATGCCATCGGCAACCAGCGGCGTGGTCTCGAGTTTCTGAAGCGAATTTACCTGGTACACCCACATGGGACGCAAGCGCGCGACATTCGCGTCATTGATCCGGTCGAGAGCGCTGAAACGATGCCCCGCATAGTTTCCCGAATAAGTCAGCCAGTTGCCGGGCTCCTTATCCGCGCCGAGGATTCTTTCACTCGTCACCTGCCCGGCGAGCGGCGGGGCGGCCGTTAGGATCGCCGCCATGAGCAGCAATCTCATTGCGCGCCCTTTAACGTCGCGAGGTACGCGACTATGTCCTCGATTTCCCGTTTATCGAGCTGCGCCAGGTAAGAAGGCATGATCGTCCGCCGCGCCACCTTCAATTCCGCAAGATCGTCCTTCCAAAACGAGTGGATTTTGTCGTTGAAATCGCGAACCTGGATGGACCAGGAGTCTTCATTCAGGCGTATGCCCGAAACCGCGAGGCCGTCCCGTGTCTTTAAATCGACCACGCGGAACCGCTCGGGAATATCGCTCTCGGGCGTGAGCAGTTTAGCCCGGATATGGGACGGACTGCTTCGCGCGCCGACGTCGCTTAAGGCCGGACCCGTGCGCCCGCCTTCGACGCCGATCGAATGACATCGAAGACAGCCGCCCTTGCCGCGTACCAGCGCGCTCCCGCGGACGGGGTCGCCGCTTAGAGTCTCGTGCCGTAATTGTCCCAAGGTTCGAACGAAGGCAGCCACCTGCCAGATCTCGCGAGGGGACAGGAGAGAATCCGGCATCTCCGTATCGGGGATTCCGTGGCGGATTATTAGGTAAAGACTGCGATCCTCCGCGGCGCGCGGCAGCACCGGGACGGCGAGGTTCGCGCCCTTGCCGCCATCGCCGGCGGGTCCGTGGCAACCGGCACAGCGCCCACCGTACAGTTTCTTGCCTTGCGCGATATCCTCCTGGCTCGTGTAGGGGTTCTTGTCGCCGAATTCCGCATCGAGCACTCGAGGCCGCTGCATCAAAAACAACGCCGCCAAGAGAATCGTCTGCACGCTTGAAAGCCTCCGGGAAAAACGGGTTCAGTATATACCAGAATGCCAGAAACGATCAGTGGTGGTTGGGCAACAACCGAATGTTCCGGAACTCGATCTTGTTATTAATCTGGCACTGGAAACCGATTACCCCGGAAAGGTGGGCGGCGTCGCGCGCGTCGAGCAACTTGGTCCCGTTGAGGATGATCGCGTAGTGGTCGCCGTCGGCTGTAATGTCGTAGCTATTCCACTGGTCCGGAAGGATCTTCGTGGGGGGCGCCTTGACCGTTCCCACGAGGCTGCCCGTATTGTATCCGGCCGGTTGATAATCCCAGATCTGCAGCTCATAGCCTGTTACGTGCGGCTGGCCTTGTTTTTGGGACCGTAGAAACACGCCGCTATTCACCGTCCCGCTGCCTCGAAACTGAAGCTTCAGGTGAAAATCCGAAAACGCCTCGTTGGTGGCCAGCCAGCCGGCGGTCGCTCCCGGGCACATGATCGCGCCGTTTTCGACAGTCCAATCGCCGTTGGTGGACGCCGAAAAAGTGGGACGCGGATCCCACCCGGCGAGCGTCTTGCCGTCAAAAAGGAGCCGCCAACCTCCCGCTTTTTCGGCCGGGGTGAGAGTATTGGGCTTATCGGGTTTGTCTTGCGCATTCGCCACTGCCATGGCTCCCAGGCAAAGCGCGAGTCGAACGAAAATGACCGGCATCGAGTGCGCTACCACGGCATCTGCCGCTTGGTATACTTGCGGCCGATCTCGGCGGCTTGGGGGCTTGCGGGCCCCATCATGACGCCTTCCTTGATCATCTCCACGACATCGGTGGGAGTCATCGTGTTCAGGAAAAATTTACGATTGGCTTTGCACGCCGCGAGGATGCTGGATCGCGCGTCCTTCATGCGCGGGTCGTTAATCGCGGCCCGGCCGGACCCGGCGACACCAAGCGACAGTGCCATGTCGCCAGGCCCCCATTCCGCGAAGGCGATGCCGGGAACCTTCAGATTCGCCTGAGCGTTGGCGACCGCATACTTGTCTTCCAATTTGAGGCCGAGCAACAGTTCGCCGTCGGGATTGAGCGGCCAGGGATCGGCTTTTTGCAAGTACTCCTCCGGTGAGATCCCCCAGATGGCCGCCGCGGTCGGCACTCCGTGAACCCCTCTGTGTCCCTCTTTGAGGCCGTCCTCGCCAACTCCCTGTTTGTGAATGGGAAAGCGAACGGCTTCCACGAAGGCCCGGACCGCGCCCGGATCGTCCGCATGCGTTAGAAGAACGCCGTGGACGCCCGTGGCAAGAACCTGGTTGAACATCCAGGCATTGGCGCGGACCGAGGCTTCATCCAAGCCGTTAACGGGAACGTTGACGATGACGGCCGGCGTCCGATGGCCGCTCTTGGTTGGACCGCCCTTTACCAACCCTTGCATGTATTCGGAAAGGCCTTTGACATCGAACGGCGCATGCTCCATGTCGTAACTGATGTAGTCGGCGTATGTCTGGGCGTCTTTCATGCCCTGTTCAAAAGTTCCCGTGGTCCCGGAGTGCGAACCGGTGTAGTAGATCGGCTGGCCCTCGGCCAACAGTTCGATCGCCCGATTGATGTGCTTTGGCTTCGGCGATTGGGCCGCAATTGTGGCGGCGAGCGCCAGAAACACGGACGCGGACACCCAGAACATCTTTTTCCTGGAAATCGTCATGATATTGTCCTTTTCATCGATGAAATTTTCTTGCGCGGTTTGCCTTTCATAATAACCGTTACTACCGCTTCAGCGCATTGGCCGCCGCGCTTTGCAGCATGCCTGCCAGGTCGGATTTCGAAAGATACCGCCCATCCACGACGACCGCCGAGACCTTCCTGGTATTCCGAATGTCGGATAGCGGATTCGCATCCAGCAGCACCAGATCGGCGGTGAAGTTGGCGCGCACCGCACCCATGCTTTGGTCCTTTCGAAGCAGCTTTGCGGGCTCGAGCGTGGCGGTTTGCAGCGCGCGCAGCGGAGTGAGACCGGCTTTCACCAGCAACTCCAGCTCATCGTGCAGCTCGAACCCCGGCACCGTGTAAGGGTCTCCCGTATCGGTTCCGGCAAGCAACGGCACGCCCGCGCGATCCATGTCCCGCACCAGAGTGAAGAGCCTCTCATATTCTTTGCGGACGGCAAGCTGCTGACCGGCGGTACGCGCTTTTTCCTCCCGCGACGGATCGGGCCAGCTCTGGCGAATCGATTGGTCCACGTATCGTAAATTCGGATTTTCGAGAAGCTCCCGAGTCGCCATCGAAGCCATGCGCTTGCGCATCGCGAGCGTCGGCGTCTGGCGTACGTCATACAGCTTGAAACGCTCGAACAGGACTTCGGCCTTCCGAGGATCGTACGTTTCGAGAATTTCCGCGTTCACGCGGGCGATCTCATCCAAATCGGCCTTCCGCCACGCATCGGCGCGCCGGGCGCGCAACTCGTCTTCCCGCGAGGAGCACGCAAGCATGATCCCGAACAGGTGTTCCATGGTGGTCTGACGCGCATTCGCGGCTTCCAGCGCGCTGACCGAATCCGGCAAATGGCCTTCAATCGGCACGCCCCAGTGGCGCGACACTTCAGCCAGCGCCAGATACGCGTTCTTCGGAACGCCGGACAACACTTTGATGAAATCCACTTTCATGCCGTCGTCGAGAGTATCGAAAGCGCGGCGCGCATCGCCGGGATTTCGTATTTCGATAACGGGCATTTTCGGATCGAGCCCGGGAGAAGGCCCGTTCAGCGGCGAGCCGCACGCGACGATTCGCGGGCCGATCAGTTGCCCGGATTTCATCTCCGCGCGCCACGCGTCGATCTGTTTCATGCCGCTTCCCATGTCGCGCACGCCCGTGATGCCGTTGGCGAGAAAAAGCGGGAATTGATTGTCCTTGTACCAGAGGTGCACGTGCATGTCCCAGAGGCCGGGAATGACATACTTGCCTCCTCCGGGGATCACTTTGACGTTCGCGGGATTTTTGATCTTGGACAATGGCCCGACTGCCGCGATACGATCTCCGCGAATGGCTACACTGCCATGCCGCTCGACGGAGCCTGTTTCAATATTCACTACCGAGACATCGCGGATGAGCAGCGTTTGCCGGGTGTCCGCCTGCTGGGCCGGACGATGCAAGGAACGATGCGCTTTCAGTTTCTTTGGACTGGCGGTCGCGAACCACGCGAACAGCAGGGTGATGAGTAGGAGACCTGGGATATGTTTCACTGGGCTTTATCTTTACAATAATAAGAGATCGAATAAGAGTTGTTTCTCCGTCCCGCGCTACAATGTGAGTACACAATGCGCGGTCTGCGCTGGCTCCTGCTTCTCTTTATTTTGGCGATTGTCGGCGGCGTCACGGCCACGTACCGTCTGCAACGCCGCGAACAGCGCGAGAAAACTCCTCCAAAACCGGCTGCTCTGCCGCTGGACCTGAACGGTTCCGCCGAGGATTACCAATGGTCCGAAACCAAAGACGGGAAACCTACCGTTGCGATTCGCGCCAAGACCCTGCGGCAAGAGAAAGACTCCTCAAAGGCCGAGCTCGAAGGCATCAAACTGAGCATTTACGCCAAGGATGGCCAACATTACGATTTGGTCAAGAGCGCCAAGGCGACGTTCAATCAACTGGAAGGAAAGCTGATATCGAATGGCGACGTCGATATCACGCTGGATGTCCCCATTCAGGGCGAGCCGGCGCACCGCCTGACCTCGGTCCATTCCTCCGGCATGACCTTCGAGAGCAAGAGCGGAAAAGCGTTTACCGAGGAGCCCACGACCTTCACTTTCGAAAACGGAGACGGCAAGTGCGTCGGGGCCACCTACGATCCGGAAACCAAAGAACTGCATCTTTTGAAGCAGGTCGAAATGCATCTTCGCGGCGCGGGCGCGAAGAGCAAGCCCATGAAGATCGAAACGGGCGAGCTCACGTACAAGGAAGCGCAGTCCGTGATTTGGCTCAGCCCGTGGTCGCGGCTCACGCGGGACCAGACGGTAGTCAACGCGGGCGCGAGCATTGTCAACATGAAGGATCGGATCATCCAGAGCATCGATTCCCAGCAAGCGCACGGTGTCGATACGTATCCCAAACGGCAGCTGGATTATTCGGCGGATGGCCTTCATGTGGCGTATTCCGACGAAGGCGAAGTTCAGAAGATCACCGGCACGGGAAACGCGCGGCTCGTGTCGAAGTCGGAAGGCTCGGAAACGGTCATGACCGCGAACGTGGTCGACCTCGATTTCACCGATCAAAACGGCGAAAGCGTCTTGACGCAGGCTACGACCAACGGAAACGGCGTTGTCGAATCGAAACCGGCGCCTGGCAAGGATGGGAAAACGCCGGAAAACCGGATTTTACGCAGTGAAGTGATCCAGATGCATATGCGGCCTGGCGGGCGGGATCTCGAAATGGTGGAAACACATACGCCGGGCGGTCTCGAATTTCTTCCGAACGAGCCAGCCGAAAGGCGGCGGTTGATGCAAGGCGAGCGGATCGCGATTCAATACGGCGCGCAAAATCAGATTCAATCCTTCCGGTCGGTAAACGTCGCGACACAGACGTTCCCGTCGGAAATTGCCCTCAAGACCGCGGCGGCCGCGAAGAAACCCGCGCCGGACATCGCGAAAACCACAAGCGTCAATCTCTCCGCCGAATTCGATCCGAAAACCGGGAAGATGACGGGGATGAAGCAGTGGGACAACTTCCACTATGAGGAGGCCGGCCGGCAGGCGCGCTCGGCCGCCGCAACGCTCGATTCAGAACATAACATTATGGATCTCGAGACAGGCGCGCGAGTGTGGGATGCCACCGGTTCAACCGATGCGGATCACATTCACCTCGCGCAAAGCAATGGCGATTTCACGGCCGACGGCCACGTCAACACCAGCCGGCTTCCGGATGAAAAGAAGGGCACGTCCGATATTCTGGATGGCGACGAGCCGACGCAAGGCACGGCGCAACACATGACATCGAAGAATCGCAACCGGCTGGTGCACTACGAGGGCGATGCGGTATTGTGGCAGGGATCGAATCGCATCCAGGGCGACCGGATCGATATCGATCGCGAGAAGCGCACCCTCGCCGCCACCGGCCATGTAACCACGCAATTCCTGGACGATCGGGACGACGATGAAAACAGCGGTGAAAAGGGCAACTCCCAGCCCCTCGTCTTCACCATCGTCCACTCGGCCAAGCTGGTTTACACCGAACAGGACCGTCTGGCGCACTACACCGGCGGCGTGGTGTTCGACCGGCCGGGACTGTCCGTGAAAGGCGCGGAATTGCGCTCATTCCTGAACGATAAGAACTCGAATGCGGATTCCCGCTTCGAGAAAGCGTTTGCCGACGGCAAAGTAGTGATCGTGCAAACCGCGGCGGACAGGAAGCGAACGGGGTTGGGCGATCATGCCGAGTACTATACGGCGGATGAGAAGATTATCCTGCGCGGCGGCGATCCGCAACTGCTCGATAGCAAGCGCGGCAACACGCGGGGCGCGGAATTGACCTACTTTGCCAACGATGATAGTCTGCTGGTGAGCGGCGCTCCGCAGAAGCCCGTGAATAGCCGCCTGCATCGCAAGTAGCGCGCAAATAATAAAAATTAAACGCAAAATGCAAAAACTGGAAACGCGCGAGATCTCGAAATCGTATCGCGGCCGCCGGGTGGTGGATGACGTGTCGGTGTCTCTGCGGCAAGGCGAAGTCGTCGGACTGCTCGGCCCGAACGGGGCCGGGAAGACGACTTCGTTCTACATGATCGTGGGGCTGATTAGCCCCGATTCGGGCCGCGTGCTGCTCGATGGCGAAGACCTCACGGCCATGCCGATGTTTCAGCGCGCGCGGCACGGAATCAGCTATCTTCCGCAGGAGGCTTCGGTCTTCCGCAAGTTGACCGTGGAGGACAACTTGATGGCCATCCTCGAAACGCGCAACATGCGGGCCCGGGAACGCCGCGAGAAGATGAACCGGCTGATCGAGCAGATGGGATTGCAAACCGTGCGGCGCAGCAAGGCGTACATGCTCTCGGGGGGCGAGCGAAGGCGCGTGGAGATTGCGCGTTCGCTCGCGATCGAGCCGAACTTTCTGCTGCTCGATGAGCCGTTTTCCGGCATCGATCCCATCCAGGTTCTGGAATTGCAACGTATCATTTGGGACCTCAAACAGGCGGGCATTGGGATTTTAGTTACAGATCACAACGTCCGCGAGACCCTGATGGTCACCGACCGGGCTTACATTATTAACAACGGCAAAATCTTCCGGTCGGGCAGCCCCGAAGCGCTGGGACGCGACCCGGAAGTGAAACGGGTGTATCTGGGCGAATCGTTTACGCTCGGAAACGGAATCGGCTCGACTGGAGGCGACATGGAAGACTCGAAAACATTTCAGAGGCGCGAAATCTTGGGAGCGATGGCGGCCGCGGGGATCGCGGGCGCGCTCGCGAAAAATCTGCACGCCGCCGACGAGCGGCGCGACGGCATGATCTACCGGACACTGGGCCGAACGGGCGAGAAGGTCTCGGCCATAGGCCTCGGCGGCTCGCACATCGGCAATCCGAAAGAAGAGAAGGACGGGATCAAGATCGTTCGCACGGCCGTCGATCGCGGCATTACCTTTCTCGATAATTGTTGGGACTATCACGACGGCAAGAGCGAAGTCTGGATGGGCAACGCCCTGCGCGACGGCTATCGAAACAAAGTTTTTCTGATGACGAAGTTCGATGGGCGGACGAAAGCGGCGGCGGCGAAACAGATCGACGAATCGCTCTCCCGGCTGCAAACCGACCACCTCGACCTGATTCAATTCCACGAGAACATCCGGATGGAAGATCCCGACCGGTTCTTCGCGCCGGGCGGGCCGCTCGAAGCTCTGATGGACGCCAAGAAAGCCGGAAAGATCCGGTATATCGGTTTCACCGGGCACAAGGATCCCGCCGTGCACCTACGAATGCTGGAGGTGGCGGCGCAGCATAACTTCCACTTCGACACGGCGCAGATGCCGATCAATATCCTGGACGCCAGTTTTCGCAGCTTCGGCAAGCAGGTGGTGCCGAAATTGATGGAACAGGGCATCGCATTGCTGGGAATGAAGCCGATGGCGTCGGGCGCGATTCCGAAAAACGGGCTGGCGACGGGGATCGAGTGTCTGCATTTTGCATTGAGCCAGCCGACTTCGGTGGTTATCAACGGATGCGATAGCTTGGAGCGGCTGGATCAGGCGTTCGAAGCGGTGCGGACATTCAAGCCCCTGAACGAAACGCAGATTTCGGGGCTGGTCATGAAAACCAGGGATGCCGCGCTTTCCGGTAAGTTCGAGCTGTTCAAGACGGACACGCGGTTTGACGGGACGGCTCGAAATCCGCAGTGGATGGGATAAGGAGACGCGCCGGAAGCTCCCCGATTTTCTCGAAAAGCGGGATCCCGCGCGCCCCGATCCGGTGATTCGGGTGTTGCGCGTGCGGCTTCCATTCTCGGGACGTTTGAGATTAGCGGGTCTCGCCCCGAACCAGATCTTCGAGCGTCTCTCTTTCCCGGATTACGCGCCAGCCGCTTCCTTCGACCAGAACCTCCGGCGCCCGGAGCCGCGAATTATAGTTTGACGATTGCGCGAATCCGTATGCGCCCGCGGCGCAAACCGCGAGATACTCGCCGGGCGAAACGTCGGCCATCGAGCGCCCCCGCGCGAGGAAATCGCCGGTCTCGCAGACCGGTCCCACCACATCGGCGACTATTTTCGCGTTTTTATTCTCCAACAGAGGAACGATGTCATGGTGCGATTGGTAAAGCGAAGGCCGGATCAGGTCGTTCATCGCGGCATCCACGACGACGAATTCCTTGTTCGGGCTGCGCTTGCGGTAGAGCACGCGCGTGAGCAGGACGCCGGCGGGTCCCACGATCGAGCGGCCCGGTTCCACCATCACGGTCAAGCCGCTGCCGCGCATGCGCTCCCCGAGTTTCGCGATGAAACTTCCTATGTCCGGAGCGCGCTCGCCGGCTTGGTATGCAATTCCGAGGCCGCCGCCCAGATCGATATGGTCGATCGGGAACCCCTTTCCGCGCAGGCGCGCGGCCAACGCGAGCACCTTGTCCACGGCCTCGAGAATCGGCGCCGTATCGAGCAACTGCGATCCGATGTGGCAGCTCACTCCTTGAGGCGACAGATGGCGGAACCGGCGCGCGCGCTCGTAGACGGCTTCCGCTTCGGCGATGTCGATGCCAAACTTGTGATCGCTCAACCCGGTGGCGATGTAGGGATGCGTGGAGGCGTCCACGTCGGGATTGACGCGCAGGGCAAAACGCGCCACGATGCCGCGGACGCGGGCGATTTCGTCGATTAACGCGAGTTCTTTTTCCGATTCGCAATTGAAGCTGTGGATGGGTTCGTCCAGCGCGAACGCGATCTCTCCGGCGGTCTTTCCGACCCCTGAGAACACGACCTTCGCGGCGTCGCCCCCCGCTCGCAGCACGCGAAATAATTCCCCGCCCGAAACGATATCGAACGACGCGCCGGCATTGGCGAGCAGCGAGAGGATCGCGAGCGTCGAGTTGGCTTTTACGGCGTAGCAAACCGCGTGCGGCAGGTCGCCGAACGCCCGATCGTACGCGCGGAACGCTTCTAGAATCGATGCCGCGGAATACACGTAACACGGCGTGCCCGCCGACCGCGCGATTTCGGAAAGAGCGACCGATTCACAATGGAGCGCGCCCTCGGCATATCGGAACGTCAATGCGATTTCACCCGGATCGCAATGACTGTCTGATCGTCGAATTTCACGGTGTTGAATGCGTCCAGATCGGCGAATACGGCGCCCACCAGTTCGGATGGAGGGCGGTGGCAATTTGCGCGCACCACCTGCGCCAGGCGCCCGCGGCCGTACTCCTTCCCGGCAGCGCTCAGGTGGTCGCTGATGCCGTCCGAATAGAGCACGATGAGATCGCCCGGCACGGTCTGAAACATCAGCTCATCGTACTCTTGATCCGGCAGCAGGCCGATGGGGACGCCCTCGATGTGCATCTTCAAAATCTCCCCGTTGCGGCAGACCATCGGCGGCGTTCCGCCCGCGTTCGCCATGGTGAATTGGCCGGAGTGCGGGTGCCACAACATCAGCAGCAGGGTTACGTAGCGGGCTTCCACTTTGCGCTCGACCAGCGCGTCGTTGAGCGCCTTCATTAACAGCGCGGGGCTGCGGCGGCGCGGGGCGAGCGTGCGCATCAAGCCGTCGAGCACGGCCCCATAGAGCGCCGCCGCCGCGCCCTTGCCGCTCGAGTCGCCAAACGCGATTACGGTGTGCTCGTCCTTGTGCTCGAAAAAGTCGTAAAGGTCGCCGCTGATTTCGCGCGCGGGGCGGAGGCCGATAGCGGTTTCAAGACCCGGCATTTCGGGCGCTTCGGTAGGCAGCAACACCACCTGCAATTCGCGGGCGGCGCGCAGGTCCTCCTGCATGGCCCGCTCGCGCCCGGCAATCTCTTCATACAGCCGGGCGTTTTCGATCGATGTGGCAATCTGCGGCCCAAGCAGCGATAGCGTGCGGATGTGCTCGTCGGTGAAGAAGCCGATGCGGTCGCTTTCGAGATCCATCACGCCCACCACGCGATCTTGCACGACCAGCGGTATGGCGGCTTCGGAGCGGATATCGGGATGCGAGGCGATGTAGCGCGGGTCGGTGGCCGTATCGTGCACGCGGATGGGTTCGCGCGATTCGGCGGCCGCGCCCGTAATTCCCTCGCCTAACGAAACGTTATCGATATTCACGCGTTGGTCGTAGCGGATGCTGAATTTGTGCCGCAAAATATTTTGTTCGCGGTCGAGCAGCAGGATGCTGAACGCATCGTAATTAATCAATGTGCGGACGGACGAAGCGATCTTGCTCAGGAGCTCGTCGAGCTCGAGAATCGCCGTGAATTCGTGCGAGATACGCCCGAGCGTCTTGAGCGTGCGGTTTTGGCGCTCCGCGCGGCGGTAGAGGCGGGCGTTATCGATCGCGGTCGCGACGCGCGCGGCGATGAGCCGCAACATGGCGCGATCGTGTTCGTTGTAGGCGCCTTCGCGCGTGGATTGCACGTCGATGACGCCCACCAGTTTCTTGCGCGCGACCATCGGCACGGCGAGCTCGGTGCGAACCGCGTCGACCGAGCTGAGATAGCGCGCGTCGTTGCGAACGTCGGCCACCAGGATCGGCTCGCGGCGCGCGGCGGCGGTTCCGGTGATGCCCTCCCCTAGCGCGATCGAGAGATTGCGGACCACCTGCTCGCGATGCCCGACGGCATACCGAATGCGCAGGTCTTTTTGTTTTTCGTTGTAGAGCAGGATCGCGAACAGCTCGTAGTGGAGAACTTTGCGAACGATCTCGGCGACGTTCGACATCAACTCGTCCAAATCGAGGGTCTGCGCCGTAACCGCCGACACTTCGAGCAGGAAATCGAGCAGCTCGGCGCGCTCGCGAAAGCGGAAAGCGGATTTATGCGGCGGGGGCACTCGTGCCTGACGCGGCCGCCGCTTCCATAATCTTCACGCTCGCGCTCGCCCCGATCCTCGACGCGCCCGCGGCCGCCATATTCCGCAAATCTTCGAGCGTCCGAATCCCGCCCGAAGCCTTCACGCCCATCTCCGGCCCGACGATTTTCCGCATCAGCGCGACATCGTGAACCGTCGCGCCGGAAGGTCCAAAACCGGTGGAGGTCTTCACGAAATCCGCGCCGGCGGCCTTCGCCAGCTTGCAGGCGGCTGTCTTTCGATTATCGTCGAGCAATGCCGTTTCGAGAATCACTTTCACGATCGCGCCCCCGCGATGGCTCTCCTCAACCACGCTTTCGATGTCGCGCTTCACCGCGTCGTTGTCGCCCGAGAGCAGCGCGCCGATGTTCATTACCATGTCGATCTCCCGAGCGCCCGCGCGGATGGCGGCGGCGGCTTCGGCGACCTTCGCTTCGGTGCTGGTCGCGCCGAGCGGGAACCCGGCCACGGTGCAGACTTTCACCGGCGATCCGCGCAACTCGCGCGCCGCCAGCGGAACCCAATAGGGGTTCACGCATACGCTCGCAAACCCATAGTGCCGCGCTTCCCGGCAGACCTTCGAAATGTCGTCGCGCGTGGCATCCGCCTTCAGAATTGTGTGGTCGATCAGCCGGGCGACTTCGCCGGCAAGCACCGTTGGCATCATCTGTTCCGTCGTACAATTCGTAGTGACCATTGTAATGAACCGATTGCGAATGCCGCTTGGATTTCTGTGCCTTGCCGGCGTTCTTGGCGCGCACCCCATGGGCAATTTCAGCGTGAACCATTTCGCGCGCATTGAGGTGCATCCAAAGGCGGTCGATGTTCTCTACGTGCTCGATCTCGCCGAAATTCCAACGTTTGAGCTGATGCAGCAATGGAAGCTGCAGGCTTCGTCCCCGAAGCCGGAACTCGAAGCGAAGGCGGTCGCGCAGGCTCGCGAGTGGGCGCGGAACCTGGCGTTCGCGGAGAACGGCCGGGCGTTGAAGCCCCGTTTCGAAGGCGCTCAAATGACGATGGCGGACGGAGCCGGCGGCCTTCCGGTCATGCGGATCGCCGCGCATTTGAAGCTGCCCGCGACGGCCGGCAAACTGGAGTATGAGGATCGCAACTTCCCGGGGCGCGCGGGATGGAAGGAAATTGCGATCTCGGCGGCGGATGGGGCGACGCTCGAAAAAGCTTCGCAAGGCAGCCAGGATCGTAGCGCCGCGTTGACCGCTTATCCGCAGGACCCGACGCTCGCGCCTCCGCAGGACTTAAAGGCATCGCTCGACTGGTCGCCGGGTGACGCGGCGCCAACCTCCGCGATCGCGGAGAAGAAGAGGGAGCCGAAGGTTGTTCCGGTCCGGCAACCCGAACAGCCGCCGGTGGTGGCGCAAAATCGGCCAGCGCCGCCAGTTGCGACTGCCGCCACTCCCCCGGAAGTGAAATCCATGGGCACGGTCACGCGCGGCGATTTTCTCTCCCGCACCTTGCGCGGCAAGGGACGGATTGGATGGGGGCTGGGGTTGTTGTGCATCGCGGTCGCGTTCGGCCTGGGCGCATTGCACGCCTTCGAGCCCGGGCACGGGAAAACCATGGTCGCGGCGTATCTGGTGGGATCGCGCGGGACCGTGAAGCAGGCGATTTTTCTCGGCGGGATGGTGACGTTCACCCACACGATCAGCGTGTTTATTCTAGGGTTCGCGACGCTGTTCCTTTCGCATTACATCATGCCGGACAAGATCACAAAGGTATTGGGAGTGTTGTCGGGCGTTTCGATTATCTGGATCGGCGGACTGCTGCTATACCGGCGCGCGCGCAAGCTGAGCGGGACAGCTCATGCACACCATCACCATCACCATGACGATCACGAACATGAGCACGCTCATTCCCACGGTCATTCGCATGAGCATCCGCACACACACAGCCATGGTGGCCACACTCATACGCACGACGGCCACACGCACAGCCACGTGCCCGAAGGCGACGTCAGCCTCGGCAGCCTCATCGCCCTTGGGGCAAGCGGCGGACTGGTGCCATGCCCGTCCGCGCTGGTGTTACTTTTGAGCGCGATTTCGATCGGACGAATTGGCCTGGGCCTGCTGCTTTTGCTGGGTTTCAGTCTCGGGTTGGCGATTGTCCTGATGGCGACCGGCATGTTCGTGCTATTCGCGAAAAACATGCTGCCGGAGCGCCACAAGGACTCGCAAAGTTCCTTCTTTCGCTTGATGCCGGTGCTGTCGGCCGCGGCGATTGTCTGTATCGGAGTGGTTATGACGGGCGTATCGCTCGGCATTATTCCGGCAACCCGGTTCCTGGGCTAAAATAAATCACTGGACCGCGATTGTGACGGCGTTGCTCGTCCGGCGCCCTACCGTTACCACGATCGCGCTGTTGCCCGCCGGTCCAGGCGGCACTTCGACGTTGATCTGATCGAGACCGGTGAATCCGGGCGCGCGCCCCGCGAAGAGGACTCTGGCGGCGGCCCCGCCGATCGTTACGGAAGGCGAGGCATTCGCGTAATCGAAGCCGTCCCTGGCCTGCGTATCGCCCAATCCGGTGGCATAGAGCGCGACGAACTGTCCCGCATGAATCGGGTTTTGCGCTCCAATCGCTACACCTGTAACGGCGTTAGTGGCGGCCGCCTCGCCGGTCCCGGACCCATCGAGCGAAAAGAGCGCCGGGACGGCCGGTTCGATCATTACGTTTTGCGTATGCTCCCCTTTCGCATTGCGCAGAGTGAGTTTCGCGAGCCCCGTCGTGCCCGGCGGCAGCACCGCGTTGACCTGCGTATCGCCGTTATATAAAACCTGCAGCGGGGCGCCGTTCAGCAGAACCGTCGAATTCGCGAGGCCGGTTCCGTATGCCGAAATTAACATTCCCGGGGCAAGGCTCAACGCGTTCAATGCCGCCGCGGAAGGGTAGATGCGCATCGCCGCCGGCGCAAGTTTTACCGGCGCCGCGCGAATCCCGCCGCCCGGCACGTTCAACGGGACCTGCACGGAAGGGTTGCCCTGGTACAACAGCGAATAAGTCTGAGGCGCCATGAATTCGCGATAGTAAACATTCGCGGCATTCGAGGAAAACGTGTACGGATCGGCCTTCACTCCCGATATCGCAAGCTCACGATCGGACGAGTCGCGGACACCGGTGATAAGGCCGCCGTTGCGTGAAAGAACCGGGTCGTCCGCCGCCGATTTTCCCACGTTTCGCCAATCCGGCGCACCCGCCAGGAACGAGCGCACAACGATGGCGGTGGGGTGCATGGGCGTGTCCATCTTCGCGATCGCCGGCGCGTCCGAGCGGCAATTAATCACGAACGGGAATCCGCCGTTGTGGCAATACGGAATCACGCGCGTGCGGGTAGCGTCGGCCGCGAACGATAATGCGGCGCTCGTCAGCGGAACGATTCCGTCGTCGTATCCTCCGTTGTTGCGCGAAGTTCCGCCATTACCCGCAACCGCCACGGCGTCCACTCCCCGCAGGTCGTCGGTGCCCTGATTCCATATCGCTTGATCCCAGATGAAGCGGCTGCCAATCTGCAACTGGTCCGTCTCCGCATCGATCGCCGGTGAAAGCAACCCGAATTGCGGAGTCGCCACGAATACGATTTTGCGAATCTTGGGATCGAGCGGCGGAGCGAAATTGCCGAGGCTGTATTGCCCCGCGAGGTAGGCGCGGACGATTAGCCCGCCCATGCTGTGGGCGACCACATCCACTTGATCCACGGCGCCCCCATCGTCGTAGCGCAAAGCCGCGAGCTCTTCCCCAAACTTCTTGGCGTGCTGAGGGATGTCGCAGCCTTGGCAGTTGCATGTATCGAAGAAAACCGATGAGCGGCCATCGGACGAGAGGTATTGTCCGATGTTCCCGAACGTGCCGGTAAATCCGGGAGCCAGCAGGCAGGAAAACTCGTAACCGTTGATAAAAACTACCGGCGGTTGCCCCGTACGGGGAATCGCGGAGGCGGCGGCGGAGAAGAGTAAGTAGCAAATAGCACCCAGGCGCCCTCCATGCTTTGCGATTGCCCGTAACTCCCGGCGTAACTCCAGGCGTAACGCCCGGCGTAACTCCAGGCGAGAGAGAAAATCCATTAATGAGGAGTACATTATCGTGAACACGTCCAAAATACTGAACAATTCGGGTTCCGGAACGACAGCGCGACAAAGACCCGCCCGGCATCTACATTACAATCAGATCAGATCCCATGGCCGCCGCATTGAAAAACGGGGCTCTTCAATCCAAAGGCGTCAAGCCCAAAGCCGTCCGGCTCACGCGCCAGCGGCGGATTTTGCTCGAATTGATCGATAAGACCGGCCAGCATCTGGATGCCGAGCGCCTTTTTCAAATGGCGAAAGAAAAAGACGCGAAACTGAACCGCGTAACGGTCTACCGTACTCTGAAACTGCTGAAAGAAGGCGGTCTCATCGATGAGCTGGACCTGATGCACCACAGCGGCGATCAACACTACTATGAAACCCGCCGCAAACAAGAGCACGCGCACGTCATCTGCCTGCGATGCGGCAAAGTCGAAGAGTTTTTCGGCGATCCCTTGCAGCGCCTGCGGAAACAGATCGAGGCGCACTTCGGTTTCGAGATTGTCCTGGCGCGCACCGAGGTAGGCGGATACTGTTCGCATTGCCAATCTCTGCGCGCGGCGGAAACGGGATCCGCGGCCGCCAAGAACGCGATTCCCCCCCGGGCGAAACGCACCGCCTGATGCAACCGGCATCGCTGATCGTAGTCGATCCGAGCGGGCACCGCACGCGCGTGGCGTTGACGCCCACGCCCTTTCGAATCGGTCGGCAGGCGGACAATCACCTGATCGTGCGCGACAGCCGCACGTCGCGCAATCACGCGCAGATCGTTTGCGAAAACGGCCAGTATGTTCTCGAAGACAACGATAGCCGCCATGGACTTTTCGTAAACGGGAACCGCATCTCGCGCCACCCATTGCAGAACTCGGACCGGATCGAGTTCGGGGTTCCGGACTCTTACCAACTCGTCTTTGCGACCGATGGCGCGGAGTTGAACCGCCTGATGGATCGTTTTCCGGAGCCGGAAAAGGCTCCCGATCTACCCGAAACGCGCGGGCTTCCAGGTAAGCTGGGCGGAAATTTAGGCGGTAATTTATCAAAGCTGCGCGCGGTCCTGGAAGTGGCCCGGACGCTCCAGACTTCCTTCTCGGTGCAGGACGTTTTGAACTCCGTGGTGGACGCGGCGCTCGCGGTGTGCGGCGCCGAGCGTGGCTTCCTACTGCTCCGCCAGGGCAGCGAACTCGAAATGCGCTGCGCGCGAGACCGCCATGGCGGGCCGCTTCGCGAGAGCGACCTGCGCGTGCCGCGGCGCATAATCCAGCGCGCCTTGAACCAGAGGCGCGAGCTGCTTTCGATGTCTCTCGATCCCACGACCCCGGACGCGGACGAGCCTTCCAACAGCGTCGCGGACCTGGAACTGAGGAGCGTGGTGTGCGTGCCGCTGCTGCGGATCCGCGTGGTCGCGGGCGATTCCACCAACATCGTTTCGGCGGCCAACGACACGACCGGCGTCCTCTACATGGATTCGCGCCTGACCGCCGCGGATCTCGCCGCCGGTAATCGCGAGCTTCTGCAAACGCTCGCCATCGAGGCCTCGACGATTCTCGAAAACGCCCGCCTGCTGGAGGAGGAACGCATCAAGCAGAAGATCGAAGAGGAAATCGACGTCGCGCGCGGCATTCAGCAAAGTTTGCTGCCCCGGATGCTGCCGGGCGGCGGCTGGTTTCGCGCGGCGGGGAGCAGCGTGGCTTCGCATCAAGTAGGCGGCGACTATTTCGACGTTCTTCCCGTGAATGCGAGCTGCTGGGCCACGGTGGTGGCGGACGTTTCGGGCAAGGGCGTCAGTTCGGCGCTGCTCGCGTCCTTGTTGCAAGGCGTTTTCTTGAACGTTTCCGAGAGCACCGCCGGGATGCGGCAGCAGATGGATCGCATCAACCAGTTCTTGAGCGAGCGGACCGAGGGCGGCAAGTACGCGACGATTTTCCATTGCCTGCTCGATGAAACCGGACGGCTGCGGTACATCAACGCGGGGCACTGCGCGCCGGTCGTCGTGCCGGTAGAGGATCCTTTGAGCTATCTCGAAACGACGGCGATGCCGGTTGGCTTGATGTCGGAAACCGTCTTCGATACGGGAGAAAAGCGGCTCGCGCCTTACGACAAGGTTGTGATCTATAGCGATGGAGTGACGGAGGCGCGGAGCCCGGCGGGCGAGTTCTTCGGACGGCGGAGGCTGCGGGAGGCGATTCTCGCCCATCGCAAGGATTCCTGCCAGGCGGTGCACGACGCTATTCAGGATGCAGTCCGGGTGTTTACCGAAGACGCGCCCCAATCCGACGACGTGACCTTGGTCGTAATCGAATACCGGCCGGTGTAAGTTTACCGCTGGTTGGCCTTTAACACCCTCTTCCGCAAGCGAATCGACTTCGGCGTGACTTCCACGAATTCATCGTCGCGAATAAATTCAATCGCCTGCTCCAGATTCAGCAATCTCGGCGGCACCAGCCGGATCGCTTCATCCGCCGAAGACGCGCGCATGTTCGTCAGCTTCTTCTCTTTCACGATATTGACGTCAAGATCGGTCGTGCGGGCGTTTTCACCGATTATCATCCCCTCGTAAACTTCGGTTCCGGGGCTGATGAATATCTCGCCGCGCTCTTGTATGTTGAAAATCGCGTTTCCAGTAGCCTTGCCGCCCCGGTCCGCCACCAGCGAGCCGGTCGGGCGCGAAGCAATCTCACCCTGCCACTCGATGTAATTGTGGAACAGGGAATTCATAATCGCCGTTCCCCGCGTGTCCGTCAGGATCTCGCTCCGGAGGCCGATCAACCCGCGCGAAGGGATATGGAACTCAAGCCGCACGCGGCCCGAGCCGTTATTGATCATCTTCGAAAGCTTGCCTTTGCGCGCGCCGAGCTTTTCAATCACGACGCCAAGAAAACTTTCGGGACAATCGATCACCAGATGCTCCACGGGCTCGTGCACCTTGCCGTCGATCGTCTTGGTCAGGATCTGAGGCTTGCCCACCATAAGCTCGAATCCTTCCCGCCGCATCATCTCGACGATGATCGCGAGCTGCAATTCTCCGCGCCCCATCACCTTGAACGCGTCCGGGCCGCCAGCTTCCTCGACGCGAATCGAAACGTTGGTGAGCAGCTCCTTATCGAGCCGCTCCCGCAAATTGCGCGACGTTACGTACTGCCCTTCCTTGCCCACGAACGGCGACGTGTTGATGGTGAACGTCATCGCGATGGTTGGTTCGTCGATCTGAATTTTCGCGAGCGCCATCGGAGTTTCGGGATGCGTGATCGTTTCGCCAATCGTGATGCCCTCGATCCCCGCGATGGCGAGCATGTCGCCCGGCAACCCGACGGTTTCATCCACGCGCTTCAGGCCCTCGAATGAATACAGCTTGGTAATTTTCGTTTTCTGGAGCGATCCGTCGAGCTTCACGACGCCCACTTCATCGCCGTATTTCAGAGTGCCGTTGAAAACCCGTCCGATGGCGAGCCGCCCCAAATAATCGCTGTAATCGAGATTCGCGACGATCATCTGGAGCACGGCCTGCGCGTCCCCGGCGGGGTGGGGAATGTGACTGAGGATCGACTCGAACAGGGGCTTCAGATTATCCGAGGGGTCGTCGAGCGAAATCTTCGCCACGCCGGTCTTCGCATTGGTGTAGAGCACGGGGAAGTCGAGCTGATCTTCGGTCGCGTCCAGATCGATGAACAGGTCGTAGACTTCGTTCAAGACTTCCTGGACGCGGGCATCGGGCCGGTCGATCTTGTTGATGACCACGATGGGCGAGAGGTGGGCTTCGAGGGCCTTCATCAAGACGTAGCGCGTCTGCGGCAGAGGGCCCTCGCTGGCATCGACCAGCAGCATGACGCCATCGACGATCTTGAGCGCGCGCTCCACCTCCCCGCCGAAATCGCTATGGCCCGGTGTATCGACGATATTGATCTTTACGCCGTGGAAGCGGACTCCGGTAATCTTGGCGAGGATTGTGATGCCGCGCTCGCGTTCGAGATCGCTCGAATCCATCATGCGCTCGGTGGTCTCTTCGTTGGCGCGGAACAGGCCGCTCTGTTTCAGCATCGCGTCCACCAGCGTGGTCTTGCCATGGTCGACGTGCGCGATGATTGCGATGTTGCGCGTACCTGGGTTGCGGGTCGGGTCGGGAGTCATTTAGTCGGGAGCCTACTCCTCGTGGATCACTTCAATTGGGTTCAATCGTGAAGCTACTCGGGCGGGATACAGGCCAGCTACTATTGTGACGCACCACACAAGGGAAAGCGCGCCTACCAGCAAGAAAACCGGGGGATGAAACTGGATGGTCCACCCGAAGCTCTGCTTGTTGACGACGAATATCAGCAGAAGCGAGAGCGCGAAACCAAGCGCCCCGCCGAGCAAATTGGCGAACAGGCCCAGGAATCCAGCTTCGACCAGAATCATGCGGCGGATCTGCGGAGGCGATGCGCCAAGATAGCGGAGCAGGCCCAGCTCGCGGCGGCGGTCGAGCACCAGCGCGAGCAGCGAGTTAGCCGCCCCGAGCATCGCGACGATCACGGCCACGCCTTCGAGCGCGTAAGTGATCGCGAACGTGCGGTCGAAGATGACGATCGCCTGTTTGCGCAGCAGTTCATTGGGAGCCACGACGATGGGCAGCGACGCCGCCGCGTCTAGAATCGCCCGGCGCGCCGCCGCTGAATCCGTTCCCGGCTTAAGGTAAACCGCGATATTGGTCGCCGGCTGGTTCGGCAGATACCGCAACAGCGTGGACCGGTCGAAGATCACGTAGCCGCGGTCGCTCGAATATTCATAGTAGACGCCCTTCACGGTTACGGGAACCTGCTTGCCGCCCAGTGCGATCGAGATGCGATCGCCCGCGCGGATGTGGTGTTTATTCGAGAACGGCTCGCTGACAATCACGTTGTCGTGGTCCGGCAGCGACGCGAGAATGGCGTCGCGATCCTGGCCCGGGAGAAATCGCAGCCGCCCGAAGCGGCGAACGATATCCATGTTTCCGCCGCCGATAGTGGCCCTTTGGCCCGCCTGATTAAAGCCCGCGTAATCAAATTCGAATGCGTGAAAGACGTCCACCGCTTCCACGCCCGGAACCTTCGCGACGATTCCGGCGGTGTTGGGCGGCAGTGCCGGATTCAGCCCCGCGCCGACCGGTCCGGCCGGACGGATATAGAGATCCGCCTTTAACTGCGTGTCGAGCCAGACCAGGACCGTCTCGCGGAAACTGCCAACCATGATTCCGACCGCGGCCATCATGGCAATCGCCGTCGCCAGAGCCGCGACGACCACGGATGTGCGTCCCAGCGAGGCCGTGAGGCTGCGTCCGGCGAGCAGCCCTTCAGCTCCAAACCACGCTCTCGCGGCGGGCCGCAGAAAAGCGACCACGCCGAGCACCATCGTGGGAGCTAGCAGCGCGGCGGCGCCGATGGCGAGCAGCGTGGCGGCGTATCCGGCGATCGGCCTTCCACCGAAGGCAGGAAATTGCGAAGCAGCCAAGGCCAGCAGCGCAAGTATGCCCGAAATCAGAAGATCGCGGCGGGAATTGAGCCGGGCTTGATGTTCGCGCACGCCGCGTCCCATCGCCTCCGTCGGCGCGACGCCCATCGCTTCGCGCGCGGGGCCGAGCGCCGAAAAGAATGCGACGAGCGTTCCGGCGAGCATCGCGGTCGCGATCGAAAGGGGCGTCAGCGCGATCGGCGCGGGGCTGCTGCTGGTGTAAAGCGAGTTGACGGTATCGGCGATCAGCGAGACAGCGCCGACCGCGAGAAAGCGGCCGAGCGCGATTCCAATCGCCGAGCCGATCAGCCCGAACATCAGCGCTTCGGAGAGGAACAGCCACTGAACGGCCGTTCGCCCCGCGCCAAGCGCGCGCAGGATGCCGATTTCGGGGCGGCGGCGCACGACGCTCACCGATATAGTGTTGTAGATCAGGAACGCGCCGACCACCAGCGAAATATAACTGAGGACGCGCAAATTCCACCGGAACGCCCGGAGCATGCGTTGATTTTCCTCGCCGCGCGTGCCGGGCTTATCGAGCCGATACGCGGACGGGATGGCTTTGCGGATGGCGCTCTCGGCTTTGGCGAAGTCTTCGCGAGGCGAGACGAAAACGTCGATGCGGTCCAGCTTGCCGTAGGACTTGAGAACGTATTGCGCGGCGTCGATATCGAGAACGGCGAACTCGGATTGCTCGCCGGGAACGATGGCGTCTACTTGGAACGGCTGGCCGCGGATGGTTAGCGTTGCGCCTTTGCTCAGGTGCAGGCGGTTGGCCAGGTCCTTCGAGACCTCGACCGCCCGCTCGCCCGCCGGATTTCCGATTAAGTCGACTCCATAGAGGGTAGCGGAGACGCCCTTCGCAAGTTCCACCTGGGTTTCGATTACCGGCGAGAAGCGCGCGTTAATGGGCAAAGCCGTTAATTTCGCCATCCAGGATTCGTCGATGCCGCCGTTGGCTAGAATCTCCAGGTCGGTCTTGCCGAGGACGGTCACTAACGACGATTGAAAGGAACCCGCAGCGGCGTCTCCCGCGAGATCGATGGCGATGACCACCGCGACACCCAAGGCGACGGCTAGCACGGTGAGAGCGCTGCGCAGGAAATCGCGGCGGAGCGGACGAAAAATCAGGGTGCGAAGAAGCCTGGTTAGGCTACGGCTCATCCACCCGCACCACGAACGCTTCGGGCACGTTCCGCTCAGCGCGAATGGTTCGCGCCAATTCCGCCGCGGCTTCCGGCGTCGCGGCGCTCCCCGCCAGCACTCTCCATAACGCCGGATCGCCGGGCCGCAACACCAGATGCGCCGCGCCATAGTGCCCGCCGTAGTGCCGCGTCATCTCCGCGACCAACAGTTCCGCGTTCGACCGGTTGTGGAACGCGCCCACCTGCACGCCGAAAACATTAGGCTCCGCCACCGCAGGCCCGCCAACCACGCTCAAGCGCACGCGCGCCGTTCCCGGGCCGATCATGTCGATCGCCTTCGCCGCGGCGTGCGATAAATCGATCACGCGGCCGTCCACGAACGGCCCGCGATCCGTAATCCGCACATCCACCGTGCGCGCGTTCTCCAGGTTCTCCACGCGAACCATGGTGTTGAACGCAAGCGTGCGGTGCGCGGCGGTGAGCTTCTCCATGTCGTAGATTTCGCCGCTCGCCGCCTGGCGCCCATGATACGGATGGCCGTACCAGCTCGCCAGCCCGACTTCAGGGCCGCTGAGGGCCGCGTCGCCGCGCGCGCGCGGTGAAGTCGCCTTTCGAACCGGCGCCGACGCGAGGTGTTTCTTCTTGCGCCCGCAGCCGGGGCTGAGGCAGACCAACAGCACGATGAGCAAACCGCGGCGGCGCAGCATCCGAATTTTAAGCTTAATTCAGTGTGATACTATCGTGCGTTTTCATTCGTACCCAATATGCAACCGTGGAATCAGAATTACGACCCGTTCGGAAACGCGTGGCTTTCGACGATTACCGCGGCCCTGCCCGTCATCCTGCTCTTCTATTTGTTGGCCGTCCGCAGAATTCTGGCCTACCGCGCGGCATTGTACTCGTCCGCGTTGTGCGTGCTTCTCGCTCTTTTCGTTTTTCACATGCCGTGGCGAATGGCCGCGGGCGCGGTCAGCGCGGGACTGGTTTATGGCGCGATCCGCATTGGCTGGGTGCTGCTCGCGGCCGTCTTCGTTTACGATCTCACCGTTGAATCCGGCCATTTCGAAGTCATCAAGCAATCGATCGGCGGCGTCACGCCGGACCGCCGCTTACAAGTGCTCCTGATCGCGCTCGCCTTCGGAGCCGTGCTCGAAGGGGCCGGCGGCGGCGGCGCCCCGGTTGCGATCACCGGCGCCATGATGGTCGGCCTCGGCTTCCAGCCGTTCGCGGCGGCGGTGCTGTGCCTGGTCGCGAATACCGCGCCGGTCGCGTTCGGCGGCGTGGGAAATCCCATCCGCGCCCTCATCGCCGTAACCGGCATTGAGGGCATGCAAATCAGCGGCATGATCGGGCGCATTCTTCCGCCGGTCGCTTTCTTCCTACCCTTCTGGTTGATTCGCATTATGTGTCCTTGGCGGCAAATGAGTGCCGTATGGCCGGGCCTGCTGCTGTGCGGCTCCGTTTTCGCCGGCATCCAATTCTACTGGTCGAATTTCGTGGATTACAGCCTGGTCGATATCGTCGGCGGAATGACCACGCTTGTGACGCTGGTTTTCTTCCTGAAGATTTGGAAACCGCGCGAGAGTTGGCGTTTCCCGGACGAACCCGAACCCACGATCGCGCTCCGCCCCTACACCGCCAAGGAGGTTCTGCACGCCTGGTCGCCCTTCCTGCTGCTGTCCGTTCTGGTAATCGTTTGGGGCATGCCTTCGGTCAATCGTGCTTTGGAGAAGACCACATTCGCCATCCCCGTCCCCGGTTTGGACAAACTGGTTTTTCGCGTGGCTCCGGTGGTGCCCGTGCCAAGACCGGAACCCGCGATCTACGATTTCGCCTGGCTCTCCGGCGTGGGTACCGCGACCTTGTTCGCGGGCCTGATTTCGGGGCCGATCCTGGGCTTGAGTTTCGCGCGCACGCTTGTAGTTTTCTTCAGGACCTGCCATCGCATGCGTTTCCCCATGGTCGCCATCATGGGCATGCTGACGCTGGGGTTCGTAACGCGCTACTGCGGCATGGATGCCGTCATGGGCCTGGCGATGACGCACACGGGCGTGCTGTTTCCGTTCTTCGGGACCCTGCTCGGCTGGCTCGGCGTGGCCCTTACCGGCACCGACGCGGGATCGAACGCGCTGTTCGGCAGCCTGCAGGTGATCACGGCTAGAAACCTGCACATCAACCCGGTCCTGATGGCGGCCGCGAACTCGGCCGGCGGCGTGATGGGCAAGATGATCTCGCCGCAATCGATCATCGTCGCGTGCGCCGCCGTCGGACAAGAGGGGAAGGAGGGCGATCTGTTTCGAAAGGTGCTGCCGCATTCGATCGCCTTGGCGGCGATCGTCGGAACAATCGTATTTTTGTACGCCAGGTTGGGGTAGGCCGGGAACGGCATGATTGGCGCATTCGTGATCTTCCTCGTACTGTTTTCGATCGTCTGGTGGATTTTGCGCAAATGGCTATAGCTTCGCGGCCGGCTGTTCAATAGGTCCCCATCCTCCCCCGCCGGGGGTTTCGATCCGCAGAACGTCGCCGGGTTTTACATCGAAGCGAGTTTTCGCCGGAAGCACCTTCGCCTTTGCGCCTCGAGTCAGAGTATTCCGTCCGGGAGCGCCGGATTTGCCTCCGTTCAGGCCGTATGGTCCGCGTTCGCGACGGTCGGAGAGAATCGTTACATCGCAGCCGGTCAGAAACTCGATCTCCCTCACGATTCCGTCGCCGCCCCGGTGCCGGCCCTTGCCGCCCGATCCGCGCCGGATGGCGTACCGTTGAATGCGCATCGGGTATTCGTGCTCGAACGCCTCGATCGGCGTGTTCCAGCTATTCGTCATGTGAGTGTGGACAGCGCCCGGCCCGGGCCCCACCGCCGAAGCGCCCATGCCGCCCGCGATTGTTTCGTAATAGGCGAACGGCTTTTGCCGACGGCCGTCCCAGCCGCCCAGGCTCAGGTTGTTCATGGTGCCGGAACTCGCGGCTGGAATACGATCGGGCAGAGCCTTCGCGAGAGCCCCGAGCACCGCGTCGGCGATACGCTGCGAGGTCTCGACATTACCGGCCGCCATGGCCGCCGGCGGACCGGCGTTTACAACGCTCCGGTCCGGCGCCAAAACGCGAATGGGCCGGAGCAGCCCAGCGGTATAGGGAACGCCTTCGGCCACCAGACAGCGGAAGACGTACATTACCGCCGAAACGCACACCGCGTAATTCGCATTCACCGAACCCGCGGCTTGCGGACTGGAACCGGCGAAATCCACCTCGGCGGAATCGCCGCGAACGCGCACCGTCACTTGAATTCGCACGGGCTCGCTCGTGATTCCATCGTTATCGAGAAAGTCGGTGAACGGATAATCGCCATCCGGGATTCGCTCGATGGCGGCGCGAGTCATCCGCTCGCTATAATCCTGCAGCGCGCACATGTTGCGATGCACTCGCGCGAGGCCGGAACGGGCCGCGATCTCGCGCAGGCGGTCCGCGCCGCGCCGGTTCGCCATCGCTTGAGCGCGAAGGTCGCCCTCGCGTTCATCCGGCGTCCGGACGTTGGCGAGCAACAGGCGAAGCAGGCCATTGTCCATCGTTCCGCCGCGCACCAGCAAGATCGGCGGAATGCGAATTCCTTCCTGGTAGATTTCCGTCGCCAGCGGCATCGATCCCGGACTCATGCCGCCGACATCCGCGTGATGCGCGCGGTTGGCGACGTAGAACGCCGGCTTTTTCCGGTTGTCCAAAAAAACGGCGGAGACGGCCGTAATATCGGGCAGATGCGTGCCGCCCCGAAACGGATCGTTCACGATCGCCACATCTTCCGGCCGCAAGCGATACGTTTCAATCACGTGGCGCACGGAGAGCGGCATGGCGCCGAGGTGGACGGGCATGTGGTCTCCCATCGCCACGGTCTCTCCCCCGGCGTCGTACACGGCGCAGGAGTAATCGCGCCGCTCCTTGATGTTGGTGGAGAATGCGGTCTTGCGGAGCACCACGCCCATCTCTTCGGCAATCGAGACGAAGAGGTTGCGGAAGAGCTCCAGTTCGATGGCGTTGGCGCGTTTCATGAGTAGCGGTTCTACCCGTGGAACTTGCGGGATTACATCACCCGGCACGACGCGGCGCCATCGAATATGAACTGCCCCGTGACAATCGACGACGGCGCAGCTTGCGAAGCGGGAGGCGTGGCCAGCAGATCGCAGCCCTGC
Organism: Bryobacteraceae bacterium; assembly: GCA_051003795.1. Lineage (GTDB taxonomy): Bacteria > Acidobacteriota > Terriglobia > Bryobacterales > Bryobacteraceae > JALYXS01. The sequence continues at coordinate 14,960 of JBPCKZ010000115.1, read as the reverse complement.
AAAACGCTCAGAGCGGGTTGCGCCGCGGTCAGGTCGTCAAGCGATTTTAACTTAGCGGCTTGATCGCCAGTTAGAGCGGCGCGGGCTTTCTGGCGAAGTTCCGTTGCCTCGCGCTGTAGATCCCGCGAGATCAATTGCAATTCGATGTAGCGGACGCCTAACTGCAGCGGATCGGGTTGCTCTTTCGCCGACTCATCCCGGATCTCGACCTGCACGTCGGCAATGCGATTCTGGCGGCGCTGGTAGATATCGTTGTAATCCATGCTCGCTTGCGCAATGGCGGCGATCTCGGCATCGGTGGCGTTCAGGTATTCACGGAGCGCCAGCGGGAAAAGGGGAGATCCGCAGAAGGTAGGCACGGGGGGCGGTGGAATGTAAGGCAGAACGACTGAAACAAAACCCGGGATGTCCACGAAATCGACGATGCGGAGGGTGGGCGCGGGAATGCTAAAGATGCCGATCGCAAAAGATGGCCCGGAGTCTTCCAGGAACGCGCAGCTTGCCTCGCCGATCAACGGCTGCAGTGCGATCGAGTTGAGCAGCGCCCGATACTGCATCAATTGCGACGGATTCAAGACAGCCAGGACTTGCGTACGGTAGGCCGCCTGTTGAGCGGCAAGCCCGCGCCGGATCGTTTCCGCTTCGGCGTAATCGGCGCCGATTTGCGCCGGGTCCGGAGCGGGCTGCGAAAACTGGAAACTCAAATCGGAATTGAGCTCGGCCATTCTTGTGTTAGCGGTGCGGCGGTAAGTAGCGTAGCCGTTGAACGACGCGGTTATCTTTTGCGCTTGGTCGCTCGTCAGGTTCAGGACGTCTTTCAGAGTGGGAGGTAAGATCGGTGGAACCATTTGAGCGGACAAGCGCGCGGCGAGCAGAGCGATCCATATCAGGCGCATGGAGTTCAGTATAAGCCGCCGATCATGCGCCGGGAAGACCATCCATCACATCCGAAGTATAGGATTCGTTAAAGTGAGAAAATGAAGCGTCCGCCGGCGCCGCACGAGATCGCGCGGCGTCTACTACGAGCGCCCCGCAACAAAGAGCGCGACGCCGCGATTTCGCGCACGATCCGGCAGATTCCGAAAGGCAAAGTTGCCACCTACGCGCAAGTGGCGGCCGCCGCGGGCTATCCGCTGTACCACCGGCAGGTGGTTCAAGTGCTGCGTAAAGCGGGGGACGCGCTCCGGTGGCATCGCGTGGTGGGTGCTGGAGGCGAAATCCGGACCAAACTCGACGCGGCTCGCGAGCAGCGGCTTCGATTAGAGATGGAAGGCGTGCGATTTCGCGGCGCCCACGTGGCGATGGAAGATCATCGGCATTCGTTTCGCGGGTGGGAGTTCGAGTGATCCACCGCAGATGCTCCGTCAGACCGAAGGCATGGCTCAACCACGCGATGGCCATCCCCACGTCTTCATGCTTTAGAGCGCGCATGATTCGGGGGAATCCGTCGGCTGGATCGTAAGAGTGGATCATGGCTACCATGAGCTACACTCTATTAACAATTTGACCGAGATCGCATTGGCTCGCGTGTTATACTTCCCGGCGATATGGACGTGCATGGGGTCGACGCGCCGATACATTCCTGGAAAGATTTCTTCCTTCACCTAGCCACGATTACGATCGGCATCCTGATCGCGCTTTCGCTTGACGGCATTTTGGAATGGAGTCGTCATCGAAGCCTGGTGCGGGAAGCCAAGGAAAGCTTGAATAGCGAAATACGGGACAACAAGAATGAAATCGATGGCCATGCGCGGAACCAAGTCAATGCGTTGAAAGAGCATCGAAACGTATTGCGCTATCTCACCGAGCGCATGTCGCACAAGAACCCTACAATTCATTCGCTGACGATCACCTCATCGCTCGCTCAATTAAGCGAAACCGGTTGGGATACAGCGGAAGCTACCGGAGCGCTTGCGCACATGGACTACCCGGAAGTAAAGAAATATTCGAGCGTTTACCAGCTTCAGCGGCAGTTCGAGCGGGTTCAGCAACGGACGCTCGAAAACGTGATCGAGGCGACGACCCCATTCGCGGAAGATCCTGGAAAATTGAACGATCGGGAGCTGGGACAGGCGAAGCAGCGGGTACTCTCAAGCCTCTCGTCCATACAGGTGGAGAGCCAATTGGCTCAACAGCTCGGCAAAGCCTATGCCGAAGCTTTGGCTAAAAAATAACTTTAAGAAGTAATGCCAGCCGCCAGATTTGAAGCCCTCAACACTTCGGCGACGCTCCACGCCTGCGCGGTGCAGCCGCCCGGACGATGCGGCGCGTCGCCATCGAAGATTTCGGGGATCTGCCCCACGCCGTCGCTTTCCCGGAATTGCCGTAGGGGCTCCAGCCATCGGCGCGCCTGTTGTCGCGCATCTTCGCTGTTCTCGCGCTCCTTGAGATATGCCTCGATAAACGGGCCAATCAGCCACGGCCACACCGTCCCCTGATGGTAGGCTCCATCGCGGCTGGTCACGTCGCCTTCATACCGGCCGCGATAATTCGGATCGCCGGGCGCGAGCGTTCTCAATCCGAACGGCGTCAGCAACTCGCGCTCCACCACCTCCAGAATGCTCCTTGCCTGCCAGGCATACGGCATTCGATATTTCAAGCTGAGCGCGAGAACCTGGTTGGGTCGTATTGCGCTGTCGCGCCGGTCCCCCTCGATTACGTCGTAAAGGCATCCGGCGCTTTCGTTCCAGAACTGCGCGACGAACGCGTGCTTCGCGGCTTCCGCCATTTCGGCGTAAGGTCCGGGGCGGCCGGCGCGCGCGCTCAAATCCGCCATGATGCGCAGCGCGTTGTACCAAAGCGCCTGGATCTCAACCGGCTTGCCTCGCCGCGGCGTCACCACCCAGTCGCGAACCTTGGCGTCCATCCACGTCAATTGCACGCCCGGCGCGCCGGTTGTTAAGAGGCCGTCGGTATCGACACGAATTCCGTATCGCGTGCCGCGCCGATGCCACGCGACAATGTCCGCGAGAATTTCGTGGAGTTCGTTCGATACGAACGAGTAATCGCCGGTGTGCTCGATCACCGCGCGAATGGCTTCGAAGAACCACAGCGCGGCGTCCGCCGTGTTGTACTCAACGTTGTAATCGGGCTTCGATCCGGCATCGGGGAAGCGATTCGGCAGCATCCCCCGATCGACGAAGCGCGACCATTCGAGCAAAATGCCTTTTGCGATTCCGGGGCGTCCGGTGGCGAGCGTCAGGCCGGGAAGCGAGATCATGGTGTCCCGGCCCCAATCTTCGAACCAGGGGTAGCCGGCGATAATCGTGTTTCCTTTTCCGCGCTCGACAATGAACTGGCCGGCAGCCGCCGGGAAGCCGTTTCCAAGCTCTTTACGGCGGGCCGTTTCCGCCTGGCGGAGCTCGCCCGCTTCGGACGCCGCGTGTTGCTTGATCGATGCGACGACGCTCGCCTGCGTGGACTCCCGCAGATCGAACGTGAGCGCGCAGGGGTTGAAAAGATCTTCGCGATAATCGAGGCCCCGGTCCCGCTCGCGTTCGTACTCGAAATCGTAGTACCAGCGGCTCAGGCACTCGATCCGTTCCGCGTCATGGGCGAAATACAACGGGGGAAGACTGGCGTACGGTTGGACGCACGCGAGGCCCGCCGATGAGGTCACCAGCATGTTCAACACCGGATTCTCATGCGTCAACTGATGGTAATCGCGGTAGGCGATCAGCGGACGTACTTCGAGATGGCAATCGCGGCGCGCGGCCCCGCCCTGAGCGCGCAGAAAATATTGCACGACCACGCCGTTCTCGCCCTGGATCAGGAACACGGATTTCCGCAGCTCCAGATCCTCGACCAGCCATGTAAACACCGGGAATGGGTCGAGCGCGAAAGATTGCTGGAATTCCTGGCCTTTCGGATGAATAACGCCGGGATATTGGTTGGCGGATAGTTCGTACCGGCGGCCGTCGACGATCAAGACTTCTTCCAGCTTCGCGAGAAGCACCATTCGCTCGGACGGGGGATTGAGCGCCGCCGCGAGCAGCCCGTGATAGCGCCGCGTGTTTAGCCCGATAATGGTGGAGGAGGCGAATCCGCCAATGCCGTTGGTTTCGAGCCACTCGCGGTGGAGAGCGATGCCCAGATCGCGGCAGATTTCCCGGTCGAAGCGAATCATCGATTTAATCGCCAGATTCTTTCTTACCATACGAGGCGCGGGTTTTGCGTTCCTTTTCAAAGCCTTGTAACCTACATAGGTGCCGGGACGCCTATCTGGTAGCCGGCCATGAATGCTGGTCGATTTCGAGCTAATCAAGCGCGCGCAGGGCGGGGACGCATCGGCCTTCAACGAGGTGGTGCTTGCCTACCGGAGGCGGATACTGGGAACCATTGCCCGCCTGATTGGCCGCCCGGACGATGTAGAGGACGTGGGCCAGGAAGTCTTTCTGAGGCTGTATTTTTCGCTCGATCAACTGCGCACGGCGGAGGTGTTCGAGCCTTGGCTTTACCGGCTGACTGTAAACGCTTCGTACGACTTTCTGAGAAAAAGCAAGCGCCGCATGGAATCGAGGATGGCGGATTTATCCGAGCGGCAGGTTATGATTGCCGATGCCATCGCGAGTGGCAAGGCGAATCACGACGACGACCGGCGCCGCCGCACGCGCGAAACGGTAAACGGCCTTTTGGCAGCGGTTTCCGAGGAGGATCGCATCCTCTTGACGATGAAAGAGGTGGAGGGGCTGTCATTGAAGGAAATGGAAAAGATATACCATGTAAACGAGAACGCCTTGAAGGTCAGGTTGTTTCGAGCCAGGCAACGGGTTTTGAAGGCCATGGGCCCGGAGTGTAAGACCGCCGTTAAGACCGGAACGGCAAGCTAGGGAATGCGACGATGGCGACGATGATAAACTCTGAAGACTGCGATCCACGGGAACGGGATCTCGAGCAACTGTTCCGGCGGTATCGGGAGGCTTGCGAACCTCTCGAGCCCAGCGTCAATTTCATGCCGGCGATCTGGCAAAAAATCGAAGCGCGGCAGGCCAATAATTGGCTCTTCGGCAAAATGGCGCGGGGCTTCGTGACCGCCGCGCTAGCGGTTTCTTGCATTTTGGCTCTGTTTCTGGCCCTGCCCAATTCGCAAAACTCGGCTTTTGAAAACGGCAGCTATGTGGACGTCCTTGCGGCCGACCACGCGCGCGAGAGCTCTCTCTATTTCGACTCAGTTCGGCTGAGTACTGTTGCAGACACCGAGGACCAGGGAAAGGAATAATGCGGCGGTCCAGACTTTCGACCTCGTTGTATCTGTTGTTGGTTTTCCTCAGCGGGTCGGTGGTTGGCGTATTCGGACACCGTCTTTACATGGCCAATTCGGTAAACGCCAGCCCTTTGCCCCGCACGCCCGACCAATACAAGCGCAAGTATTTGGCGGAAATGCGAACCAGGTTGAAACTCGACACCAGCCAAGTGAGCCGGCTAAGCGCCATCATGGACGAAACACGCCGGCGAGTCCGCGAACAGCACGAGCGGTCTAAGCCCGAGCTGGAGCGGATTCAAAAGGAGCAGCACGCCAAAGTAAGCGCTCTTCTGAACGGTGGTCAACGCGCGGAATACGAAAAAATGGTCGCCGAGCGGGATAAGCGCCGGGCATTGGAGCACAAGCAGGATTAAGACGCGACGGGCTGCGGCCTGTTGCCGCGCAATTTCGCGTACTTTTTCTCAAATTTGTCGACACGGCCCGCGGTATCGATCAACTTCTGTTTCCCCGTAAAAAAAGGATGGCAGCTGGAGCAGATTTCCACGCGGATATCGCCGTTGTGAGTGGACCTGGTTACGAACTTATGCCCGCACGCGCAGACCACGTTCAACTCGCGATAAGCGGGATGAATTCCTGATTTCATAGTATTAGGAACCTTTTGGAAGTTTTAGTGTACCACGACCCAAAAAGCACCCTGAAATCAACCGACATCTGGGATGTTGAGCGTTACGAAGCCCGCCATTCCTATGTTTGGGAGTACGGCAGCAGCTTGATCGAGGTGCTTAAGCCGGAGTCAGGGGAGCGTATTCTGGACGTGGGCTGCGGCACGGGCCGCTTGACGGCGAAGCTTGCCGAATCGGGCGCGACGGTCCTGGGTCTCGATAGCGATCCGGGGATGATCGCGCAGGCGCGCATTAACTTCCCCCAACTGCGGTTTCAGCTCGCAAACGGGGCGGATTTCGCCGTGCCCGAGCCTTTCGACGCCGTCTTTTCGAATGCCGCGCTGCACTGGATTCGGGAACCGGAGCGGGTGATCGCCTGTATCGCGAAGGCGCTCCGGACGGGCGGCCGGTTCGTCGCCGAATTCGGTGGAAAAGGCAACGTGCAGGCGGTCGTCGCTGCAATGGCCGAAGCGATGCCCGGAGCCAAGAGTCCCTGGTACTTCCCGAGTATCGGGGAATACGCTCCGCTGCTGGAGCGGCACGGTTTGGAGGTCGTTTCCGCGCGACTTTTCGACCGTCCGACGCCGCTCGACGGCGAAGACGGAATGCGGGATTGGCTTCGCATGTTTGCCGCGAGCTTTTTTGATGGTGTCGCCATGGAACGGCGCGAATCCCGGCTGCGGGAAGTGGAGACGGTACTGCGGCCCAAATTGCATCGGGACGGGAAGTGGGTAGTGGATTACAAGCGGCTGCGCGTGGTCGCGGTGCGGCGGGGCTAAATCGCTGTCGGATGTTTCGGCTGGTAAAGTCCGAGTTCGCCGCCACTGGGCAACTGGATCGTAGTTCTGATGCCCCACCGCTCCGCCGTCACGGCCGAGCACGCAACGTCGGCCGGCGGTAGCGCGAAGATCAGCCACCCCCTGCTGGCGTCCACGGCGCGAAACTCCAGAACATCGCGGAAGAACGCACGATCCGCTTCGGGTTCTTTGCTATTGAGAAGAATGTGAGTGCCCGTGATCATATGAGTTCGCGAACTTTTTCCAGGTCGGCGGCTTCTCCGAATGAAACGCATTTTGCGCCGGGGACGATATTGCGGATTAAGCCCGCGAGCACGGTACCGGGGCCTACCTCGAGGAAGCAATCCACTCCCTGCGCGGCTAGATAGGTCATCGATTCGGACCAGCGCACCGGGTTCGGCACCTGCTCGAACAGGCCGCGTCGCGCTTCGTTTCCCGAGCGGATTTCGCGCGCCTGCCAGTTGTTGACCAGGGGATAACGCAGGTCCGCAAACACCGTGGCATCCAGATCCTCCGAAAGACGCTCTTGGGCGGGACGCATCAATTCACAGTGAAACGGGGCGCTGACCGGCAGCGCAACCGCGCGTTTCGCACCCGCCGTTTTCGCCGCGTCCATGGCGCGCATTACGGCGGCGGCGTGTCCGGCGATGACGACTTGATCGGGCGAATTCAAATTGGCCGCGCTGACGATTTCCGCCTGCGCGGATTGCCCGAGCACCTCGTCCAACTTTCCTTCCGGCAGCTTCAGAATTGCGGCCATCGCGCCGACGCCAGCCGGTACGGCTTGCTGCATGTACCGGCCGCGTTTGCGAACCAACCGCACGGCATCGGTGAACGCGAGAGATCCAGCGGCCACCAACGCGGAATACTCCCCCAAGCTGTGCCCGGCGACATAATCGGGCAAAATACCTTCCTGCTTGAGGACCGCGAAGGCGGCGATCGAAACGGTCAGCAGAGCGGGCTGCGTGTTTTCGGTGAGCTTGAGATCCTGTTCGGGACCTTCGAAACAGAGCTTGGACAAAGGGAAGCCGAGCGCGTCGTCGGCTTGATCGAAGATCTGGCGAGCGATGGGGAAGGAGCTTGCGAGCGACTGGCCCATCCCCGCGAATTGGGACCCTTGACCGGGGAAGAGAAAGGCCGTTTTGCTCACCGTTTTGCTCATATGTGGCGCGGGATCGTCAGACTACCTCCAGCTCCACCCACCCGGGCAGCGTGGCGGGTTGGCTATTCAAAAACACGATGCGCCGGGTCTTTGGGAACGGCAATCCGGATGGTATTCGCAGAATTCGCCGGTAATCGGGATCGTTGGTATCGAGCCATGCGGATTTTCCGATAAAACCCGCGCCCCAGCCAATCGAGACGACGCATCGGCCTCGCTCCCGCGCTCCCGCGACGCGCCCTTCCAGCTCTTCGATCTGTTTCCCCAATACATCCAGCCCCGTCCACGCCGCATACTGCTTATGCACTTCCAACTGTTTCGCCGCATACTGGTTGGCTTCCGAAAAAATCCGCTCGCGCGTCACCGGATTGGCCCAATGCAGCGCGCGCCGTATCTCCGGCCGGTCGAAGAACCGATTTTCCTGCCAGCCGCCTTCGAAAACCGTCCCCGGCGCCGCCATCTCGGCGAACGCCGGGGTGCTTTCTTCGGGGCGCATAACATTGCCCCGCCCCGCCTGCTTCCAAGCCAGCGTGTACGCGCCCGGCGCGCGCGTTTGCAGCGTCGCCACCCGCACCAAATACACCTTAAAATTCGATTCCGGCACTGAATCGGAATCCGCCGCGCTCAGGAATCGCGTACGAGCCGCGCCTCCGCCGCCCAGTAAATTCTCTTCCACGGCTTCAGCGGGCCGCCGGGGCGGGCGCTCGCCGCCAAATCGTTCGGCCAAGTCTTTCAACGTTCCCTCCGCCGCATTCGCGAAGAGCATGCCGGTACGCAACGCGCCTTTGATCGCGGTGCCCGGTAGAAATGGCCCTTCCGTACCGGAAGCGAACGTCGGAATGCTCAAGCTTTCAATGGGAGCGCGGGACCAGAAGCCGGAATCCGCCGCGCTCTCGAACGGAATCCGCCGATCCGCGTAATTCTGAGCGAAGCCGCCCCACGATGCGAAATCGAGCTTCGATGCCTTTTTCAACTGCGTCAAATAGCCTTCGAGACGCGGGCCTTTCGCCAGCAGCTTGAAGATGCGATTCTGGTCGAGCACGCTGACCCGATCTTTCCAGACCATGTAGTCGATGGGCGAAAGCTTGCGGCCGTCGCCGACCAGCGTTGGCGTCAGGCAGGTGACGCGGTATCTCACGCCGCCACCTGCGCGGGGATGGGAATGGCCACGGCGAAACCCGCGCGGTAGACGGGATGTGGAAATCCGTCCGGCGCAACGTTCGGGGCCGCGCCGTGTACCGGAGCCGCGGCCGAAACCACCGAGCCTTCCTCGATCATATTCAGAAGCTTTTTCTTGGCCCCCGAACCGGCCGGGCTTTCGATGCGGCCCCCGCGCGTCAGGACGGAATAGCTGCCGCGCTCCCAATCGACCGCGTCTTCCACGCCAGGCGAGAAAAGCGAGAGAAGCCAGTATTCGGTTCCGTGCGCGGACGGGATTTCCGGAATAATCAGATCGGGAAACGTTCCATCGGTAAATTCGGGAGCTTCCGACCTGCCCCACCCGCGCGAACGCTCGCCTCCGAAGCCGGAATCGGCAAGGAGCCGCAACGCGGCGCGAACGGGATTGGACCAACGGCTATAGTCTTCTTCGCTGTCGAACGATACCGCCGCCCAGAGTCCCGCGCCGGAAGCGAATTCGAGGCAAGCGGAAGCGTGGGTGTGAAGGTGGCCCGAGAGCCGGTCCACGGCGGCATTCGAGCGCACCGAAATTCGGAAGGGGCCGCCGCGCCCGGCGGGAATCAAACACTCGCTCGGGCCATCCACATTCCAGCGATCCTCTTCGAGCGCCTGGCCCGCCAGCAGACTGCCAACGACGTGGAGCGGCACGAAGCGCGCGCTCTTCCAACGAACTTTAGCCGACGGCGGCGGGGGCCAAACGCTGCGGGGCGGCGCGACCAGCGGGCTATCGCCCACAAATGGGAAAAAGGAACTGAACCGGACTGCCGAGCCTTGCGCGTCCGCGGCAGTCGCCGCCAGCCACTCGTCTTGCGATCCCAAGCTGCGCATGGCTGCCGTAACGGCCGAGAATAGCGAGTCGCTGTGATAAATGAGATCGACGCGATCGCGCGCGCCCGACTCGGGACCCATCCGCCACGGAGCCGCCGGCCGGAATTTCACCAGCAGACCGGGGTTCATGATCCGGACGAAGCGCCGGAGGAAACGAAAGACGCGCCGATTTCATTGGCCTGGCGTTGCAATGCCGCGACATCGGCGCCGGAGACCAATTCCTTTTGATCGGCGCCTGACGCATAGTAATCCTTTCCGCGCCAGACAAGATTGAGGCCGGTGAAGCGAACGCGGCCGTTGCCGCGCGACCCGCCGCCGCCGAGCGCGTCGTCTTCGAGCAAACGAAGCCCCTGGACCAGCAGGGCCAATAGGGGAGCGTCTTCTTCGCACAGAATATCGAGCGCAAAACGAACATGAAAGCGCGCGCCCGCCGGAACGCGCTCAATGGTTCGCGGGTTCGCGAGCGACGTGATCCGGTCGATTGCGTTTTCGTTCTTGACTTCAGTCAACTCGTCGTCCAGATTCTCCCGCATCTGCGCCGTGATGCTCTCGGGATCGAGCGGCGCATCGAACACGGAAAGGCGCGCCGGCGTGGCGTGATTGCTTTCGATCGCATCGCCCTGCACGCGATCCATGCGGCCCGGGCTGCGCCCGAACAGGACGCAAATCTCGTCGCCGGGCCGGTCGCTCTGATGAATCCGAACCTCCTGGCCCTTGCGCCGCGATACGTACACCAATTCGGAAGGAACGGCCATTCCGGTCGATTGCTCGAGCAGCGCGCGAATTCTGCCCCGCAATGAGCTGCCCGGAACGTACGGCCTCCCGAAGGAATCTTTTACCACCGGATTATCGGAGCCCCCGATTTCGAGCGATCCCTTTCCGGCGCCGACGTGCAGTCCGGTTTCGCAATGCAACGTGCCTTCGAGGATCAGCTTGCCGATCAGCCGTAATTCCGTTTGTGCGGTATGAGCGCTCATGCTTCCTCTTACTCGTTGTATGCGATTACGGCTTCGAACAGGTCTTTGAATCGTTCGTAGCCGCGGGCTTCGTTTTTCCGCGTGACCTGCAGCAGCAGCTTTTCGATCTGATCGAGACTGCGCAAGGAATGGCGCGCGATGGTGTAGGCGAGGCGCGCGCGCAGCATCACGAATTCATGCTGGCGCTCGTTCTCGGGCGCGCGAACGGCGCGGCGAACGGCATTGTAAAGCCGGCGCAACTGGCTCTTCGTGGCCGAATCCATGTCGCGCATGCGGCTCACGATACCGTGCGCCTGGTTGTCCAGATAAAGGCTATCGACGATCAGTTTTTCGAGTTCGATTTCGGGCGGCCCTTCGAAACGCCGGTCGCCCCCGCGCTCCCCGCCACGGTCACCGCGATCGCCCCCGCGCCCGCGGTCGCGATCGTCCCGCCGCAGGCCGCCCTCACGCGGCGGCCGGTTCTCACGGCCTCGATTTGGTTGTTCTTCCGCCATCTTTTAAACCCCTTGCTTTATCCGGCTCAGACGCGCCCACTCAAGCGCCACCACTCCAGCCGGCCGGATGCGAAACCGCTTGCCGGCCGCGGGCTTTACATTCCGCCCCACGATCTCATTTATCAGATGCGCGCGCAACTTCTGAAACTCAAGATCCCGCCGCGAGGATGCAGCCATGCGGCTATAGCGGCGTTGAAAACGGTAGGCGCGCCGCAGCAGCCGTTCGTGATCCACGTGAGCTTCGAATGACGAGGAAACTTTCTGGTACAGGGCGCGCAGCTCCGCCAGAAAATGGCGGCCCGACCGGAACTCTTCGCTAATCCGCAGCACCGCGTCCTTTAGCTCCGCCGCATCGCTCAACTGCTTCCATTCAAGGATGCGATCCATCAGATAGATGCAGTCCTTGTCGGCGGCCTTCGCGAGCGCCAGATACCCGCCCGCCCGTTCATACAATTCCGTCAACGGCTGCGCCGGATCGTTCGAGATCGCAACGGCCATGGTGATGGTCTTCGCTTCCGCGCCCGGAAAATCGTTCAGATTCTCTTCGGCGAATCGCTGAAAAATTCGCTGCATTTCCCGCGCCAGCAACACCAGGGCGTCCCAGGCGCCCCAGACGGCGAAGTCGTCGCCACCCGAATAAAGAATGCCGACTTTTTGCCGGAAATCCGGCATGGGGCAGAGGACTTGCAGCTCGCCCGCGAAGAACTGCTTGTACATGACGGAGAGCCGCACGTGCTCTTCGATGCTGTGCAGGCGGCGCAGGCGCACGCCGAAGTTATCGACATCGCCCCGTAAGACTCCCCAGAGCGGACGGCCTTGCGCTCGATGCGCGAACTCCGAGGCGCCCGCATCGGGAGCGGAGTGCCGGGCAACCGTAATGCCTTCCACCGAGAGATTCGGCGTCAGATTCCAATTGTGTTTGGCGTGGCCCGCGCTAATGATGCCCGGCAATCCCGGCGACCAGCCCACCGACGATGCAGCGGGAAGCTGCCGCGCATTTTCAACATCGAAAGCGTCGGCGCGAATGGCATCGATCGGGGCGAAATTCCGTTCCCGCGCGAGCGGCGCGTTGCGCGCCCGGTCGAGCTGCTCGTTCAGGCGCTTCCGGACCACGGTCCAATCGCCGAGATTCTCGGTGAAGGCCCAGATCGGGCGTACGCGATGTCCGGTGGCTTCGTCGAGCTGCTTCGCGGCGGCCGATAAAAATTGTTCCGCGGCCGCATGCGCCGTATCCGGCAAGACGACGAGGAACTGCCCGCCGCCGCTCGACCCGAGGAGCAGAGGCGCCAATTCGAGTTCGGCAAGGAGCGCGCGAGGTAAAACTTCGCTAATGAGAGCGACCCAAAGCGCGCGGGCCGCAAAGTCCTCGTCCGGCCCCGAACGCGAAGCCAGGAAGCCTTCCGTACCCAGCAGTTTTCCTTGCAGGAGGATCTGTTCGGACATCCGACGTAATAGGCTAACACAGGTGTAACATCAATCACGCGCGGCGATACGGTGTTAATGAATAAGCTGGGTAAATTGCGCACTCGGCGTCTGGATCTTCTTCTCGCCGCGGATTTTCGGGTACGCCGGGAACGCCGGCCGGCGAGCAAATGGATCGCCGACGCGATAAAGAAGCGGGCGCGTAACGAATGGCCGGCCGATATTCTCTCGCTCTTTGGCACTTGGGCCCGCGAGGATTTCCCAAGCGCGGATGAGTTGCGCAAGGGCTATGTTAGAGACGCCACTAGAGTGAATGTATAGTGTTCGCTCTCGACTCGAATACTATCATTAACGCTCTGAAAGGATTGGGGCAGGTTAAGCGCGCGAAAGCGGAGAGATACCCCAGCGACCTCGCCGTGCCCTCAATAGTCGCTTACGAACTGGAGTTCGGCACGACCGATCCGCCCGCTTGCGTTTCGAACTCGAACAGGCGGGTTCAAATATCGGGCCGCTGGATACTCCGATCGCCGGAACGCGCTGGGGCATGGCGCGACTCTGGTTACTCACAACACGCGGGAATTCTCGCGCGTACCCGGTCTCCAATTAGAAGACTGGTTCTAACTTAGATCGAAGACCGCTCCTTCAAGGTCGCGGCCCGGTAAGTGTCGTCGATTTCACGGAGCTACCACAAGTATTCCTTCGCGACCTTCCGCTTGTCGTATCCATCGAGCACGTGGACCACGCGGATCTTTTTCAGCGTCACCGGTGAAAGCTGTCCGATCGGAATATACACGATCGTGCGACCCGATCGCGCGGCGATGTCCCGGAAGACCGATCTCGGCGGTTTCGCGGCGACGTACACGACATACTTATGCAGCGAGTAATCCAACCCCGCCAGCAGCAGGCGCTCGGACTTGGTCTCGGCAAAATCGTAATCCGGATCGCGCCACACGTCGTACATCCGGCGAGCGGGAAGGCTCATCAGAAAGCCGCCATACTCCCCGCGCCCGATCCCCGGACCCACCAGGCGGTCAAAGGGATGAGTCGAATAGTATGCCATGTCCGATTCATTTTGATGCTCTCCGAGCCACGTGGTTTGGTACGAATACCGGTCGTCCCGATCCTCGTCGAAAATCACGATCACGGACCCGACTTCGCCCTGAATCTTGTCGAAATGACGGACGTAAATTTTGCCTTCGTGCCAGTTGCGGATGGTCTCGCGCAGATCGACGCCGTCCAGAATGGACGTCGTGAACGGCTCCGTGCGGGCGCGCTCCTCGGAGAGAATGCTCTTGCCTTTCTTCTTGAGGTAACGGCCGTAATCTTCGATTACTAAATCCTCGGGCGGATAGGAGCAGATGCTATCGCCGTTTAGCTGGCTGGCCCATTGACCCGGCCGCTCCTCTTTCTTGCGCGGCTTCAATCCGACGGGGCGCAGGCGGCGCTTCTTGCTGGGGATACGCCGCCGCAGCCGGATTTTTCGGGTCGCGAGCCAAACTTCTTCGCCCGAAATTTTGATGGTCGGGATATCGGTGGCGATTTTCTGAAACGGATACTTGCCCGCCGTCTCCCAGACTTCCCAAGCGTAGTTATCGTCCACGACGGAGCGCGCCGCCACGGTCAGATCGAACAACGAGGCGGCCAATTCCCGCCCCGCCACCGCCAGATTGCGCGAGTAGCGCGCCAGCAGCCGCTTCTGCCAGTGCGCCACGCGCTCTCCGGCATTCGCTTCATACCGCTTCTCCGCTTCCCGGAACACCGCCGATTGCACCGCGAGACGGTTCACCATGGCTCTCGATTCCTCGTAGCGGTGCTGCACGTACGGGTATTCCAAAGTGATTTCGGCCAGGCTTTCGGGGTGCGGGTTGAGCAGCTGAATCCCGCGCCGCCGCCGCACCATGGGCTGCGCTTGCGGCCGCTCCATCGCGTCGAGCACGGGATCGAGCAGGTTCAACGAGACCACGACCAACACGCGCGCCAGCGGGTCCGTGCCTTGCAGCTTCCAGGCGATTCCGCCGGCGTGCCGTTCAATCGCCTCGGACCGCGGTTGCGGAAACAGGCGGTAAGCTTCGACGTATTTTGCCAGGCCGATAGTCTGGATCGAAAACGTATCGGGATACGCGTCGGGCAAGTGCGGCCGCTCACCCGAATCCGGGTCCGCGAAAACAATCTCGGCTCCGATTTCCCGCCCCGTACGAATCGCTTCCGTGAAGGCGTCGGCCGGTTCCACCGGAACGTA
>JBPCKZ010000114.1:0-11055 GCA_051003795.1 Bryobacteraceae bacterium | reverse complement strand
GCGCAAACTAACCTACCGAATCCGGACTAAGAATTACTTTGATCGCGGAACCGTTCTGCGTCAAGCGGAAAGCTTGTTCGTATTCTTCGAGAGGAAACTCATGCGACACGAGGACCGCCGCATTGACCTTGTCTTCCGACAAGAGCTGCACGGTGCGCCGCCAGGATGTCCAGATATAGCCATAAGATCCGATGACACGCAGTTCTTTCATCATGATCTTGTTGAAGTCAGTTTGAATCGGCCCCGGATACACGCCCAGCGGCACGAGCGTGCCTTCTTTCCGTACAACTTCCAAGCAGGTTGCGAGTGAAGCGGCACTGCCGGAACACTCATAGACGAGATCGGCTCCCCGGCCGTCGCTCAATTCCTTAACAATGTCGAGCGGATCCTCGTTGCTTGCGTCCACAATGACGTCGGCCCCGAGTGATTTTGCGCAATCAAGACGCGGCAAATCCTTTTCCAGGCCGGACACAACCACCTGTGCACCTTCGAGTTTCGCGATTCGCGCCGTGAGCAGCCCGATGCAGCCCGGCCCGGAAACGAACACCAGATCGCCGGAATGCACGGTTGTCCGCTCAATGACAGCGTGAACCGCTACCGCGAGCGGTTCGCCGATCACGGCTGCTCGGAACGAGACGTGGTCGGGAAGACGGTGACAACGCCGGGCGTCGATACAGATATAGTCAGCAAAGGCGCCGTCAATCATATACCCCGCGGAAACGCGCTCTGGGCACATGAACGGATTGCCGGACACGCAATGGTAGCAGACGCCGCAAGTGCGCGCGGGATTCGAAGAGACGAGGCGGTCGCCGGGCTTGAAATGCTTCACTCGCGATCCGACTTCAACGATCGTGCCGCACCACTCGTGACCCAGCACTACCGGCGGACGGCACGTCCACGTGCCGTGGAGGATATGAATATCGGTGCCACAGATTCCGGCCGCTGCGATTTTCATCTTCACTTCGTCTGGCGCGGGCGACGGTTCGGGCCAATCGCTCAATTCCAGGTGACCTTCTCCTGGCGCGGTTTTGACAATCGCTCTCATGCGCCACTCGAATCCGCGAGGGTCCGGGCGCTATCTGCAATGCGCGCTGTAACTGGCGCTCGCAGCAGTATAGCGAACACGCCCGCTGCAATCAGGCAGGCGCTCAGGAAGATAAAGCCCGAGTAAAAGCTTCCCGTCGCATCTCGTAATGCGCCGACAAGAAACGGCCCCACGAAGCCGCCAAGGTTGGCCAATCCGTTGATCAGGCCAAGGGCAATACCGGCCGATTGAGGTGGAACAATCTCAGTCAGCAACGCCCACATCGGACCTATTGAGGCGTAGATGCCGAAGCCCGTGATGGACAGCAGCCCAATCACTATCAGCGGCATTCGGGATCCTGCTGTCGCGCCCAGGAGCAGTGAGACTCCCGCAACGATACACGGTATGGCCACATGCCATCGGCGCTCGTTAGTCCGGTCGGAATGCCGCGAGTTATACACGCTTCCAACGCAAGCGAACACATAAGGAAAAGCCGCCAGTATTCCAACCTCAAGGTTGCTCCGCGCATGGATCGCTCGAATCGCGCTTGGCAGCCACATCAAGAGACCATAAGCTCCGCAAGCGAAAGCGATATCCAAAACGATGAAAAGCTGAATATTCCGGTTGCGTAGAAAGTGCCAGAGGCCGCTCGGGGACCCCGGCGTGGAATTCGGGACACTATTGTTTAGCCTGAACTCGATATCCTGCCGCTCCGAGGAGCTTAGCCAAGCCGCCTGCCCGGGCCGGTCCTCAACCGCCCACCACCAGACGGCCGCAAAGACAATTGGAAGAATGCCTTGCACAATGAACATGACCCGCCAGTTGTACTGATCCAGCAGCCATCCCGATAATGGGCCCGAAACCACAATGGCCAGCGGTTGGCACAATACCCAGTACCCGTTCGCGCGCGCGCGTTCTTCGCGGGGAAACCAGTTCGCCAGCAAGACAACCGTCGCCGGCCATACGCCGCCTTCGCCTAACCCAAGACAGAACCGGAAGAAGAGGAGCTGGCCCGATGTTCTAGCCAGCCCACACAGCGTAGCGAACGCTCCCCAGATGAGCAACGCCCAAAACACAAACCGCTTTGCGCTCCAGATTTGGGCGAGGAACCCGCCCGGTATTTGGAAAAGGAAGTAGCCGAAGAAGAATACGCCGGCGGCCATGCCGGCCAACTGAGCATTCAGATGAAATTCGCGCTGCAATGACGGAATCGCAAGCGAAAAATTCGTCCGATCAATATACGCGATCGTGTACATGAGGAAGGCGGCCGGAATGATCCGCAGCCATCTCAGCTCGGATCGCCTCACGATCGTTTTTGCTCGCGCGAGATCATCGAGGAAATGCCGGTTAGAGCGAATGCGCTAAGCGTCTCGCGAACGGTGTTCGTAAACTCCGGTTCCGGCACACTTCGGAGAGCGGCTACAATTCGTGAATGCTGGCGGGCAACGGACTCGTGTACGGTCTCATCACTGGCAGTGAGAACGAACGCGAACAGCGGAGGCACCAGGTCTTCCAGGCTGCGCGTGAGAAACTTGTTGCCGGAAAATCTCCAGCAGTGGCGGTGAAAATCAAGATCGCGTTCGAAGAATTCTTTGGCCTTTTTTTGAATTCCGGCCTCGACCATCGCGTCCACGATTTTCTCGAGCTTGGCCAGATCGCCTTCGCTAACCCGCAGTTTGGCCCAGCGCAGAGCCAGCAGTTCAAATTCGATTCTGAGCTCGTATAACTGGCGGACCTCATCTACCGTGAATTTATTCACGTAGGTGGCCGTATTCGCCACTCGCTGCACGAATCCCTGCTCCTGAAGCGTGATCAAAGCTTCGCGGATAGCAGGTGTGCCAATCTTCATCTGCCGGGCGAGCTGACGCTCCACGATCATATCGCCCGGTCTGAGATTCCCGGAAAAGAAAGCGTCCTTAAGAGACGCCACCACCTTGTCGCGAAGGGATTCGACTGATATTTCAGGAAAGAGCACGGTTATTCGCTTTCCAGAATTCCTAGCAGATCGCCAACAGGGACTGTTGCTCCCGCCGGTTGCAAGATGCTTGAAAGCCTGCCGACGGCTTCCGCTTCCACTGCAAAGGTAACCTTCTCCGATTCCAACTCTACCAACGGTGTCCCTATCTCCACGGGATCGCCCTCCTGGACCAACCAAACACCCACCACCGCCTCAGTCGTATCCATTCCTAGCTTTGGAACGCGCACCTCGACCCGTTTCAATTCAGTCGCCTCCCACAGTGGCGCTCTCGAGAATCTGATCGTGCCCGTATTGCACCGTACGTCGAATCGCCGCTTCCAGTTGCTCGGGCCGCGGCAGAACCTGTTTATCGATTGCGGTGCTGAACGGCACCGGAACGTCGGCGCGAGTGATCCGGGCCACCGGCGCCTTCAGTGTGTGGAACAGATTCTCCGCTGCATAAGCGGCGATCTCCGCGCCGAATCCGCAGGTTCGGTTCGAATCGTCAAAGATCACAAGGCGGCCGGTCTTGGTTACAGACTCTTCCAGCAATTGGTGGTCGAACGGGAGCAGGGACCGAGGATCGAGCACTTCGACAGAGATGCCTTCCTGCTCCAGTCGAACTGCGACTTTCAAAGCATCGGCGAGTAAGGGGGCAACCGTCAGGACAGTAACGCCGGAGCCGCGCTTGCGGATTTCTCCCTTTTTAAGAGGAATACAGGCATCGCCTTCAGGAACCACGCCGCGCGTACCCATCACCGCAGCCGGGGCGAACAGCACGACGGGATCGTCCTCGCGTATAGCCGCCGTAAACAGGCCTTTGGCATCGTGTGGAGTTGAAGGCATTACCACTTTGAAGCCGCCTTGCAACAATAGCGGATACAGATGGTCGGAATGTTGCCCGGCCAGCCCGGGGCGCGCGCCGCAGCCAGGGATGATGTATGTGACGGGAATTTTGCCCTGACCTCCCATCATGTAGCGCAGTTTTTGAGCCTGATTGGACATTTGATCGAGCGCCACAAAAAGCAATGTCCCAATCTGGAATTCAATCACCGGACGGAGGCCTGCCAAAGCAGCGCCCGTTGCCATTCCCACGAACCCGGCTTCGGATATGGGTGTGTCCCAAACACGGTCGGCGCCGAACTCTTCGAAGCATCCTTTGGTGATTCCCCGGAGCGATTGCCGCACGTCTTCTCCGAGCACAATGACGTTTTCATCGCGCCGCATCTCCTGCATCAGCGCCTCGCGCAAGGCTTGCAAATAATTCAGTTGACGTTCCATGCGGTTCCTCTCGCCGGCAGTCCCGGGTAATCGACTGCGTACATATGGTCCAAAGCTTCGGCTGCATCGGGCCAGGAGCTCGATCGGGCAAATTGGACTGCTTCTTCAAGCAGGGCATCCACACCCCGATCCAACTCCGACTGATCATTGGCGGACATCAGGCCACGTTCCTCGAGCTTGCTTGCCCAGTGCAAAATCGGGTCAAGCGCGCGCCAGGTATCGATCTCCTGCTGCTGGCGATACGTGAGCTGAAGTGCCCGCTCCGCGGTGAAGTGGCCTTGAAAGCGGTATGCTTTGCATTCCACCAGCGTGGGTCCGTGGCCAGCTCGGGCGCTTTCCACAGCGGTACCCACCGCATCTCTGACCTGTTCGATATCCATTCCATCGACGCGGTATCCCGGGAAACCGTAGGCGGCGGCGCGCTCACAAATGCCGGGGCCCGCCGTCGAATAGCTTGCGGGTGTCGTGACGGCATATTGGTTGTTCTCGCAGACGAAAATTACCGGCAGTTTCCAAATACCGGCCATGTTCATGGTTTCGTGCAGCACGCCTTGATTCGCGCCGCCATCTCCGAAAAAGGTCACCGCGACCGTTCCGCTCTTGCGGATCTTGGAGGCCCAGGCCGCGCCGGCGGCGATCGGCACTCCCGCGGCGACTATGCCGTTCGCGCCGTAAATTCCGAGCGACAGATCGGCAATGTGCATCGAGCCGCCCTTACCGCGGTTGTATCCGGTCACGCGCCCGAACAACTCGGCCATCATCCGGCGCACGTCGCCGCCTTTGGCGATGATGTGGCCGTGGCCGCGATGCGTGCTCGTGATCACATCGGCCGGACCGAGCGTGCTACAAACCCCAACGGCAATTGCTTCCTCGCCAATATATTCGTGAGTGACCCCGGCGATTTCGTTGGCGTTGACCAGCTCGATCACGCGTTCTTCAAAGCGCCGGATGAGGCGCATCTTGCGGTATAGTTCATGTTCCAGGTTCATGGTTGGATTAGCTCATTACGATGCCGCCGTCAACGTTCAGGGTCTGGCCGGTCATGTAGGCGGAATCTTCACCGGCGAGGAACAGGGCTGTTGCGACGATCTCTTCCGGCCGAGCGATCCGGCCGAGGGGGATGCCATGGGCCTGCGGGTTGCCCGGACCGTTATTCGAGTTCAGGGAGGATTGCAGCTCACGCAACATGTCGGTATCCATCATGCCGGGGGCAATCGCATTCACGCGAACATTGTCCTTGGCTAGCGCAACCGCTGCCGATCGGGTGATCGAGATAACTGCCGCTTTGCTCGCTGCGTAATGCAGCAGAGCAGGCCGGCCGACCCTCCCGGCCACCGACGCAATATTAATGATCGAACCGCCATTGTGAACCATATACTTCGCAGCGGCTTGGAGTGCAAAAAATGTGCCTTTGACATTAACGCTTAGCACTTGATCCCAATCGGCTTCGTTTAGGTCCCATATCGGCTTAGCGCTGGACACGCCGGCATTATTAATAAGAACATCGATTCGCCCGAAGGTCTGGACAGCGCGGTCGATTACGGCCCGGGTCTGATCGATGCTGGCTAGATCGGCGATGTCCCCGCAGACATGCCCGCCCGAGTCGCGGATCCGGGCAATCAGGCTGTCCAGCGGATCCCTGTGAAGATCTGTCACAAAAACACGAAAATCGTTTTTCGCGAATCCGGCCGAGAGGGCCGAGCCAAGGCCGCCCACGGCTCCGGTTACTACAACGACGGGGCGGGAGTTGGGGAGGAGGGCTTCCATGATTAGCAGGTGACGGCACGGCTTGCAGCTGGGGTGGTCAGCGGAAATCGCGGGGTGACGAACGCATTGACGCAGTTCGACGGCCACTCGCCTCGCAAAACGGCTATGGCTTGGCGAGCACCTTGGCTCATCATGTAGTCGAGCGACTCGACCGAGCAGCCGCCGGAGTGTGGCGTCAGGATCACGTTATCGAGGTGAAAGAGTGGGTGGTCGACTTGGCTCGGATTCGGGTCGAACATCGGGAGAGTTTCGTAAACGTCGATTCCGGCTCCGGCGATCCGGCCCTCGGCCAACGCGCTGACTAGGGCACGCTCGTCGATAACTCCGCCGCGTGAAGTGTTGATGATGTAGGCGCTGGGCTTCATCATGCCCAGCTCGCGGTCCCCTATGAGGTGGCGGGTTTCGGGGGTAAGCGGCACGTGGACCGATACAAAGTCCGAGTGGCGCAGCAGACCGCTGAAATCTGTTGAATGGACCCCGAGGCGTTCGGCGGCAACAGGATCCAGGCACGGATCAAAACAGAGGACTTGTAGGTCAAAAGCGGCGGCGCGGCGTGCGACGGCTTGGGCAATGCGGCCAAATCCGACTAGGCCCAAAGTTTTCCCGGCTATACGGTATGTGGGTACTTGAACGCGGGCCTGCCATTGCCCTTGGCGGGTCCAGCGATCCATGACAAAGAGCTTTCGCGAGAGAGCCAGGATCAGCGCCAGAGTATGGTCGGCCATTTCTGAAAGGCAAAAATCGGGGACGTTGGTGACCAGGATGCCGGATCGAGTGGCCTCTGCAATGTCGATATTATCTGTTCCACTCCCGTATCGCGCGATCACCCGGCAATGTTTGAATCGCAGAATGACCTCTGCGGGAATTTTGGCCGATACCACCAGCACAGCATCATAGTCTTCGAGCGCGCTTTGAGGTTCAATCCATTCTTGCGCAGTCACTTCGATTCCGGCTTCGGTGAACTCCCACTTTTCCGTTTTGCTAATAGGAAACATATTGCAGTTGAGGCGGAGCGCATGCATGATATATCACTTGGAGTATAGCCAGACACAATAATTACCGTCAATAGATAGATTTACGTAAACTCCCGTTGACGCTCCCGGAAGCCTATGATAGATTACTGTGCACTGGAGGAATTCAAGCCATGTCTGCTTACCGCATTTTGCTGATCGCAGCGTTGGTCTGCGCCGGCGCAGCCGGCCAACAAAACGCTGCCACTATTCTCGGAACCATAACGGATCCGTCCGGTTCGTCGATCGCCAATGCGAAAGTGACAGCCTCTGACGAACAAACCGGCTTCACCCGTACGGCCCAGAGTGACGAATCCGGCAATTATTTGATACCGCTATTGCCGATCGGGCCCAATTACCGGATTTCGGTCGAAGCGGCTGGATTCAAATCGTCAGTGCGGACCGGGATTGTGCTTCAGTTGAACCAGAACGCCCGTGTGGACGTGCGAATGGAAGTGGGGAGCGTTTCGGAGAGCGTCGAAGTCAGCGGGGATGCGCCGCTGGTGGATACGTATACTTCGGCGGGCGGCGACGTGGTGGAGTCGCGGCGCATTACCGAACTGCCGCTAAATGGCCGCAATCCGCTCCAGCTTGCAACGCTGCTGCCCGGCGTGACCGTATCTCAGAACCCCACGGCCATTACCGGCGGCGACCGCAACGCGAACTTCGTAAGTGTGAACGGCTCGCGCACGAACGAGACCGATTATCAATTGGACGGAATGCGCTTCGCCGGCTCCTACAACAATTCGGGGCTAAATTATCCCTCGCCGGACGCGCTGCAGGAGTTCAAGTTGGTGACCAATTCCTACAGCGCGGAGTACGGCTATTATGCCGGCTCGATCTTCACGGCGGTGACGCGCGCGGGCACCAATCAACTACATGGCTCGGCGTGGGAGTTTCTGCGGAACGATAAGCTGAATGCCCGGAACTTTTTCTCGTCGAGCGTGCCCGTGCTGCGCCAAAATCAGTTTGGCGCGGCGGCGGGATTCCCCATTCTAAAGAACCGGGTATTTGGCTTTGTTTCGTATCAAGGACTGCGGATTCGGGGGACTTCGATTGCATCTTCATTCCCGCTGACAGCCGACGAGCGGAATGGCATATTTAGTTCGAAAATTATCGATCCGATCACCGGTCAGCCGTTCCCGAACAACACGATTCCGGCGAACCGGATCAATCCGGTATCAGCGCGCCTGTTGAACGACTTTATACCTGCGGCTCCTGGGGCTAATGGCGGCCAACTGGTAACTACCGGTTCGAATCCAACCGACGTGAACCAGTGGATCGGAAAGACAGATGTCCTGTTGACCTCACGGGATAACCTCAGCATCAGTTACTTCTACGACAGGACGAACTTTAATACTCCGTTTGCGAGCGGCCCGTATCCGGCTTACGGGCAGCGGCACGAGGATCAGGTGATTCCACTGCTGGCCATCACCGAGACTCATAACTTCTCGCCGACGATGATCAACCAGTTTCGAGGCGGGCGCAGCAGCCAAGAAGAAAACCGCGGGTGCAATCAGACGCTGACGCCTCGTGCGCTGGGGATCAACATCGATCTGGAAGGGCCTCCGCAACCGCCCAATATCGGCGTGACGGGCCGGTTCAGCCTCGGCGGGTCGGGATTGTGCAACTGGGTCGAAGGCGGAACAAATTGGCAGATCGCCGATAGCTTCACCTTGATCAAGGGAAGGCACAATATCAAATTGGGGTTCGATGTGTATCGCCGTGAGTTTCATCTGATTACGGCGTTTCTCGATCCGGGCTCCTTTAGCTTCGATGGATCGGCAACTGGAAATGCCGCGGCCGACTTCCTGCTGGGCAGCGTTACCAGCGCTACTCGCCGGCCGCTGATCGATCTAGGCATGCGCTCCTGGGACGATTCGTATTTCGTTCAAGATGACTTCAAAGTTTCCAAAAAGCTGACGTTGAACCTGGGGTTACGCTATGAGCTGTTGGGACCCTTCGACGAGTATCGCGGCGTCGAGCGTTCGACCGTGAAAATACCGCAAAACGCGAACTTTCGGTATGGTTTGCAGTCGACCGTGATTCCCTCCGCGCCACCGGGACTGCTGTTCACGGGCGACAAGACGCCCGATTTTCCCAATGGCCTCCCCAGTACGATGGTGAAGCTGGACCGCCATCAAATCCAGCCGCGCATCGGCTTTGCGTACGATATTTTCGGCGATGGCAAGACTGCTCTTCGCGGAAGTTATGGGCTTTACAGCAATGCGCACTTCGGCGATATGGGCGCGCAGAGTTTCCAAAATCAGCCCTTTCTCCTGGGGCAGACAATCTTCACGCCGGTCGGCGGGTTGAGCGACCCGTGGCGCGGACTTGTAAACCCGTTCCCGCATTCACTCGATCTGACTTCCAACCCAAACAAACAGTTGTTCTTTCTCCCCGGTGAGGTGTTCAGCTGGGATCCGGACTTTGTAAGTCCGCGCATTCAAGTGATGACTTTGGGAATTCAGCGCGAAATCGTAAGGAACTTTTCCATTGACGCCGGGTACGTGGGCAAGCTGAGCCACCAACTCGAAGACACCGTGAATATCAACCAAGCGCGCTACTTCCCGGGGACAGACGCGTCGGGAAAGCCGCTTTCGACGCTGGCGAACACTGATGCCCGTCGTGTTCTGGTGCCGAATATATACCAGAAGATTAATGTGATCGAATCGGTCGGCAACGCCGCGTATCACTCGTTCCAGTTCAGCGCAAAATACCGTTCGGGCCCGTTCACAGCTTTGGCGGCGTACACGTTCTCGAAGTCGCTTGACACGGGTCAGAATACGAATGTGCAAGGTGTGGCGCACCAGAACAATTTCGATCTGGCGGCCGACCGCGGGTTGTCCGAATTCGACCGCCGGCATGTGCTTCGGCTTTCCTGGGTATATGCGTTCCCGCAGCTTCGCATTCAGCCAGTGGTGAATTGGATTGTGAGCGGATGGGAGTTGTCGGGAATTACATCGATCGTCTCCGGCGCGCCGTTCACGGTCGTCACCGGGCGCGATAATTCTTTGAGCGGACAGGGGAACGACCGCGCGGACTTGGTCGGCGATCCCAACAACCTTCCAGGCGGGCGATCGCGCGGCGACCAGGTTGCGAAGTTCTTTAACACAGCGGCGTTTGTCCCGAACCAGATCGGGAGATTCGGCAATGTAGGGAGAAACACGATGATCGGGCCGGATTATTCGAATACCGATATCGCGCTGATACGCAATTTCGGTATCACCGAGCGGGCCCGCGTGCAGTTCCGGGCAGAGTTCTTCAACACCTTTAATCAGGTGAATTTCAATAATCCGGTGAACGTAGTGACTTCAGGGGCGTTTGGCAGATTAACGTCGGCGCAATCGCCGCGGCTGGTGCAATTTGCGGCAAAAGTAATCTGGTGAGACAAGTTCTCCTTCAAACCGCGATCGCGGTAATCGCAATCGGGAGCGGTCTTGCGGCTGAAGTGCAGTCCCTCGATGGCGCCTGGAAAATTGCAACGGATCCGGCTAACAGCGGGAAACAGCAGAAGTGGTTTGTCTCCGGGCCGGTTGCGGGAGCGCGGGATTGCCACGTGCCCGGCGTTCTCGAGACGACCTTTCCCGGGTATGACGGCGTCGTTTGGTATTGGAAGAGCTTCGCCGTGCCGCAGCCCGCGCGTGGCGAACGCTTGCTGGTGAAATTTCATGCAGTGGATTACCTGGCCGAAGTTTGGGTAAATGGCAAGTTGGCCGGATCGCATGAGGGCGGCGAAACGCCCTTTTCGTTCGACGTGACCGGATTGATGCGAGTCGGCGGCGAGGCCAACCGGCTGGTCGTTCGCGCCGTCAATCCTGGGTTGGAGCGCGTTGACGGTATGGTGCTGCATGAGACGCCGCACGGGATCAAGAATGTGCCGATGACCGTCGGGAATTTCTGGAATCCCGGTGGTATTTGGCAATCGGTAGAAGTAATGAGGGTTCCGGCGGTGCGCGTGGAGGACGTGTTTGTCACGGCACGCCGGTCCGACCGTGCGATTCGGGCGCAAGTGC
>JBPCKZ010000113.1:0-4382 GCA_051003795.1 Bryobacteraceae bacterium | reverse complement strand
TAACAATACACAAGTCATTTGCAACGACAGCGGCGTGAAGCCCTGCCGTGCTGGACAGAACGTTCAATTTATCGAGCATACTTTCGACGGCCGCGGTTGGGCGTAACCGGCGGCGTCACGTTCGAGTTCGACTGGACTCCGCCCGCGACCAATGCGGGCGATGTCGTGTTTTATGTCGCGGCCAACGCGGCCAATGGCGACCGCAGCCCCGCCGGGGATCACATCTACACGTCCCAGTTACGTCTTCTCGCGCCGTGTCCAACCGGCGGGCCGAAGCCGGCGATCACCGCGGGCGTGATGAACGGCGCGAGTTTCCAGTCCGGGATCTCGCCGAATTCCTGGATCACGATCACCGGCACGAATCTCGCTTCGACCACGCGCTCCTGGGGCGATGCGGACTTCGCCGGCGGCAAGCTGCCCACCCAACTCAGCTGCACCGGCGTGATGGTGAATAACAAGCCGGCGTTCGTCGAATACATCAGCCCGACGCAGATCAATGCGATTTCACCCGACGATGGTTCTAGCGGTCCGGTGCAGGTTACGGTTACCTCCGCCGGGCAGAACAGCGACGCTGCTCCCGCGCTGTTGCAACCGCTGGCTCCGGCTTTCTTCCTGTTCGACGGCAAGTATCTGGCGGCCACGCACGTGAACAATAGTCTTCTGGGGAAGATGGGATTGTTCCCGAGCGCGCCGAACTTGACCACGCCCGCGAGCCCCGGCGAGGTGGTGATTTTTTACGGAACGGGCTTTGGACCGACCAACCCCCCGATTCCGCCTGGGCAGGTTACGGATCGGCTGGCGCCGCTGGTTACAAATCCGGGCATTTTGATAGGCGGCGCCCCGGCCGTCGTCTCTTTCGCCGGGCTGATTCCGCCATACGCGGCTTTGTATCAGTTCAACGTGCAAGTTCCCGCGACGGCATCGTCGGGAGACCAGCCGGTTGTGGCGCAGATTGGCGGGCAGTCTTCGCCCAACGGGAGCACATGTTGTTTCATCACGGTTAAATAGCCGGGCCGATGGCGAACATTTGGCGCGCTCCTGCAATAATGGGGCGTCAAGGGGAGAAATACGCGTGCACGAATCGGCTGAAGCGGTTGACCTAAGCGATGCGGGCTCGGTTCGATCGCATTACGGCGAACCCAGCCATATGTCGAAAGCGAAGCAGTTGGACCGGTTGGACCGGCACTGCAAGGCATTCATTGCGCTTTCTCCATTCCTTGTCATCGCGACCACCGGCGTTGACGGGCGCGCCGACGCGTCCCCTCGGGGAGATGCGCCCGGCTTCGTTGCCGTACTCGACGACTGGACTCTGGTAGTCCCGGACAGAACGGGAAACAAGCGGGCCGACACGGTTCTCAACCTGACGGCAACGCCCTTCGTGGGTATTCTCTTCATGGTGCCGGGCATCCATGAAACGCTCCGCGTCAACGGCCCGGCGCGCGTCACCATAGACCCTGCGATCCTCGACCCGCTGGCGGTCCATGGGAAAACTCCGGTGGCCGGTCTGGTGGTGACGGCCGAAGAAGTGTTTTTCCATTGCGGCAAGCCGCTGATTCGGGCGGATCTTTGGAATCCCGAGCGTCGCGTGCCGCGCGGCAGTTTTCCTTCGCTTGGCAAAATCCTCGCCGACCAAATTGCGGGCGGCAAGGCCGAGGAATACGAGCGGGGTATCGAAGAAGCCTACCGGACGCGGCTGTATTAGTCCTGTATTAGAGCAACGCCGGGAACGCCCGATCCATCGCGGCCGCGGTTTCCTCGATGTCCGATTCCCCGTGTACGACAGAAACGTAGAAGCGTCCGTCGGGCAGCAGATACAAGCCCTCCGCGAGCGCCGCCTGAAGAAAGCGCCGCAGCATTGCGGAATCGTCTTCCAGGACGTCGCGATAATTCTTCAGCGCGGCTCTGCGAGTGAAGTGGAGGGAGAACGCCGCGCCGAATCCCGTGATAGTGAGCGGAATGCCATGCTTGCGCGCGCATTCGCGGATCTTCAACTGGAGCAACTCTCCCATGCGGTTGGCATGGCGGAGCGGCTCGCCCTCGTTTCTCGAGAGTTCGCCGAGCGTTGCGCGCGCGCCGGCCAGCGACAGCGGATTGCCATTGAACGTTCCGCCGTAAGCCACTCCGCCGCTTTGCATGAGATCGAGAATATCCTCGCGTCCCGCTATTGCGCTCAAAGTGACCCCTCCGCCAATGGCCTTCCCGAACGTCGCGAGATCCGGCGTGACGCCATAGTGCCCTTGAGCGCCTCGCAACTCCATCCGGAAGCCGGTAATCACTTCGTCGAAGATCAGCAGCGAGTTGTTTGCCGTACACCAGCTCCGCAGCGCATCGAGATATCCGTCCTCCGGAAGCAGGCAGCCGCTATTGCACAACACCGGTTCAGTGATCACCGCGGCGATCTCGTTACCGCGCGCCGCGAAAACTTCCCGGATGCTAGCCGGATCGTTCCACGGCAGGATCAGGACGTTATCCGCTGAATTGGCCGTTTGCCCGCGCGAGCCCAGGACTTTGTTGGGGCGATCCGGTTCACCGCACCGATCCGCGTCCGGATGATAACTGATCAAAACCGAATCGAGCCATCCATGATAATGGCCTTCGAACTTCACAACGAGACGACGCCCGGTATAGGCCCGCGCGAGCCGTAGCGCGATCTGGACGCCTTCGCTGCCGCTCGAAGTGAAGGCAACTCTCTCCGCGCACGGAACCGCGCGCTGGAGGGCTTCCGATACTTCAAACTCCAGCTCATGCTGCGCGCCGTATAAGTGCGGACGGTCCGCCTGCTGGCGCAACCCCTCCACCATCGCGGGATGGCGGTGGCCCAGGATCAGGGGTCCCCACGCCAGAGCGTAATCGATATACTCGTTGCCATCCACGTCGCGCAAGCGGCAGCCGGCGCCATCCTCGAAGTAGAGCGGTACGTCGGCCTTGGCGCGGAACGGGCTGCTCACCCCTCCGGCGAGCGACTGTTTCGCTCTCGCCAGCAATTCACGCGATCGGGTCCACTTATCGTTTAGCATCACTCCATAGTATTCGCCTGTCGCGCCGCCCAAGTTAAAATCGAAGCGGGACCGGGAGGACGCCGCATGTATCCGCTAAAGAAGGGCAAGTTCGCGAGTCAAGCTCACGTGGCGCTTCCGCCAGGCACGTTCGAGGAAGAGCACGGGCGCAAGGGATTTTACGGCAAGAGTGCTCACCTTTATCACACGCATCCGCCCACGGGGTGGATTCGCTTTGAAGGCAAGCTCCGCCCGCATTGCTTCGATCTGAATCGGTTGACGCCTTCCGACCAGACCGATCCGTGCGGCGCGCCCATTGCGTTCCTCGGCAACGACGATGTCACGCTCTACGTTTCCCGCCGCGCGGAGCCGATGCCGTTTTACTTCCGCAACGCCGATGGCGACGAGCTGATCTTCGTCCATCGCGGTCAGGGCACTATCGAAACGGACTTCGGCCCGTTGACGTTCGAGCCCGGCGATTACATCAACATCCCGCGCGCGGTGACTTATCGCATTCTTCCCGAAACGCGCGACAATTTTTTTCTGATCGTGCAATCGAAAACGGAGTTTGAACAGCCCGAAAAGGGCCTGATCGGGCATCATGCGCTTTACGATCCCGGCGTAATCGTCACCCCGGAACCACAGCCCTCGACCGAGCCCGACCGGGAATGGGAGGTGCGCATCAAAGTCGAGGACGAGCTCTCGAAAGTAGTCTATCCATTCAATCCCATCGATGTCGTCGGCTGGAAAGGCGATCTCACCGCGTGGAAGCTGAACATGCGCGACATCCGCCCCATCATGAGCCATCGCGCGCATCTGCCGCCCAGCGCGCACACCACTTTCGTGACGGATGGGGCCGTCATCTGCAGCTTTCTGCCGCGTCCGCTTGAACAAGACGAGCAGGCGCTGCGCGTTCCGTTCTTCCACCGCAACACCGATTTCGACGAGTTCATTTTCTATCACGACGGCGATTTCTTCAGCAAGGACAACATCAAGCCGGGCATGGCGACGCTGCACCCGCGCGGCATTCACCATGGCCCCCATCCGAAAGCCCTGGCGAACCAGGGCAAGAAGACGCATACGGACGAGTACGCCGTCATGCTCGACGGACTGAATCCCATCCACGTGCTGCCCGCGGGCGAGAAGGTCGAATGGCAGGATTACTGGAAAAGTTGGATGGAGAAAAAGTAGTTGATCGTGGATCCGGAACGCGAGGATTACCGGAACGTCTATAAGTTGATGGTAGGCGCAATCGTGCCGCGGCCGATTGCCTTCGTATCGACGATAAGCCCGGACGGGGTCTTCAATCTTGCGCCATTCAGTTTTTTTACCGCGATCAGCGCCAATCCGCCGGTGATCTGCTTTAGCCCGATGGTGCGCGGCGAC
>JBPCKZ010000112.1:0-6701 GCA_051003795.1 Bryobacteraceae bacterium | reverse complement strand
CGTCCTGACAACGCGCTTTTCCGCTTCGGACCAAGAACACAAGCACCAGTTTGGCGACGACATTGAAAGAGACCGGCACGAGCTGCTATTTGGTGAAGTGTCGATCAAAGGGACGGCAGGCAAAAATACATGGGTTGCCGGTGTTGCCGATCAACGAGATGTCTTTCGTCCCCGCGACACGCCCCGCTTTGCCTATACCTACGTGGTACCGGGGCTATTCGCGCAGGACGATATTACCCTTGCTTCGTGGCTTAGCGTATCGGCGAGCGCCCGCGTGGATTTTCACAATCGCTACGGGTCATTTTTCAGCCCGCGCCTGTCGGAGCTTATCCGCAAAGGCGGATGGACCAGCCGCGTGTCCGCCGGGCAGGGATTTTTCGCCCCGACGCCGCTCACAGAAGAGACGGAAGCAGCCGGATTGGCAAGGCTGCTGCTTCCCGCTCCGCTGAAGGCGGAACGGGGCCGCAGCGCATCGGTCGATCTGACCCGGAGCATGGGGCCGCTTTCCGTGACAGCTACTCTTTTCGCGTCGAATATCGACCATCCCGTTTATGTGGACCGAGGCACAACCTATCAAATTTTCAACTTGCCGGGACCGACTACAAATCGTGGTGCCGAGCTTTTGGCGACGTGGCGCAAGTCGCCTTTCTCGGCGACTGCTTCCTACACCTATGTGCGTTCTAGCGAACTTGAGCCTTCAGGCCGCGCCGAGGTTCCGCTGACCCCGCGGCAAAGCTTGGGCGTCGTGGGCATGTGGGAAAAGGAAGGCGTGATGCGGGTGGGCCTTGAATGCTATTACACCGGCAGGCAACGGCTGGAATATAACCCTTATCGCAACTACTCCGCGCGTTATGTTCTCGTGGGGGCAATGGCAGAGCGCAAGATTGCGGCACACGCCAAGCTCTTCCTGAATTTGGAGAACCTGAGCAACGTGCGCCAGACGCGATGGGACCCCTTGCTCTTACCGAGCCGCGAGTCCGATGGACGATGGACGGTTGATGCTTGGGCACCATTGGAAGGCCGGGTAATTAACGGCGGCGCTCGCTTTACGTTCTAAAACGCAGTATCACGCTGCAAAAACCTCGCCATCGAGAAGCACGGGATGATATCCGAGTACAGCAATAGCCAATGTGAAAGCCGCGACGTGCCGCGCTCCGGTATTTTATGGCTTCAGAGCATCACGATTGTCTGGATGGTGGTCGAGTGCGGCGTATCGCTTCTAGCGGCGGCGCGGGCACATAGCCCGGCCATGTTCGCCTTTGGCTCGGACAGTCCGATTGAACTTTTCTCCGCAGCCATTGTTCTGCTACATTTTTCGGAGAAGCGGGCCGCCAAAGCCGCTGCTATTCCGCTTTTCGCTCTTGCCCTGTCGCTCGCATTGGATATACAGCCTGAGTCAAGCACGCTGGGTATCGGGCTGACCGTGATCGCCCTCGTCATCATGCCGGTGCTGGGCTGGCTGAAACGCCGGGAAGCTCGGCGGCTGAATAATGCCGCCTTGGCAGCCGTGCGCCGAGTTCCAGCCATTTCGCGCTGTCGCCCTCGCCCTTGACGTGAAAGGCGCGGTGGGTGGGCTGTTTCTTTTCAACGGGCGGGTTGCTCATGGGTCTTGTCCTCTCGCGTGTTTATTCATTGGTTCAAGCGTGCAATGGGCGGCGTTATAGCACTTTAGAAGGCCGGTGAAAAGTGGCCGGGGTCAAAGGCCAGTTCCGGGCGTTCGCAATCGTGGGAAGCCTCTGCCGCGCTGTCTGCCGCTGCCCAGTGATGCACACCCCAAAGCTCGCGCCATTGCGTTTCATCCCATGCGGGCAGGTCGTCGGGCGGGGTTCACCATCGCGGGCCGTCTGGTGCAGCGTGTTAGGAACGCCCAAACCGCCGACTTGCGCGGCAGGCAATCCTGAAAGCGGCTCAGGCAAACTGACCCACTACCGGAAGTTTAGACGCAGGCGAAACATCGTTTGGCTTTGTCCGCCTCTCGCGCTACCATGTCCCTTCCCCTTCATGCCGCTATTCCAAGTCGTCATCCTCGCCATCGTCCAAGGCATCACCGAATTCCTTCCGATCAGCAGTTCGGCGCATCTGACCATCCTCCCGTGGCTGCTCGGCTGGAAAGATCCCGGGCTTGAGTTCGACATCGCGCTGCACGTCGGCACGCTTATCGCCGTGCTCGGCTATTTCTTCAAAGACTGGATTCAAATCGTAATCGAAGGCTTCGGTGGAAATTATGGAGCCGGTCGCGTAGGCGATCCGGAACTCCGGCCCAATCGCATGCTGCTGTGGATGATCGCGCTCGGCTCCATCCCAGCCGGCATCGCGGGCCTCGTCTTTCGCGAGCAGGCAGAAACCATTTGGCGCAGCCCGTCGATTATCGGCGCGATGCTCATCGCGATCGGCCTGATAATGTGGGCCGCCGAGCGCGCAGGCGCCAAAGCGCGCAATCTCAGCCATCTTAATTTCGTCGATGCCGGGCTGATCGGCTTGTCGCAAGCGCTCGCGATCGTGCCCGGAACTTCGCGCAGCGGCGTCACCATCGCGACCGGCTTGTTCCGCCAATTCGACCGCGTGGCCGCCGCGCGTTTCTCGTTCCTGCTCTCGACGCCCGTCATCGCCGGCGCCGCGCTCAGCGCTTTGCTCCACATGCGCAAACACGGCGGCATCGCGCCCGACATGCGCGTCCCCTTCATCGTGGGCATCGTGGTCAGCGCCGCCGTGGGCGCGGCCGTCATCGCGCTCTTCATGCGATTTATGCAGAACCGAACGCTCTATCCCTTCATTTATTATCGAATTGCTTTTGGCATAATAGTTCTTGCTCTGGCCGCCTTCCGATAGCCAGCGGAATGAGGCTTACATCACCGGCTGCATCGAAACGCCTGAATGAGGTGACGGGATTTCTGTTCCTCGCGCTCGGGCTGCTATTTCTCCTGAGTCTCGCGTCGTATCGCGTCATCGATCCTTCCTGGGACACCGCCACGGGCAATGCGCGCGCGTTGAATCTCACCGGGCCCGTGGGCGCGCACGTTGCCGACCTCTTCGTTCAGGCTTTCGGAGCCGCCGCCTTTCTGCTGCCGTGTTTCGCTTTCGCGATCGGCTGGAAGTGGATGCGCTCGGAGCCGATCGAAGCCCCTGTTATCAAACTTGTTGGCTGCGTTCTGTTCGTCGCCGCCTTCTGCGCGGGCGCGGCGCTGGGGCCCGATTGGCGGATATTCCAGAAATCGATTCCCGTCGGGGGCACCGCGGGCTTCGTGCTTGCCGGCGATCTGCGCGGCGCATTCAACTTCACCGGCGCGGTCATCGTCACGGCCACCGCTCTCATTATTTCGATTTATCTCCTGACCACGTTCACGCTCTCGAAGCTGGGCGAATGGCTGGCTCCGCCGGTTGCCGGGATAGGGCGCGCCCTCGAGCGATGGCGCGATCGGCTCAGGCAGATTCCCGCGCGGCGTCAACAGAAGCGCGAACGAAAGATCGAGGCCGCGCGCCTGCGCGCCGAAGCGCGTTTGGAATCCCTCAAGGCAAAGTCCGCGCCCGGACCCGCCACTGCCGGAGCGAAAGCCGCGGCGCCCAAGGACACTGAAGAGACGGAACAGGAAATCCCGATCTGCCAACTCGACGATCTCCCGTTTGCGCCCGATCCCGCGCCTGCCGCCGCTTCTTTCCACGTGCCTTTCCACGCTCCTCCGGAACCGCCCGCTCCCGCGCGCCTCGTCCCCGATGAGCCGAAGCCGCATACCGTTTTCAGGCTGCCTTCGACCGAGTTGCTCAACGAAGTGCCTGGCCGCAGCGCGTTCGACGAGCAGGAGCTCAAGGCCACCGCCGCGCTGGTCAAAGCGAAATTCCAGGAGTTCAATGTGCTCGGCTCGGTCGTGCAGATCAACCCCGGCCCCGTCGTCACCACTTTCGAATTCAAGCCGGAAGCCGGAATCAAATATAGCCGCATTATCAGCCTCACGGAAGACCTGTGTTTGGGCCTGCAAGCCGAGTCCATTTTGATCGAGCGGATTCCCGGCAAGCCGACCGTGGGCATCGAAGTTCCTAACCTTCGTCGCGAGTTGATCGGCTTGCGCCAGGTGCTCGAAAGCGACGAGTTCCAAAGCTCGAAATCGCACCTCACGATTTCGATGGGCAAAGACATCAACGGCTGCATAAAAGTTGCCGCGCTCGACGTCATGCCCCATTTGCTGATCGCCGGCTCCACCGGTTCGGGCAAGAGCGTGATGATCAATTCGCTGGTGATGTCGGTGCTATATAAATCGACGCCGGACGAAGTGCGCATGATTCTGGTGGATCCCAAGCGCGTCGAACTCGGGATGTATGAAGGCATTCCGCACCTGCTGACGCCCGTTATCACGGACCCGCGCAAGGCCACCAACGCGCTTAAGAACGCGGTGCTCGAAATGGAGCGGCGCCTGCGATTGCTCGCGGAACACGGC
Organism: Bryobacteraceae bacterium; assembly: GCA_051003795.1. Taxonomy (GTDB): domain Bacteria; phylum Acidobacteriota; class Terriglobia; order Bryobacterales; family Bryobacteraceae; genus JALYXS01. Next base: position 2,271 of record JBPCKZ010000112.1, on the reverse strand, counting down.
GTTCGCAATATCGAGCAGTTCAATAAGAAGCTCTTGAAGCTGCAGCAGCAGCCTCGCAAGCTGTTCGGCGAGGACGACGACGATGTCACGCCCGTCGACGAGCTGCGGCCGTTGCCGTTCATCTTGATTCTCATCGACGAGCTGGCCGATCTTATGATGCTCGAAGGACGAAACGTCGAGGAGTCCGTCATCCGGCTCGCGCAAATGGCCCGCGCGGTGGGGATGCACCTCGTTCTGGCCACGCAGCGGCCGAGCGTGGACGTGATCACCGGAATTATCAAGGCCAACTTCCCGGCGCGCATCAGTTTCCGCGTTGCGACGCGCGTCGATTCGCGCACCATTCTCGACGTGATGGGGTCCGAGCATCTGCTCGGTAAAGGCGACATGCTGTTTCTGCCGCCCGGGTCGTCGCGCCTCACGCGCGTGCACGGCGCGTTCGTAACGGAGACGGAAATCAACGGAGTGGTCGACTTCTGGAAGGCGCAAGCCCGGCCGGAATACGATCAGAGCTTCCTGATCGCGCCTCCCGCCGATGAAGGCGAGCCCGAGGCGGAACAGGGGCCCGGCGATCAGGACCCGATGTACGAAGAGGCTCTGCGCGTGGTGCTCGAGATGGGCAAGGCCTCGACTTCGACGCTGCAGCGCCGGTTGCGTTTAGGCTATGGCCGCGCGGCGCGCATCCTGGACATGATGCACCGGGACGGCATCATCGGCCCGCCGGACGGAAGCAAACCGCGGGAAGTTCTGAAGCGCCCCGAGTGGCTGCGGGAAGTGGAGAAGGCGTAGTTCGCGCTACGGCGCAAACCGCTTCCGCAACTCGGGCGCGACCACCGGGCACAACCCTTCCGGCGCCGCGTACAACCGGTGCCTCGCCCGCGCCACAATCGCGTAAACGAAATCGCGCGCGGCTCTGGGAACGAGGTTGCCCGCCGCCGCAAGCAAGCTCCAAATCCCGCCCAGCCGCTTCAGAATATGCAGCGTGGCGGCGGACCGGGTTAACACGCGCCCTTCCCGCGTCAACACCACGATGCTCGGCGGTAAAACGGCTCTTTCCGCCGCTGGAATCGACGCCTGAAACGTCTCCCCGATCCGCGGCGAAAATCGGAACGCCCGTCCATCCCTATCGACCGCCAACACGAAGCGGACCCAGCGATGGCAGAACCCGCAGCTTCCGTCGTAAAAAATCCACTCCGGTTCCATGTCCCTACTTGATCGGCGAGTAGTCCGCGGGATCCATAAACACCGAGTCGACATGGGTCACGATTTTTCCGTTCGCCTCGGAATCGGCCGCGACTTTCTTCCATTCCGGGTCGGCCCGGAAGGCGTCCCAGTTCTTCTTCGCGTCTTCCCGGCTGGGATGCGACAGAACGTAGATCAGCGTGTTCCGGGAGCGCGGGGCGTCCTGAGGAACCCAGTAGCCGATGCTGGTCATGTGGTGCCGGTTGAAAATCTCGATCGTATGATCGCGAAACCGTTTCTGCAGGTCGGGCAGCTTTCCCTCATTCGTTGTGTAGGTTCGCAACTCAAAGACCCGAGACTTGGAATCCGCGCGCGCATTCATGAAACAGATACCTCCGAGGACGGAGCACAATAAAACCGCATAAGCCTTCTTTGGCAAAGTGAGCACAGCAGACATTATACTTTTAGAACGTAATCCGCGCTCCCAGCTGGATCTGCCTCGGGTTATTCGAAGTCGATGTAATGTTCCCGAAGAAAATTGCGGCGAGCGCTGAAGTGTCCAGGATCATTTGGGCAGGCCATGTTCGTCGTAGAGGAGATCGGCATGATCGAGGTAGGGGCCTTTGACGTGAGCGGCGGCGCGCTGGGCGATGGCGCGCAGTTCCTCCACGGAAGCCTTCCCGCGACGGCTCTGGAGGCGCTGGTAGCGTTCACGCAGTGCTTCGGTGACGGCGCCGGTCATGGTTTCCCCTGTTTCTTGCGCGATCGCTTGGGCGAGACGGTGGGCTTCGGGGTCTTCGATGTTTAGGCTCATGGTGGCTGTCTACCTTAAATCTGAATCAAATGTCTACTTACATTCAATAGTAGCCGTTGACAGAACTTGTGAAGTCGCATACGATTCTTAAAACTGGCAAAAGGGAGTATTTCAAATGCGTTCAGCACGGTTGTTGTCAATCGTCTTTCTCGCGAGCCTCGCTTCGGCGTTCGCGCAAACCACGTCCACCGCCATTCTGGGAACCGTTACGGACGTCTCAGGTGCCGTCGTGCAAGGCGCCAAAGTAACCGCGCTGCAAACCAATACCGGCAACAAGC
>JBPCKZ010000111.1:0-17226 GCA_051003795.1 Bryobacteraceae bacterium | reverse complement strand
AAAATCGCAAAAGATCTGAAGACGCCGAAGTTCAAGTGCAGGCACCGGAACCGGTGTTGGCGCTGCGGGCGTCCGCGAGGCTATCTGCGTAAGTTCAATATGTGCCGGCTGTGCTTCCGCCAGCTCGCCTTGAACGGCGAGATCCCGGGCGTGACGAAGGCGAGCTGGTGACGAAGTGCGGGGAGAACGATAAACGATGACTAGCGATCCTATCGCGGATATGTTGACGCGGGTGCGCAACGCCATGCTGGCGCGGCACCCCAAAGTGGACGTTCCCGCATCGAAGCTGAAATCCGAGATCGCCCGCATCTTGAAGGAAGAGGGCTACATCGCCAATTTCAAGGTCGCCGAAGAGGGCGTCAAGAAGGTTATCAAGATCTATTTGAAATACGGCACCGACACGCTGCCGGTGATTACGCACATCGAGCGCGTCTCGAAGCCGGGCTGCCGCGTGTACGTGGGCCAGGACGATATTCCGCGCGTTCAGGGCGGCCTGGGGATCAATATCCTGACGACCCCACACGGCGTGATGACCGGTCGGCACGCGCGCAAAGAAGGCATCGGCGGCGAGCTGCTCTGCCGCATCTGGTAAACGAATATGTCTAGAGTCGGAAAAAAGCCGATCCCGTTGCCGCAAGGCGTGAAGATCAGTTCGGGCGAGCCGCTCGAAGTGCAGGGGCCGAAGGGCAAGCTGACGGTTCCGGTCCCCGAAGGCATTCGCATCGAGCGGAAAGACGGATCGCTCGAATTGGTGCGGGATAGCGAAGATAAAGCCGCGCTGCATGGGTTGACGCGGGCGCTGCTCGCCAACGCCGTACAGGGCGTGTCCACCGGGTTCACGCGCGAACTGGATATCGTCGGCATCGGGTATCGGGCGGACGTGAAGGGGCGGGTGGCCAGCTTTACGCTCGGTTATTCGCATCCGATCGAACTGTTGCTCCCCGAGGGCGTCGATCTCAAGATCGATAAACAAACGCATCTGGTGTTGAGCGGATACGACAAGCAGGCGGTCGGCCAGGTGGCGGCGAATATTCGGGCGCTGCGCAAGCCCGATCCGTATAAAAACAAGGGTGTCCGGTACACCGGCGAAGTGTTGCGCAAGAAAGTCGGGAAAACCGGCGCGGGAAGCAAGTAGGCCATCATGATTAAGAAGACCTCGAAGAATACGATTCGGAATCGCATCCACGTGCGCATTCGCAAGAAGCTGCGGGGGACGCCGGAGCGGCCGCGGTTGACGGTGTTCCGCAGCGTGTCGCATATCTACGCGCAGGTGATCGACGATACGAAGGGGCAGACGCTGGTTTCGGCTTCGACTTTGGCGGGGAAATCGGAAGGCGGCAAAACCGGCGGGAACCTGGCGGCGGCGAAAGAAATCGGCAAGGCCGTGGCCGAGCGGGCCAAGGAAAAGGGCATTCAAAAAGTGGTGTTCGACCGCGGCGGATACATTTATCACGGCCGCGTGAAGGCGCTGGCCGACGCGGCGCGCGAAGCGGGACTGGAGTTCTAATGGCAATACCGGCACCAAAACGAATCGATCCGCAGTCGCTGAATTTGAAAGAGCAGGTGGTTTCGATCAACCGCGTGACCAAGGTGGTCAAGGGCGGCAAAAATATGAGCTTTTCGGCCCTGATCGTGGTAGGCGATTCGAACGCCCGGGTGGTGGGTTTCGGCGTGGGCAAGGCGAAGGAGGTGCCTTCCGCCATTCGCAAAGGCATCGAGGCGGCCAAGAAGAATCTGCGTAAGATTCATATGCTCGAGACGACGATTCCGCACATGGTTTTGGGGAAATTCGGCAGTGGACTGGTGCTGTTGAAGCCGGCGCCGGAAGGCACCGGGGTGATCGCCGGCGGCCCCGTGCGAGCCGTGATTCAAGCCTGCGGAATTCCGAACGTGCTGACGAAATCGATCGGAACGCACAACGCGCACAACGTAGTGAAGGCGACTATCGACGCGCTCGAACAGTTGCGCGACCGCAAGCATGTCGCCGAGATGCGCGGGATCACGGTCGAGAACTTAGGTTAATCCAATGGAATCGACGCAAGGAACGATTAAGATCAAGCTGATCCGCAGCCCGATCTGCACGCCCGAGAAGCATAAGGTGATCGTGCGGAGCCTGGGTCTCAAGAAGGTCAATCACATCGTCGTTCGGCCCGACACGGCGTGTTTTCGCGGCATGGTCAAGAAAATCCCGCATTTACTGGCGGTGGTGGAATAAATGAATCTTAGTAATCTGAAGCCTCCGGCAGGGCAAAAGCACAAGAAGAAGCGCATTGGCCGCGGCATGGGCTCGGGCACGGGGAAGACCTCGGGCAAGGGCACCAAAGGCGCGCGCTCCATTTCGGGCTATAGCATTATGCGGGGTTTCGAGGGCGGACAGATGCCGCTGCATCGGCGTCTTCCCAAACGCGGATTTACGAACATTTTCAAGAAGCAGTATGCTGTAGTCAACCTGAATACGCTCGAAAAACTGGAAGGCGACGCGTTTTCGGCGGATCGTCTGATGGAGTTGGGCGTGGTGAAGAAATTGGGCGACGGGTTGAAGATTTTGGGCACGGGAGAGCTGACGCGGAAGGTGAGCGTGCAGGCGCATCGGTTCTCGAAGGCGGCGCGGGAGAAGATTGAAGCGGCGGGCGGGACGGCGGAGTTGATCGGGGCCTAAAAGCCAACAAGCGAGGGGATTGTGAAGTTCTTCGAAGCGTTTGCGAACGTGTTCCGCATTCCGGACCTGCGGAAGCGCGTGTTGTTTACCCTTGCCATGCTGGCCGTGTACCGGCTGGGCAGCTTCATCCCCACGCCCGGCATTAACATCGGGCAATGGGAGGCTTTCTTCGCGCACAATTCGAGCAGCATGTTCGGGCTGTTCGACGTGTTTGCGGGCGGTAACATCCGCCGCCTCACGATTTTCGCGCTGGGAATCATGCCATACATCACGGCGTCGATCATTCTGCAGTTGCTCACCGTGGTGATCCCCACCCTCGAAAAACTGCAAAAAGAAGGGGAGTTAGGCCGCCGTAAGATCACTCAATGGACCCGCTATCTCACCGTCGGTCTCGCGTTGATTCAGTCCTTGACCATCGCCACCGGCTTGCAGGCGATGGAGCATATCGTCGTCAATCCCGGTTTTGGATTCACGCTGCTGACGGTTCTTTCGCTGACCACCGGCACGGCGTTCATCATGTGGCTGGGCGAGCAGATCAGCGAGCGCGGAATCGGCAACGGCATGTCCCTGATCATCTTTACGGGAATCGTGGTAGGGCTGCCGGGCGCCATTGGAAACATCTATAACAACGTATTCGTCACGCACGAATGGAATCCGCTCACGCTGATTTTCATCCTGGTGATGATGGTCGCCGTGGTCGCTTTTATCGTTCTGGTGGAGCGGGGAGAGCGCCGCATTCCGGTGCAGTACGCCAAACGCGTGGTGGGACGCCGGGTTATGGGGGGCCAATCGACGCACATGCCGCTCAAGGTCAACGCGGGCGGCGTGATTCCGGTGATCTTCGCTTCGTCGATTCTAGCGTTTCCGCAGACTTTGGCGGGCTTTCCCTTCGTCAAGAACAGTCCGTGGTTGAGCGGCATGTTGGGATCGATCGCGCACGGCGAACCGCTCTACGTGCTGCTATTCGTCGTGGGTATTATCTTCTTCTGCTTCTTTTACGTTTCGATCATCTTCAACCCGAACGAAGCGGCGGACAACATGCGCAAGTACGGCGGATTTATTCCGGGCATTCGTCCGGGCCGCAATACCGCCGATTACATGAACAATATCCTGACCAAGATCACCGTGGTCGGGGGCTTATACCTGAGCATTCTGTGCCTGATTCCGGACATCATGATTTCGGGAATCCACTTGCAGCACTTGCCGGTGATGGGCAACTTCATCGATCGTTATTTTCCGCGGTTCCTGCTCGAAGGGTTGAACGTGCAATTCTACTTCGGCGGAACGTCGCTGTTGATCGTGGTCGGCGTGGCGATGGATACGGTGAATCAGATCGAAGCGCAGTTGATCATGCGCCATTACGAGGGCTTCACGCCGCGGTCGGGCAGAATTCGCGGACGGCGGAGCTCGTTCTAAATCTTGATTTCACCCATGGCGCTGGTGCTGTTTGGCTCTCCCGGCTCGGGTAAGGGAACGCAGGCCAAACTGCTGATGAAGCATGTTGGCATCCCGCAGATCTCGACGGGTGACATGCTGCGAGAGCACATTTCCCAAGGCGATGCCGTTGGCCATAGTGTCGAGGCGACCATGCGGGCCGGATCGCTGGTATCGGACGAAACGGTAAACGATCTGGTTCGAATTCGTCTTGCGAACAAGGATTGCGACCGGGGTTGTATTCTCGACGGTTATCCCCGAACCCGTCAGCAGGCGGAAGTCCTGATGGGGATGCTGGAACTGCGCGGAATGGATGAGGTGGTCATTCACCTCGTTGTTGATTATAATGTAATTATCGCCCGATTGGCTGGCCGCAGGCAGTGTCCGGTTTGCGGTACCCTATACAACGCTTTTTCAAAGAAGCCGCGCGTCGATGGCGTGTGCGATCTGGACGGCGCGAATTTGATCGTTCGGGAAGACGACCGGGAATCGGTCATACGCGAACGCCTGGAAACTTACGAAAGGCAGACGCGTCCATTGATCGAATACTTTCGGGAGACCGGTCGGCGGCTGTATGAAGTAAACGCGAGCCATGAGACTCCGGACGCATTGTTTAGGAATATTTGCGGTTTTGTCCGGAAGTCCGCATGATTATTCGAAAGACGGCTTCCGAACTCGAAAAAATGCGCCGCAGCGGGCTGCTGGTGTGGGACATTTTGCAAAAGGTGGGCAAAATGTGCGTCGAAGGCGTGAACACGCAGGATCTGGAGATCGCGGCGGAACGGATGATCGCGGCGGCCGGAGCGAAGCCGGCGTTTAAAGGGTATTACGTCCAGGCGGCGGGCGAGCGTTACCGGTACGTGCTGTGCGTTTCGATTAACGACGAGATTGTGCATGGCATGCCGTCGCCCAAACGAGTGTTGAAAAAGGGCGATCTGGTTTCGCTCGATACGGGCGTTTCGTTGAACGGGTATTTCGGCGATTCGGCGTTGACGGTAGCGGTGGGCGAAGTGAACGACGAGGCCAGGCGGCTTATGAAAGTTACCGAGGAATCGCTGGAGTTGGCGATCGATCAGGTGCGGGAAGGGAAGCGGTTGTTCGACGTATGTGGGACGGTGGAACGTTTCGTGAACGATCACGGCTTTTCGATCGTAAAAGAGTACGTCGGCCACGGGATCGGGACGCAGTTGCATGAAGAGCCGCAGATTCCGAATTACGTGGATCGCAAGAACGAGAACCCGCGTTTGCGCGAGGGCATGGTGCTGGCGATCGAGCCGATGGTGAATTCGGGCGGTCCGGAAACGAAGGTTTTGAAGGATAAGTGGACGGCGGTCACGAAGGACGGATCGTATTCCGCGCATTACGAGCATTGCGTGGCGGTGACGGCGAACGGACCGTGGGTATTGACGCGGCCGTGACGGTGGAAGCGAGAGTATTGGAAGAATTGCCGAGTCTGGTGTTTCGCGTGGAACTGGAAAATCGCCGGACGGTTCTGGCGCACGCGACGGGCGAGAAGCGAAAGAATTTCGTCCGGCTATTGCCGGGAGATCGGGTGGAAGTGGACCTTAGCCCCCACGACGCCACCCGAGGGCGTATTACAAGGAAGCTGTAAGCGGGTACATATATGAAAGTGCGAGCGTCGGTTAAGAAGATGTGCGACAAATGCAAGGTGATCCATCGCGAAGGCGTGGTCCGGGTAATCTGCGTGAATCCCAAGCACAAGCAGCGTCAAGGATAAAGAGGGAATATGGCACGTATTGCGGGCGTCGATCTGCCGCCAAAGAAGCGAGCCGAAATCGGCTTAACGTATATCTACGGCATCGGCCGTACGCGTTCGAAGTCGCTGCTGCACCGGGCGGGCATCGATCTCAACCGGAAGATTGGCGACCTCTCGGAAGACGAGGTCAACAAGGTCCGCCAGATTCTTGAGGAAGAAGGCGCCGTCGAGGGCGATCTCCGCAAGGAAGTCTCGATGAACATCAAGCGCCACATCGAGATGGGTTCCTACCGGGGATTGCGGCACCGCCGCGGCCTTCCGGTTCGGGGCCAGCGCAGTCACACCAATGCGCGCACCCGCAAGGGTCCGCGTCGCGGCACAGTAACCAACAAGAAAAAGGCGACTGCAAAGTAATGGCGAAAGCACCGGCGAAGACCACCAAGAAGAAGAGTTTCAAAAAGAAGGAAAAGCGCATCGTGCACGTGGGCATCGTGCATATCCAGGCGACCTTCAACAACACCATCGTTACCATCGCCGATCAGGAGGGCAACACGATCTCCTGGTCGAGCGCCGGATCGCTCGGCTTTCGCGGATCGCGCAAGGGAACGCCGTTCGCCGCGCAACAGGCGGCTCTGACGGCGGCGAACAAGGCGAGCGAAAGCGGATTACGGACCGTGGAAGTGCGGGTGAGCGGACCGGGATCGGGTAGAGAATCGGCGGTTCGCGCGCTTTCGACGGCGGGGATCGAAGTGCGCTCCATCAAGGACAGCACGCCGATGCCGCACAACGGCTGCCGTCCGCCAAAGAAGCGCAGAGTTTAGGCGCGGCTACACAGCGGTAAAGCGGGAAGAAGGCCCACCATCGGCCGTAAACCGCACGTGACGAAAAGGAGAATCGATTGGCACGTTATCGAGGCCCGGTTTGCCGGCTCTGCCGGCGCGAGGGCATGAAACTATATCTGAAAGGCGAACGCTGCCACACGGAAAAGTGCGCGATCGAGAAGCGCAATTTTATCCCGGGACAGCACGGCAAGGCGCGCAAGGCGAAGATGGTCGGCTACGGCATCCAGCTTCGCGAGAAACAAAAAACCAAGCGCGTTTACGGCTTGCTCGAAACGCAGTTTCGCAACAGTTTCGAGAAGGCCGCGCATCAAAAGGGCATCACCGGCGAAAACCTGCTGGGAGCGCTCGAGCGCCGCATGGACAGCGTCATCTACCGCATGGGATTCGGTACCAGCCGCGCGCAAGCGAGGCAGATCGTCCGCCACGGCCACATCAACCTGAACGGGCGAAAGTGCAACATCCCGTCGGCAACCGTTAAGCCGGGCGATGAAATTGCGGTTCGCGACTCGAGCAAGAATCATCCAACCATTCTGAGCTCCCGCGACGCCACGGCTCACGCCCCGTCCCCTAGCTGGATGGACGTCGACCGCGACGGTTTGCGCGGCAAGATCAATGGCCTGCCCCGGCGCGACGAGCTGGTGCAGATCCCCATCAACGAACAACTGATTGTCGAGCTGTATTCAAAGTAGGTACACCATATGTTCAAAGGCTTTCAAAAACCCAAACGCCTGGTCGCCAATACCGATACGCTTACGGAGCGGTACGGCATGTTCACGGCGCAACCATTTCAACGCGGCTTCGGCACTACTATAGGGAACGGACTCCGCCGCGTGCTGCTCAGTTCGATTGAAGGCGCCGCGATCACGGCCGTCCGGATCGAAGGCGCGGAGCACGAATTCAGCCCCATCCCCGGCGTGGTCGAGGATGCAACCGATATTATCTTGAACCTCAAGCAAATTCCGTTCAAACTCATGGGCGACGGAATTAAGACCGTCCGCATCGTATCGGATCAACCCGGCGAGGTCTTCTCGGGGCAGATCGAGACCGATCCCGATGTGGAAGTTCTCGATCGCAATCTGCACGTCGCCACGGTGAGCGAGGGCGGCAAGCTCAACATCGAGATGCGGCTTCGCACCAGCCGCGGCTATATCAGCGCCGACAAGAATTTCGACGAAGACCTGGCGCTCGGGTACATCCCGATCGATTCGGTTCACTCTCCCGTTCGCAAGGTGAATTTCACCGTGGAAGCGGCGCGTCTAGGCCAGATGACGGATTACGACAAGCTGACGCTTGAAGTCTGGACGAACGGCGCGGTTTCGCCGCAGGATTCGATCGGCTACGCGGCCAAGCTGCTGAAAGATCACATGTCGATCTTCATCAACTTCGAAGAAGTGGCCGAGACGGCGGACGAGCCGTCCGAACGCGGCATGGACAAGCTGGGCGAGCAGTTGAATCGCTCGGTGGAAGAGCTGGAGCTTTCGGTCCGTTCGTACAATTGCCTGAAGAACGCCAATATCCAGACGATCAGCGAGTTGGTTCAGAAGACCGAGTCCGAGATGCTGCGGACGAAGAATTTCGGACGGAAATCCTTGAACGAGATCAAGGAAATTCTCGCGAGCATGGGCCTGTCGCTCGGGATGAAGCCCGACGCCCATGGACGGCTGGTATCGCCGCCGCCGCCGCCGCCCGGTTCCGTGCCGGAAATAATTGAAGGCGAAGAAGAAGGGCAGCAGTTCGAGTAAGGAAGACTTTCGATGAGACACCGCGTAGGCACTTCCAAACTCAAGCGCGACGTTGGCGCGCGCAATTCGCTGCTGAAGAACCTGGTGACCAGCGTCATTCTGCAAGAACGGGTGGTCACCACCGTTCCGAAGGCGAAGGCGATCAAGCCTCTGGTCGATAAAATCATTACGCTGGGAAAGCGCGATACGCTGCACGCCCGGCGCCAGGCCGCGGCCTTCCTGGAAACACCGAAGTCCGTCAAGAAGCTGTTCGACACGCTCGGCACTCGATTTGGGCAGCGGAACGGCGGGTATACGCGCATCGTGCGGCTCGGCTTTCGCAAGGGCGATGGCGCCGAACAGGCCATGATCGAACTGGTGGGATCGGAGCTGGTGAAGCGCGCGGCGGATCGCGCGAAGAAGCGCGAAGAGAAGTTGAAAGCTCAACGCGAAGGACTGCCGGAAGGCGAAGGCGCGACGTAGATCTCAGGCAAATATCGTTTTACGTGGCCCGGTTCCGGTCACTCCACGCTCGCCATGCGCTACAGGAAGTCTCGCGGCGTAGGGATCTCTGTCTGCTTCCATGCTTGGGGGAGTGCCGCAGGTCGCCTGTAATCAGGTACTGAGCTTCGGCTCCTTCGGCGAATTCCAGGAAAATGACAGTAGAGCACGTTTGAACCGCAGTCGTCGGGCGACGTCCTGGTATTTCCGCAAACCCGTCGGGCACGCCCGGAAGACTCTGTCAAAGTTCCTCGCCTTCCTAAACGGCGCGAACAACGCTGGCGTCGCGAGCCGTGGGTCGGATATCGGCAGAAGTGGACCGAATCAATCTCATCGCGATAGTTTTGACGTGAATGCCGTGTCGAAGTCTGTTTGTCCAAATTCTAACCAATTCGCCGAGACGTTACGCGACTTAACCCGCTTTTCGTGTGTTACGGTTCCCAGCGATCTGAAACGCGAGTATGGAGGCACCGATGCATTTAACCAGTTTGAAAATAGTTGTTTTGAAGGTAGCCCTTGCGGGAGCAGCCTTCTTGCTCCCCGCGGCGGCTCAGGCGGGATATCTCTTCACCGACATCACAAGTCCCTCGGACCCGACGTTTACGCAGTTGCTCGGGATCAATAACGCGGGAACCATTGCCGGCTATTTCGGGAGCGGGACCGCGGGCTACCCGAAACAAACGCTTTCAACTGTTATTCGAGCAGCTCAATCCGCCAACTGCAACTAGAAAGGTCGCAGCCGCTCCTCGCAATCGGGACAGCCGAGCCCTTGTCGCAAACTGAGGTCCCACAAATCGCCTCCTTTCAAGAGTTCTGAATATTGACTTCAGTACAAAACGCGAATCGACTCTAATACTCTATTCCGCTTGCGTCGCGAGTGCTAGGCCCCCCACTGTCCCATAAAGGGTCCTTTGTGCAACATGCCAAACGTCTCGTCTGAAGTTGTTCGGAACAGTATTGAGCAGCTAAGGACCAATCCCGCTTAGCGCGGTTTCGCGGGCGGAGCATCTTCAAAGGTTCCCGAAGTTTCGCACAACATGTTGTGCGGTTATCCGGATGTCTATCCCTGTCTTAGGCCTGGTAGGGCCTTTTCACCTTTACAACCGTCTCATTCTCGTATGCGCTTTGAGTGATTGACCATGTGGATCCGAACTCCGTTCTGAACGTGATAGCGAATCTGCCAGCGTCATTATTGTGTGGTATTTGACGGTCGATTGCTTCGCCGGGGCGGAGTATGTCAATGCCGCCCTTGTCGTGACCGTTAAGAGTTAAGATCAAATCCAGGGCGGCTGTGAGGCCAACATTTGTAATTTTCATGTTCTTCCATTCATCTCCCGGAAGACGAGTGGGGGATATGTTGAACCGAGGTCTCCGCGCGTCCTCTTCGGCTGACTTTATAATGAATGCAGCGGCGTACGCTACATTTGCCAAATGCTCCTTTCGCCATGCGAAAAAAGTACCCGAAAACAAGAAACATACTGATAGGCCAGCGGTGATCCAGACCACCCACATCCCGCTTCTGCCCGCAAGTGTTGCGTACACGCTCAGGAGGGTGAAGACTGCGCAACTCATGGCGGTCCACCAGTGACTCAAGACAGCCTTTAAGTACGTCCAAAGTTCCGGCATGAGCCCGGCCACCTCATCATCGGTCGGTGGTGTCAATTGTATCGCGTCTCCCTTTCAGTCCGCTAGAGGTGTTGCCCTGTCTCGCAAAGGGTCCTTTGTGCAACACGACAATTCGTTCGAATGTGTTCAGGGGGAGCGGGGCTGCGTTCAGAAGCCGTGCGACTTCAGAAACTCTTTCACCAGAGAGAAGAAGACGTCTGGTTTCTCTAAATACATCAAGTGTCCTTTATCGGGCACCACGACGCGAGTAGCTCCCGGTATTTCCATCACCAATGCTCCGGCCACAGCTTGGTTGTCCGCGATGTCGCCCGAACCGACAAGGATTAGTGTGGGCACCCGAAGGTCTCGGACGTAAGGGAAGACTGGCTTTTCCGGCAACGGCATATCGCCGTGATTATGATCCTGGGGAGCGGCTGTCAGCAGTCTGCGAAGGTGCTCGCGAGCAGCAACATTGCCCGGAACGATGAAGTAGGTGCTTTGGGCGCGCACCTCGGTCTTATCCTTCGCATTCCGAAATGCTATTTGATTCATAACGAAGTGCTCAGAGTATGGAAAACCTTCCGCCTCCGGACCGATGAGCACCAGTTCACTTACTTGGGCGGAATAACGCAGCGCAAAGGTGAGAGCAATGTTGCCGCCATGTGAGCTGGCCACGAGAGCGACTTGGGATACTTTGCGATCATGAAGGAGTGCCGCAACATCGTCGGCTTCGAAATAAGGCTCCTTCGTAGCTGGTGAACGGCCGTATCCTCGCCGGTCGTAACGAATTGCATGGAACTGCTTGCAGAATGCGGGCCATACGTCATCCCAGACCGCCGAATTGACCAATCCGTCATGAAGCAAGACAACAGCTTTCGGCCCGCTGCCACACTCCTCGTAGTAGAGCCGGGACCGATCGACATCGACAAAGGCTCCCGTGGCAGTTGTTGGACTAGAAGCCTGAGCGGACAAAAATCCAACCCGAATGACGGCAACCACCCAGAACCCTAACGCGCCAGATTTCATATACAGATTATTGCTCACGATCACGAGAAGCAAAGCCAGCGACCCGGCAGATTGAGAGTGCCTTGTACTGATCTAAACGGAGCTTTAGACCGGCTTTCCTTCCCTAATGTTGGACAAAGGGTCCTTTATGAAACAGGCCTCGGGAGGTTCGTACTTCAGCTGAATGCGGTCGCCGAGGCCATAGTTGATATCAAATCCAGGAGTTGCATAGAAACCTTGTGAGCGATTGCGGTCTTTAATCAGACCCAGATTCATTTCTAAGCGACGGTTTCCTGGCGTTTCGGGATCATCCGTGCGAAAGGGCGGCCCCCCTTGCGCTTGTGCGCGTAGGCCGAACCACAACATCAAACCCAACGCTGCGCCAAATACTAGGGGTACTCGCTTCATGCGCTTTCTCCCGGTTCATTCTGCAACGCGCCACGGAGAGAACTCCGACCACGATTTGAGCGCATCTTTTGTCCACTGCACCGACTTGTCCGTATGGCACGAATTGCACGAGTTCGGCACCTTCAGCGTTTCCGTCGAGGAAGGCGGGATGAATTTGAAGGTGTGGCTCCGGACATTGACGTCGCCTAGCGTCGTTTCGATTTTCGGCATGTGACAGGCAACGCACTCGCTGCCGGGACTTCCGGTCTTGTGATGCGTATGCTGTTCCATCGTGGCGGCACGCGGTCCGTTCGGTGAGTTCGGACCATGACAGTCAAGGCAAAGCGAATTGCCGGGCTTCCTCAGAAGCGCATCATTTTTGGTCCCATGCGCGTCGTGACACGTGAAGCAACTCACGCCGTGGGTATACATGAGGCTCCCGGCAAAATCATTGCCCTGCATCCGATTCTTGTGCGCTGTGCCGTCCGCGAAATGGGTAAAAGTCTGTTCGCCGAGCTTATGCTCTTCAAACTTCCAAAAATCGCTGAGCTTTTGTCCCACTTGATAGCCGACTGGCCAATCGTAGTATTTCCCCTCAATCGGTTTCTTCAGCGGCTGACCTTGCGAGTGGCATTGTGCGCAAATATCAGTTGCCTCCACATAGTTGAACCTCGCCGGGTTGGAGATATTTGAAGCGACGGCATTTTTGACGTGCTCACTCCCAGGCCCGTGGCACTTTTCGCAACCCACGTTCCACTCTGTGACGGTGTTGTTCGCAATGTTGAAGTTGACCGAATGGCAGCCATCGCACAGCGGTCCGGTAGGCCGCTGCATATTTCCGTCGGGATAAAAGTGGGTCCACCAGTCGGTTCCTTTTGCGGGGTGATACGGCTTCCACGCCTTGTGAGTCACATCCCACTGCGCAGGAAGCGGAAAATAGTCGTTGCCGACTTTCTTGAAATAGCGCTGCTTCCATTTGCTGCCGTAGACGAAGGCGATATCGTCCTTGGCAAAGGTCACCAGAGGGTCGGGTTTGGAAAGGTCCGGGATGATTGCGTCCGGATGCTCCCGCGGATCGCGTACGACATTGGCCATGAGCGTCTTGCTCCAACGGGCATAAATATCGCTATGGCAGGATTTACATGCAGACGAGCCGGTGAATTGAGCGGAAACCGGGCCGTTCCCAGGCCGTGCCTGAGCGGACATGGAAGCCACTTTAGGAAGCGCGCGGATGTAGGTAACCAATTGCCAGATGTTTTGGTCCGGTATCTGCCAGCCGGGCATAGCCGTGTTCCGGATGCCGTTCTGGATGAAATAGAACAATTCGCCGTCGGTCCGAGCCTTGATCGCTGATCCCCGCAAATCGAAGGGCGTGGGATATTGTCCGCTGCCCGCTTCGGTCTTTCCCGTACCATCGGACCCGTGGCAGACTTCGCACTTTTGCTGATAGAGAACGTGGCCGGCGGTTACGCTTGCATCCGTTTCGCCGAGGTGATTCTTCTGTTGTTTTGCCTTGGAAGGAACGCTTAGGTTCAAGACCCATGTGGCCGCGTTAGTCTCGATAGAACTGGGCGTTTGCCGCGCGATCAATCCGCCCGTGGAGATGTACAAGTAGCTTGCGGCTAAACCTGCAAACACGACCGCCAAGGCTAGAATCCAGCGCTTGCTCACAGACATGTCTTCACCTGCACCAAGAATCTAACAACTGTGAGAGAAGTATATGCCATCGAACGGAGTAACGTCTGCGCGTTCCACAAAGGGTAAGTTTCGGGACAGAAACCGAAGCCTGTAAACACGGGCCTTGCGGTGTCCCGTTTTGTTGTCCCATTATGAGGACATGAAATACGGCTATGCACGTGTCTCGACTGACGACCAATCCACGGCCCTGCAACTCGCGGCCCTGAAGGGTGGGATCGGAGCTGGTGAAGCGCGCGGCGGATCGCGCGAAGAAGCGCGAAGAGAAGTTGAAAGCTCAACGCGAAGGACTGCCGGAAGAAGAACGCTAAACAATTTTTCGAAGAGCTCAAATTCGCGGATAGCCGGGCGGAACTAGCAGGGTCAACGCGTCCGGCACCATCGTGACTACCGCGGGCAAGTAGCCCGCATATTCCCCATCCACTTGAACGTGAACTCGACGGGCATGACCATCGTGCCCGGGCGAAATCACAACGCGGTTCGCGCGGAGAATTTTGACGCCCGGCATTCCCGAAATGCGGCCCGCTATCATGCCGATCAGATATTTGGCATAGCGCATGGAGTGTCCCTGAAATAGGACCACCTCGAACTCGTCGTCCATCAGGCTTACCGTCTTTGCGATCTCAAAATCGCCGCCGTAGTTGCGCACTTTCGCGATCAAGGCGAAAGTGCAGGCGTGCGTCCGCCCGTCCACCGCAACTTGAAATTCCTCGAGCGTTCGCCCAAACCGGCTGAAGCCGCCGATCCAGTACGCAATTTTGCCCAGCCGGGCTTTCAATCGCAAGTTCAAATCGTAAATGATGTGGGCGTCGAGGCCCACGCCGGCCATCAGCAGAAAGTGGCGCGCGGGTTCCCGGTTCCGCTCCACCTGGCCCACGGATACACGCCGGGGTGAACTATTCAAGAGCGCCTTGGCGGCCACTTCCATCTTGGAGCTCAAGCCCATCTCGTTTGCGAGAACGTTAGCCGTCCCGCCGGGCAGGATGGCGAGCGGAACCGGCGAATGCAACATGCCTTCGAGCACTTCGTTGATGGTGCCGTCGCCGCCGGCCGCGATCACCAGATCGGCGCCTTCGGCGATGCATCGCGCGGCCACGGCTCCCGCCGTGCGCGGCCCGGTGGTCGGAGCTGAAATCACGTCCGCGCCACTTAGGAATTCCTTGCCGCGCGCGAGGCGTTCGGCCTTGCGGCCCTTGAGACCCCCGGCTTGCGGATTGTAAACGACGGCAATGCGACGATAAGGAAAGATAGATCAATAATGACATGACAAAAACCGATGTCCGCGGGGAAGTGGAAGCGTTG
The DNA here is from genome assembly GCA_051003795.1 of Bryobacteraceae bacterium. Classification (GTDB taxonomy): domain Bacteria; phylum Acidobacteriota; class Terriglobia; order Bryobacterales; family Bryobacteraceae; genus JALYXS01. Next base: position 2,358 of record JBPCKZ010000111.1, on the reverse strand, counting down.
CGAGAGGCCATCCGGCATCACGAATATCGGTATTACGTTCTGGACCAGCCCGAGATCGGCGACGCGGAATACGATCTCCTCATGCGCCAGTTGCAGGAATTCGAGGAGCGGAACCCGGAGCTCGCGACGCCGGATTCGCCCACCCGCCGCGTAGGGGGAAAACCGCGGGAGGGTTTCGTTAAAGTCCCGCATAGCTCACCGATGCTGAGTCTCGATAACGCGCTCGATCCGAGTGAGCTGCGCGAATTCGACCGGCGCGCGCGCGAACAGTTGGGCGGCGCCGAATTCCGCTATGTCGTCGAGCTCAAGATGGACGGGCTCTCGATGGCGGCGCGCTATCGCAACGGATCGTTCGAGCAGGCTATCACTCGCGGCGACGGCGTAACCGGCGAAGAGGTGACGGAGAACGCCCGGACCATCCGGTCGCTGCCTCTTTTCGTCCCGGGCAAGCCGGGCGGGGCCGATAAATCCGCCGATCGTTTCGAGGTGCGCGGAGAAACCGTGATGAACCGCGTCTCCTTCGAACGCCTGAACGCCGATCGCGAAGAACGCGGTCTGGCTCCTTTCGCGAACCCGCGCAATGCGGCCGCGGGATCGCTGCGGCTGCTTGAACCTTCGCTCACCGCGTCGCGCCGGCTCGATTTTTATACGTACCTGATCCTCGTGGACGGGAATACCGTCTTCGACAGCCATTGGGAATCGCTCGAGTGGCTTTCAAAACATGGTTTCAAAGTCAACGGCAAGCGGCGGCTCTGCGGCGCATTGGAAGATGTCCTCGCTTTCTGCGCCGAATGGGAGAAGGAGCGCGAAGCTCTTCCCTATGAAATCGACGGCGTTGTCGTGAAGGTGGATAGTATCGCGCAGCAGCAACTGCTGGGAATGACTTCGAAGGCGCCGCGCTGGGCAATTGCGTTCAAGTATGCCGCCCGGCAAGCGTCCACGGAGGTGGAGAGCATCGGCGTGCAAGTGGGGCGCACGGGGGCGCTGACTCCGGTGGCGCATTTGAAGCCGGTGATCGTAAGCGGAGTGACGGTTTCGCGGGCCACGCTGCACAATGAGGACGAAATCGAGCGGCTTGGGCTGCAGGTGGGCGACACCGTGATTATCGAACGCAGCGGAGACGTGATCCCGAAAGTGGTTCGCGTGCAGACTCAAGGATCGTATCGCAAGCCATTCAAAATGCCCGCCGCGTGCCCGGTCTGCGGGGGCAAAACGGTCCGCGAAGAGGGTGAAGCGGCCACGCGCTGCATCAACACCAACTGTCCCGCTCGCTTGAAGGAATCGATTCTGCATTTCGCCTCGCGCGGCGTGATGAACATCGACGGCTTGGGCGAGGCGCTGGTGGATCAGCTTGTCGAAAGTAAACTGCTCAAAAGCGTTTCCGATATCTATAGCCTGAGGCTCGAGCAGCTGACCGCGCTGGAGCGCATGGGCGTGAAGTCCGCGAGCAATCTGCTGCGGAACATCGAGAAGTCGAGGAGCAATCCGCTTCCGCGAGTTATCAACGCGCTGGGAATCCGGTTCGTGGGCGAGCGGACGTCGGTGTTCCTGGCGGAAGAATTCGGCGGCATGGACAAGATCGCGGCCGCTCCGGTCGAAGAGCTTCAGAAAGCGGGGGAAGTGGGGCCGAAAGTGGCGGAGAGCATCGCGCAGTTCTTCAAGGAGCCGCGCAACCGGGAACTGGTGGAGCGCCTGCGCAAGGCGGATTTGCGGTTCGAGCACCCGATGAAGAAAAAAAAGGGCGGCCCGCTCGAGGGGATGACGTTCGTGCTCACCGGAACGCTGCCGCAATTGAGCCGCGAAGAAGCGAAGCAGCGGATCGAGACGGCGGGCGGGAAGGTCCAAGGGAGCGTCAGCAAGAAGACCAATTACGTCGTGGCGGGCGAGGAGGCGGGGTCCAAGTTGGAGAAGGCCGTGACGCTCGGAGTGCCGGTGATTGACGAAGAGAAGCTGTTGAGCATGTTGGCGGGGTAGAAGTTCCTTACAAAATGTCCCCGAGATAGAAGACGGAGGGGGATACAACTCACTCAGGGAACGCGTGCACAAATATCTCCTCAGGGAAGCCCGACGCGCGGCGAATACCGCAAAAAATCTTTTACATCCTGGTCCGATGTATTGCCATAATCCTCAATCGGTTTTACTACGCGTTCGCAAACTCGTGATAAATCACAATGTCCGATGCCGCTGCGTCGTCAGTTAGCATCCTTTCGACAGTGATTAGCAGCTCGGTTGCCTCGGCGGTCACCCAAAACCGGCCATAGAGGGTCACTTCAAAACCGGCCAACGATAAACCGCTGTCCAGGACGTTAACTTCTGACGCGAGGGCGCTACCCTCCGTCCTGTGAGTAACGTCTTGAA
>JBPCKZ010000110.1:0-28783 GCA_051003795.1 Bryobacteraceae bacterium | reverse complement strand
CGCTTGATCTTAACAATCAAGCCAGTAACTGCTTCACTACCGTGCCGTGGACGTCGGTCAATCGGAAATCGCGCCCCTGGAACTTGTACGTCAACTTCGTGTGGTCGAACCCGAGCAATTGCAGGATTGTCGCATGCAAATCGTGCACATGCACCTTGTCCTTGGCCACGTTGAAGCCGAGATCGTCGCTCTCCCCAATCGTGATGCCGGGCTGGATGCCGCCGCCCGCCATCCACATGGTGAACACGTTCGGATGATGATCGCGCCCGTCGCTGCCGCCCTGCGCCATCGGCGTGCGGCCGAACTCGCCGCCCCAGACTACCAGCGTGTCTTTCAGCATCCCGCGCTGCTTCAAATCCTGAATCAAAGCGGCGGCGGCCTGGTCCGTATCGACGCAGTTCTGCTTAATGTCTTTCACCAGGGCGCTGTGTTGATCCCACGCCTCGTGGTACAACTGCACGAACCGGACGCCACGCTCCACCAACCGGCGAGCCAGCAGGCAATCGTTCGCGAAAGATGGTTTTCCCGGCTCCGCGCCATACATATCGAGCACGCTCTTCGGCTCTTTCGATAGATCCATCAACTCGGGGGCGCTGCTTTGCATCCGGAACGCCATCTCGAACGCATTGATGCGCGTTGCGATTTCGGGATCGCCCGTGAGCCCCAGCCGGGCCTGATTCAAATTGCGGATCGTGTCGAGCGAATCGCGCTGCAATTCGGCATCGACGCCGCGCGGGTTCGAAACATAGAGCACCGGATCGCCGCTGCCGCGGAACTGCACGCCCTGATAGACGGTCGGAAGAAAGCCGCTGCCCCAGCAGGAGTTGCCGCCGCTTGGGCCCTTCTTGCCGGAACTGAAGACCACGAAGGCGGGCAAGTCGCGCGATTCGCTGCCCAGCCCGTAGGTGACCCAAGCGCCCATGCTCGGACGGCCGAAGATCTGGGAACCGGTATTCATCAGCAACTGCCCGGGCGCGTGGTTGAAGGCGTCCGTGCTCATCGATTTCACGATCGCGACGTCATCCACGATTTTCGCGAGGTGAGGTAGAAGCTCCGACAATTCCGCGCCACTCTGCCCATACTTCGCGAACTTGAACTTCGGCCCGAGCAGCTTGGAGTTCGGATTGATAAACGCCGAGCGATAGCCTTTGAGTAGCTCGGGCGGAGGCAGCGTGCCATCGAACTTCGCAAGCTGCGGCTTGTAATCGAACAGCTCGAGATGGCTGGGAGCGCCGGCCATGAACAGGAAAATCACGTTCTTGGCTTTCGCCGGAAATTGCGGCTGCTTGGGAGCGAGCGGGTCGTCCGATTTTGCCTGTGCATTACCGCCCATCAGGTGTCCGAGCGCCATCGCGCCCAACCCCACCCCGCACTGCTCGAAAAACCAGCGGCGGCTCACCTGCTTGGGGTTCGCGTTTCGATAAAGGTGATCTTGGCAGTTCATGGCGTTATTCCTTCGTGATGGTTTCGTCCAGATTCAACAACACGCGCGAAACCGCGGTCCAAGCCGCAAGCTGCGGAGCCGTCGCCCCGGCGGGCAAGGCCGGAGGAGCGTTCGGATCGGCCGCGGCTAAATCCCACGGATTGATTTTTCCCTCGGCAAATCGCCGCTCCTGCTTATCGAGCAGCTTCAACAATTCCGCCGATTCCGCGGCCGTTGGCTTGCGCGCGATGCAGCGGCGCACGGCGTAGGTCAGCCGGTCCGAATCCGTCTTGCCGCCTTCCCGAAGCGTTCGCAGCGCCAGCGCGCGCGCCGCCTCGATCGACATTGGTTCATTCAGAGTTGTCAGGGCCTGCAACGGCGTGTTCGAACGCGAACGACGGACGCACGAGCTGTCGCCATTGGGAGCATCGAAAATCTGCAACATCGGATAGGGTACCGAGCGATAGCGGAACGTGTACAGCGCGCGCCGATAGCGGTCCTCGCCCTTCGATTCATCCCAAACCTTGGGACCATAGCTCACCGGCGGCTTGAAAAGGAAATCCGGCGCGGGCGGATTCACGCTGGGGCCGCCCACCTTCTCGCTCAACAGCCCGCTGGCCGCAAGCTCGATATCGCGCACGATCTCCGCATCCACGCGGACGCGCGGCCCGCGCGCGAGCAGCCGATTATACGGATCTTTTTCCAGCAACTCCCGTGTCACGTTTGAGGACTGCCGATAGGTAGCCGAGGTCGCGATCAGTCGGTGCAAATGCTTCTGGCTCCAGCCATGATCCATGAATTCAACCGCCAGCCAGTCGAGCAATTCCGGGTGCGAAGGCGGATCGCATTGCGTTCCGAGATTCTCGCTGGTGGTCACAATGCCGTCGCCGAAATACATCTGCCACATGCGATTCACCATCGCGCGCGCGGTTGTGGGCGATTGCCGATCCACCAGCCAGCGGGCCAGGGTCAAGCGGTTCGGTGGAGCGTCTTTCGAAGTCCCCTCGGGCAGCGGATTGAGGAACGACGGCACGCCCGCCGTCACTTCCTTCGTGGGCTTCAGGAAATCGCCGCGCGTCAGAATATGCGTCGGCCGCATTTCACTTCGTTCGGCCAGCACAAGCTGCGCCGAGCCTTCCGGAAGCCGATGCCACAGCCCCGCGAGGGTGGCGTTTTCGTCTTTCCATTCGGGAACCGTCGTGCGCCAATACCCAAACACCGTTTGCACCTGCACGGGCGTCCGCTGCTCGCGCGGAATCGAAAGGATCCGGCGCACATTGGGCGGCACCGGGTCGGCCACGGCGTCGGGAGCGGTCGTGATCGAGAGCCGCAGCCGGCCTAGATTGTTGTTTTGGTTGTCGTCGCTATTCCAGCCGCCGTGCTTCTGGCTTAGGTAAATATAAAGAACGGTTCCGCCTTCATGCGCGATGGGCTTCTCCGCGTTGAAAACCGCCTGATGAGGCTGATTCCGCAGCACCGGTCCGGCATCGATGCCCCACGCGGTTTCTTCCTTGCCGTCGATTGCGAAATCGACCGGCCCCGTCACGCGCCGCTTCTTGGTCTTGTCGTCGAACATCGGATCGAGCGGCGTTTCGGGGAGCGCGATATCCGCCGTGGCTTTCACGATCTTGACTTTTTCGACTTTGGTTGCGTCCGCGCCGCCCGCAGGGGCCGCCTCCACTTCAAACTCGGTCAACGCGCCCGTGCCCTTGATTGAGCGGCCCGGACCGTTCAGCGGCAGGTTGGGATCGTTCATCAACTCGAGGCGAAACGCGGTGATATTCTGGACGTCCGTCTTCACGGTCAGCTTCACGCGGTGCTTGGTCGGGGCGTAGCCTTGTTCTAATAGCGAACCGTCCTTCATCGCCACATACCTCGCGCCGCCCGTCGAGATGTCGTCCACCTCGGGCTTAACGATGGTCCACTCCGGCCGATCGTTCTTGACCTTGTCTTCCCAGGCGGACATGCGCGTTTGCCAGTCCGGATTGCGATGCTCGATGCCGCCTTCCATTTCCCGAATACGCCGGAAGATATCGGCGCGCTGTATCTGCTCGCGCGGCGTGTAGACCGCGATATCGGACTCATGCTCGTTATTCAAAAACGCGAACAGCCGGTAATATTCTTCCTGCGTGAGCGGATCGAACTTGTGGTTGTGGCACTGCGCGCACTGGATAGTCACGCCCAGCACGCCTTTACCGATGGCCTCCATGCGGTCGAACATGGCCTCCATTCGGAACTGCTCGGGATCGACGCCGCCCTCCTCGTTGACCATCGAATTGCGCAGGAAACCGGTGGCGACTTTCTGATCCTGCGTGGCGTTCGGCAGCAGATCGCCGGCAATCTGGTCGATGATGAATTGGTTATAAGGCAGATCGCGATTGAGCGCGTTGATGACCCAGTCGCGATAGAACCAAGCCTGGCGCGGCTTGTCTTTTTCGTAGCCGTCGGAATCCGCGTAGCGCGCGGCATCGAGCCAGTGCCGGCCCCATCGCTCGCCGTAGTGCGGCGAAGCGAGCAGCCGGTCTACTTGCTTTTCATACGCGTTGCGGCTCTTGTCTTTCAGGAAGGCATCCACTTCGGCGATGGTGGGCGGCAGGCCGGTCAGGTCGAGACTCACGCGGCGCAAGAGGGTTACGCGATCCGCTTCGGGCGAAGGCGCCTGACCTTCTTTTTCGAGACGCGAGAGCACGAACGCGTCGATCGGATTCAACTCCCACCCGGCCTGCTTCACCCTTGGAAGCGCCGGACGTTTCGGGGGCACGAAAGCCCAGTGCTTCTGGACCTGCGTAACGGTTTCGCCCACCGCATCGGGCCAGACAGCGCCTTCATCGATCCACGACTTGATGGTTGCGATCTGCGCGAGGGCGAGCTTGCCGCCCATGGGCATGCGGGCCTGATCGCCAATCCCGGCGACACGCGCGTAGAGGATGCTCTCCAATGCCTTGCCGGGGTGGATTACCACCCCCGATTGGCCGCCCGTCATGGCGAGCGCCTTCGAATCGAGCCGCAGCCGCGCCATCTGGCTCTTGGGCCCGTGACAGCCATAACAGGATTTCTGGAAAATCGGCTGGATGTCGTTGGCGAAATCGACGGGAGCCGCAGAGACGATCGGGAGCAAGAACAGGAAAGTAGGAAGAACCTTCATGTAAGTCATGTCGAGAACTGCGCGAAGACTATAATTATATCGAAGTAAACTAACTGCGTGCAGGCCACCATTCACGAAGCGGAAACTCAATTCTCCCGGTTGCTCGAACTCGTCGAGGCCGGCGAGACTGTCGTCATCTCCGCCAGGGAAAACCCATTGCCGAGCTTGTCCGCTCAAGCTCGCAAGGCTTTCCCCTCCGCATTGCGCTCGCGGAACCCCTAGCTCCCGCCGGCGATACTTGGTTGCAGCCGATGACCAACGAAGAGGCCGAAGACTGGGTCGACGGCGGGTGAGAATACTTACACTCATGCTCTGGTGTGGGCCCTTTCCGATCCACAGTCGCTGAGCGCTGAGGCCCGCCACGCGATGACCTCCTCGGAGGTCACGGCTAGCGTTGCCAATCTCTGGGAACTGATTTTGAAAATGCGCAAACAAAGCGCACTGCTCGCCGATCCGCTGTCTTGGTGGTGCTTTCTATCCACTCTTCGGACGTTTCGGTGCTCCGCCGTCTCCCAGAGTTCCACAAAGATCCGTTCGACCGGATACTCATAGCTCAGTCCAGGGTCGAAGAGGCGCCGCTCGTGTCGAAGGATTTTCGCCTGGCGCGTTATGGAATTTCCGTTATTTGGTGAAGTCGCGAGTAAAATCAAGATGAATGAAAGCTTCGCCGGAACGCCCCTTCGCCACCATCAGCGGCGTCCCCATCGCGCCTTGCTACGGCCCCGAAGATATTGAAGGTTTGGATATCGGGCGGCCTGGATCTTTCCCCTACACGCGCGGCATTCATCGAGACATGTATCGCGGCAAGCTCTGGACCATGCGCCAGTTTTCCGGTTTCGCCACTCCGGAAGAGACGAATCGCCGCTACCATTACCTGCTGGCGCAAGGGCAAACCGGTCTTTCCGTCGCATTCGATCTCCCGACTTTGATGGGTTATGACGCCGATCACGCGCTCTCCGAAGGGGAGGTCGGCAAGTGCGGCGTCTCCATTGGTTCTCTTGAAGATATGGAAATCCTACTGCGCGGTATTCCGCTCGGCGAAGTCTCCATCTCGATGACGATCAACTCGCCCGCGTCGGTGCTCTGGGCCATGTATCTTGCCGTCGCCGAACAGCAGGGCGTGGCGTGGGACCGCGTTTCGGGCACGCTGCAGAACGACATTCTGAAGGAATACATCGCGCAAAAGGAATATATTTATCCGCCGCGCCCGTCGATGCGCCTGGTTACCGATTCAATCGAATTTGCGACGCGCCACGCGCCGCGCTTCAATCCGATCTCAATCAGCGGCTATCATATTCGCGAAGCCGGATCGACCGCCTTGCAAGAGCTCGCATTTACGTTGCGCGACGGCTTCGAGTACGTGGATTGGGCGCTCGCCCGCGGGTTGGATATCGACGACTTCGCGCCGCGGCTCAGCTTCTTCTTCAATGCGCACAGCGACTTTTTCGAGGAGATCGCGAAATACCGTGCCGCGCGCAAACTCTGGGCGACGATCCTGCGCGACCGTTACGGCGCGAAGAGCGAGCGAAGTTTGAAATTGCGCTTTCATGCCCAAACGGCCGGATGTTCGCTTACCTGGCAGCAGCCTTACAATAATGTGGTCCGCACGTCGCTGCAAGCGATGGCGGCGGTGTTCGGCGGCGCGCAATCGTTGCACACGAATTCGCTCGACGAGGCGTACGCGCTGCCAAGCGAGCACGCAGTCACGCTGGCTTTGCGCACCCAACAGGCGATTGCCTTCGAGAGCGGCGTCACCGAAGCGCCCGATCCGCTCGGCGGGAGTTACTTCGTCGAAAGCATGACGCTCGATATGGAGCGAGGAGCGCGAGAGTATATCCGGCGGATCGATGAGATGGGCGGGATGATCGAGGCCATCGAGCGCGGTTTTCCGCAGGGCGAGATCGCCGATGCGAGCTACCGGTATCAGCGCGCGATCGAAAGCGGCGAAAAAGTTCTAGTCGGCGTGAATCGATTTCAAGCTTCGGTTGAGGACCCTATCGAGATCCTGCAAATCGATCCGACGGCGGAAGAGCGCCAGATCCGAAAGCTCGAATCGTTGCGCGCGCGCCGCGGCGGCGCCGGGGTTAATGCCGCGCTCGATGCGCTGCGCCGCGCCGCCGAAGGCACCCGGAACACGATGCCGTGTATTCTGGATGCAGTGCGCGCCTACGCCACGCTCGGAGAAATCTGCGGCGCCCTGCGGGATGTCTTCGGTTCTTATCGAGAGACGAGCCGGATTTAATGAGCGAAGCCCGCGCGCCCCGGCCCATTCGAGTCCTTGTGGCAAAGCCGGGATTGGACGGGCACGATCGCGGCGCGAAGGTCATCGCGCGCGCCCTTCGCGACGCCGGCGTGGAAGTAATCTATACTGGTTTGCGGCAGACACCCGAAATGATTGTCAGCGCGGCCTTGCAGGAAGACGTGCAGGTGATCGGGCTTTCGATTCTTTCGGGCGCGCATAATGCGATCGTCCCGCGTCTGATGGAGTTGCTTCGCGAGAAGGAAATGACCGATGTCCGAGTGGTCGTCGGCGGGATCATTCCGGACGCGGATGCGGACTCCTTGAAGCGGCAGGGCGTGGCCGCCGTATTCCAACCGGGAACGTCACTAGAGGAAATTGTCAAATTCATTCGCGGGCCGGGCGCATAGCGCCACCCCAAAAAGGTTAAATTTTCGCATGGAAAAGCAGTTGAAAATAGCTTGTTTTATCGATTTCGATAATATCGAGATCGGCGTCAAATCCACGCTGCAACGGGAATTCGACGTTGCCGCCGTGCTCGACGCATTGAAAGAACGGGGCGAAATCGTCACGAAGATCGCTTACGCCAATTGGGGGCGACAGGAGACTTCCACGCGCCAACTGGCGGAACATGCCGTTCAGATGGTGCAGCGCGATCCCTCGCCGCGCGGCGATAAGAACGGCGCGGATATCAACTTGGCGCTCGACGCTCTCGAGATGGCTTTCACTCACGATCACATCAATGCATACGCGATCGTAAGCGGCGACAGCGATTTCATCGCGCTGGTCAATAAGCTGAAACAGTACGACAAGACGATTTTCGTCGTTGGCGGGCGCGCTTTCACGAGCACGATTCTGCAAAAAAACTGCCACGAGTTCATCAGCTATGAGTCGCTTCTCGATGAACCGAGGCAGCCGCGCCAAAGTCCGCCGCAGCAACCCCAGCAGGAGCAAGGCGAGAGTCCCGCGCAATCGCGCGCCGAACCGCAGGCTGCGCCGCATCACCGGCCGTCATCGCAGCATTCCGGGCCGCCGCATCAGCGCGGAGGACAGGGGCGGCGTCCGCCGGCCCTCGATCTCGCCCAGGCAATGCCGCTCGTCGAGCGCGCGCTACAGGTTCTTGAACGCCGCGAAGTACGGCCGCAGCTTGGGCTTCTGAAATCGACCATGCTGCAGCTCGATTCGACCTTCAGCGAGAAGGCGTACGGAGCGAATTCCTTCACCGACTTCGTCGAGCGCCTCCGCAAGGCGGATCATGTGCTGGTTACGGGCGGCGAAGGCCGCTACATGATCCAGCGAAAACACGGACATGGCGCCGAGAAGACGGCTCGTCCGGAAGAAGCCCTGCCGGCGCTGCGCGACGTTCTGGAGAATCACCGCCTCGAAATGGAAGAGGGCGTCACCGCCGACGAGCTGCGGGCTTGGGTGAAGGAAGAGGCGCCGAACTACGATTGGAAGACCTTCGGATTCCAGGAGTTTGCCGAGTTATTGAATTTCGCGCAGGATAAGTCCGTGGTGCGCGTGGAGCCGAGCGAGGAGAAAGGTCTACAGGTTTATCTGGGACCGGAGTTTCATCCGCCGGCCATTGCGGAGCCGGAGCCGCCCGTCGTCTCCGACGAACAGCCGGACGAAGAGGAGAAGCAGCCGGTGGTGGCGGGGCAGCCCACGGCGCAAAGTCCGCGCGTGAAGCGGTCTCCCAGGAAGACGGCCGGAGGTTCCGGACCGGAAGTGGACGGGAACACGGTCAAGCGTCCGCGCAAGACATCTACGACTAAACGGGCTCCGCGACGGACTACCCCGCCGGCGGCGTAACACTACATGTGATGCCCGTGCTCTACGACCAGGATTTCTACGAGTGGACGCAGAAAACGGTGGCGCTCGTGCGCGCGGCCGAATTTGATCGGCTTGATGCCGAGCACCTGGCCGAAGAGATCGAAGACATGGGCAATCGCGATAAGAATGAGTTGGAGAGCAGGCTGGCCGTTCTCATCAGCCATCTACTCAAGTGGGATTGCCAGCCGGACGAGCGCTCTCCTAGCTGGGCGGCTACAATCCGCGTACAAAGGACGGACGTTCTGCGCCGATTGGGGAGCATGCCTGGTTTGAAGCGATATATGGCCGAGCGGTGGAGCGAAATTTACGAGGGCGCGGTCGATTGCGCGGTTGCCGAATCCCAACTCGAAGAGAGTGCGTTTCCGGCGGAGTATCCGTACACCATGGAGCAGGTTCTCGCGATGGGACGAATCGAGCCAGAGCGTGATCGCCTCCCGAAGGTTTTTGGTCGCGTCGAGTGCGAGACTGTTTTTATGAGCATTGCCATGCATCCCGAAGTTGAAGCGAGGCTACGAACCAGAGCCGATGCCGAAGGCCTGACCATCGAGGCTTGTGTTGAGCGTATTGTTCGTGACGACGAGCAGGCCGAACAGGAACTCGCATCGCTAGCCCTGGAAGGACTTAACTCCGGCGAGTCGAAAGAGGCCGACGAGAAGTATTGGGAAGAGAAGCGCCGCCGGCTGATTGAATGCCATCAAAAGACCGGCGCGCGTTGAGCGCCCGCTACACGGTTAAGCCCAAAGCCGACAGCGACCTCGACGATTATGCGGATTACCTGGCCCGTGAGGCCAATATCGAGGTCGGTCTACGGTTTCTCGCAGCCGCGCACGAAACGTTTGGGCTCCTTTGCTACTCATCGCAATATCGGATGGTCGTCCCGCCTGAAGCAACCGGCGCTGAAGCCGTTGCGCGTGTTTCGCGTCGCGGGGTTTGAGCACATACCGATACTTTACAGGCCGCTGCCCGACGGCGTCGATATTCTCCGTGCCGTTCACGATTCACGAAATCTTCAATCGCTCTTCCGTCGGCGCGACGAAATCGAATGAAAAGAGAGAGGTAGAGTTCAACTACTTGGAGAAATATCTTACCGGCACATTTATAATGGCGCGACCGGGCAGGAAACAATCTTAAGCAAAGGTGCATCTAGCTCGACGTTTAAACCATGTCTGGAAGCCGATACCAGCCAATGCTGTCGGCCACGACCCTAAGGTCGCTCTGCTCCGCAGTAGTTTTCGTGTCGCTGTTCGCGTGCGCAAATGGGCAACGACCGGCGAATATCGCTTCGGGCGCTGTTCGCGTGCAGGCGGGGAAAGCCACCCTGTGGAAATCCAAGCACCAATGCCCAGCATCTCCGAGCTAAATATTTCGTCCAATCAGAAGTTTCCGGGGTCCGATCGGGTGTGCCTCCTAGACGGCAGGATTCTAATACCGGCATCTCAGTTCGACAGGCTGCAGCGTTTCTTTGACTGGGCAACGGGCAAGAAACCCGACCCGTGATTATATGGCTCAATTTTTAGCTTCAGCCTTCTCGGGCACGCTGGAGGATCAGGCCTCCGCTTGGAGAATAGCAATAGCTGCTGCCAACCGCGCGCGGAAGCTGGCTGTTGCCGCATTACACGCTGTCGTTCTTCTTGCGATCGTAGGGCGTGCGGATATACTTCGCCACTTCGTCCTGCGCTCCCTGCGTGTTGTCGCGCGTGCGCTGCGCCTGCGTATATTCGTTCACCGCGCGTTCGCGCTGGCCGGTGATATCGAAGATCTTCCCCAAGTTGATGTGCGCCCAAACCTCCACCCACTTGGGATCGAGATCGCCATTCAGCGCTTCGCGAAACTCGTTCGCGGCGGACTGATAATTATTTTGCAGGAAATAAACCTCGGCAATGCGGTAGTGCGCCAATGAGCTGTTCCGGCTTGTCTCGAGCGCCTTCTGATATTCTTTCAGCGCCTCGGTGAATTCGCTGATCTCCGCGTACTGCTCTCCGCGCCGGATTGCCACCGAGACCCGGACCGCGTTGCTGTAGCGCAGCACGCGGCCGTTCGGATCGATAGTCACCGCTCTCGGCTTACCGAACGTATCGACGGAAAACTCGGACGACGTCCCGGCCACTTCCACGCGCTTCTCCTCCGGATTTCCTTCCGTCTCGATCTTCAGATCCACGGGCATGCGGAACGTATCGAGATCCTGGGAGATCTTGCCGACCACCCGGAAGCCCTTCTGCGTGCGGAATACCGTGTATTCCAGCTTGAATTCCGGCGCGCCGCTCGATTCGATCCACTGGATGAAGAAGTATTTCAAATCCTGGCCCGCCACGGCTTCCGCAACCTTGCGGAAATCTTCAGTGGTCGCGGACTTCCAGGCGTACTGCTTGGCGAACTGCTTCAGCGTCTGATAAAACTTCTCGTCGCCCATCACGTACCGAAGCATATTCAATACTTCCGCGCCCTTGCTGGCGGTCAACGCCCAAAGTTCGGGCGAATAATCTTCCAAACGCGCGGATTGAACGATTGGAACGTTATCGACCGTAAGCGCTTCGACGGAAACATCCTTCATCAACGATTGCAGCGCGCCCGGCCCGCTGGCGTGCTCCGTCCAGAGCGCTTCCGAATAGGCGGCCAAGCCATTTTCGAGCCACAGATGATTCCGGGTTGCCGGAGAAACCTCCTCCTCCCACCACTGCCGCGAGACCTGGTTCGCGAGCACCTTCGCGTTGACATCCTTGCCAATCCCGCGAGGGCTCAGGAACACGAGTCCCGGCGCGGAGTATCCGTTGGGAGCGCCGCTTTCGGTCTCGACCAATGTCAGATTCGCGTAAGGCGCGGGGCCGAACAATCCGGAAAAATAATTCACCATTTGGGCCGCCTCTTGGCCGTACACATTGGCCATGGCGCGCTCGGGATCGCGAAAATAAACCGTTGTCGTAAGCCCGTCCGTATTGGCCTTCACCGGCTGGCCGCGCACCACGGCAATGCTGCCGGGAAACGAAGCGTGTTGAAACTGGAAGGTATAGATCGTCTTATTGCCCGTTTCGCGCGATGTTTCGACGCCGCTCGCGATCACGCGATTTCCGGCGGGGACCGTGATGTTCAGGTCCGCGGAAAACCGGTTCGTGCTGTATCCGCTAACCGGAAACCACCGCGCCGGGTAAAGCAGGAATGCGTAATCGTCGTGGATCGCGGCGAACTTTATTCCGTAAACGGGGGAATCTTCGGTGCCGCTCAGGCGGCCTTCGTAGGTGAACGTTAGGGTAACCGGCTTACCTTTCGGGAGAGCGTCGGGAAAGCTGAGCCGCACGGTCGAATCGGATTGCGAGCGGTTGGCCGAGATCTGTTTTCCGCCGTCGTCCACAACCTTCGAGACGTTCAGCGCATTGTTCAGTTCGAACGCGGCGTCCCGGATGTTGTCGTCGAGCGCGGTCAAGCGGACCACGACCCGAGCCGTCAGGGATTGCGTGTGCTGGTTGATCTCCGCGTCGATGGCATAGTGATCCACGTCGATGCGGGAACGATGGAGCTGGTCGGAGCTTTGCGCCGATAAGATCCGCGCCGACAAAAGCAGCGGCACCCAGATAAGTCCGGCGGAAATTCTAATTAGCTTGCAACTGGACAACTCGATCCTCCCTCATAGCGACAATCGCGTCCGCGGCTCTCGCGATCGCGTCACCCCGATCCGACAATTTCGCCGCGACCTCCGCTAAATCCCGCTTCATCCGCAGCCGCCGGTCTTGGTCTCCGAGGAGCGAATTCGCCTCATCGCCAATGCGCCGCGCGGTCATATCGGATTGCATCAGCTCAGGCACGATTTTGCGTTCGGCGATCAGATTTACCATCGAGAAAAACGGCACTCGCACCAGCATCTTGCCTATCAGCCAACTTAGCGGATTTACGCGGTAAAAAGCGATCATGGGGGTCCCCAGCAGCGCTGCCTCCACCGTCACCGTTCCGCTAGCGGCCAAAGCCAGGTCGGCATGCGCGATGGCATCCCAAGCCTCACCCTCTATCACTTGGATGCCGGACTCGCCAATCCGTTCCCGAAAAAAGGCCGTTCCGGTATTTGAAGATGCTGGAAGCACGAAGGTAGCGGGGCGCTCCTTGCGAATAAGTTCGATTGCGCCCAGCAACTCGGGTAAATGGCGCGCCGCTTCGCCGCGCCGGCTGCCGGGGAGCACCGCAATCAATGGACGTTCGTCGGGCAAGCCATGTTTCCGAAAAAAATCGGGTTTGGCCATCGAAGGACGAACCAGCCCCGCTAGTGGATGGCCAATGTAGGTGACCGGAACGCCGTGTTCGCGAAAGAACTTCTCCTCAAATGGGAAGATGCAGAGCAGGCGCGTCAAGACGCGGCGCATAAGCGGAAGCCGTCCTTTTCGCCACGCCCAAACCTGGGGGGCCACCAGGTAAATGACGGGGACGCCCCACCGGTGCAGTCGGCGCGCCACGCGCAAGTGAAAATCGGGGGAATCCGTCAAGATTGCGAGTTCCGGCTTCTCTTGGCGGGCGGCGGCCAGCAACTTGCGGTATTGCCGATAGATCCGGGGAATGTGCCGGACGACCTCCAGCAAGCCGACGACGGCCAGGCTTTCCGCCCGGATGACGTCACGGACCCCCGCCCGCCGCAAGCGCGGCCCAACGCAGCCCAGGAACTCCGTTTCCGGCCAGCGGCGCCGCAGTTCTTCCACCAGCAGCGCGGCGTAGAGGTCGCCCGAAGCTTCGCCCGCCGATATGAGGATCTTACGCGGCGCGCCTCCGGCTTGCACCCTACCAGGGTCTCATGCGCGCCCTCGCCACTTAGAACTCCAGACGCACTCCCATGGTGATGATGCGCGGACCGTCCTGCACGCCCTGCGGACGGCCGAAGTTGACGTTTCCGACCGTGCCGTTGATCGAGCCGAAATCGGTGCGGTTGAACGCGTTGATTGCGTCCGCGCGATATTGCAGACGAACCGATTCGGTGACGATGAAATTCTTCAGAATGGAGATGTTTTCGTTGAAAAACGGCGGGTTGCGAAAATCTTCGTAGTAGAGGGAGGCATTTCCCAGCGTGTAGGCCGGCGCCACCGCAAACGGGGAATTAGCGCCGGAGTTGAACCAGCGGACGTTCGGGTTGTTGGGATCGAGGGCAGTACGGGAGACGCCCGTCCGGATCGGAGAGCCGGTAAGCACCGCCTTAGTGACCCGGCTGAAGAGCTCGCCCGCGCCGAGCGGATTGCCTGGCGTGACCACTTCGAGGGGCGCTCCGCTACGATACTGCTGCGCGGCCGAAACGATCCACCCGCCGACCAGCAGATTCGCCAGCCGCCCGGACGAGCCAAGAAACTTCTTGCCGCGGCCGAACGGCAATTCATAACTGGTCAGGAAATTGGCGACGTGTGTTAGATCGAGCGGCGAGACAGTCTTCGCGTCGTTGATGTTGTAAGCGTCCTGTGTCTGGACCTGGGTGCTCTGGCTGAAAATCTGGCGGTAGTGCAGCAGTGTCAGGTTCTTTGAGAAAACATACGTGCCCACCAATTGCAACCCGCTGAAACGCCGCTCGACTTTCGCCTGGAACGAGTCGTACCACAGCTTGCCGACGCCGGCATTCGCGTCGTAGATAGCTCCGTACTGCGGATACGGACGTAGGGCCTGAGCCAGGGTCGCCCCGCCGCCCCATCCCGCGGCAAAGCCCGGGAACGGCTCTTTGTAACCGGCCGCGACCACTGCGGGATCGGTTATTTTCTTTCCAAGAAGCGACCCCAGCGCCAGATCCTTCACCGGAAGCTGGTTCAACTCGATAGTCGAATTCAGGCGGTGCGCCCGGTTGCCGATGTACGCCCCTTCGAACAGGAAACCCTTGTGTTCGTGCTGCACCGTGAGGCTGTAATTATAGACGCGCGGCGCGACTCCGAAGGTGGGACCGGTGCGGAACACGGCGTTTGTGAAATTGTCGGCGCTGGGATCGATGAACGGGGGAGGCTTATAGCCTGCGGGTGGCTGCACGCCGTTGTTGTCCCAATTGAATGCCGGATTCAGGCCATCGGAAAGCTGCGCCAACGTCCCGTTGAATCCATCCGTGCATCCGCAGCCGCCATTTCCGAGGGTCTGGTAATAGATGCCGAATCCGCCCCGGATTACCGTCTTATCGAACGGGCGGTACGCGGCGCCGAGGCGCGGCCCGACATCGCTGAAATCAGTGGGGAACAGCAGCGTCTTGCCCGTGCGCCCCGGGCCGGAACCGCCGAAATCGAGCGCGCCCGGAAGGTTATTCGCGCCCGGATTCGCTTTGGCGATGTCCAGCGTGGAATAGTTGCCGCTCTTGTCGTGCCAACCCACGGGTATTTCGTAGCGTAAGCCGAGCTCGAGAGTGAGCTTGGGCGTCAGGCGCCACGTGTCCTGGACGAATCCCGCAAAGTAAGAGTAGCGGATCTGGGCAAACGTGATCGGCAGCGCCGTCGCGCTCCCCTGATCGGCAGTCCCCAGCAGGAAACTGGCGAAGGCGTTTCCGGTGGTCGTCAAATGCGCCGGATCGGCCGTTTGCGCTCGCGAGAAAGAGTACGATCCATTGGTTCCCGCCAAGTCCTGGCCAATGGTTCGCAAACTCCGGATATCCATGCCGAACTTGAACTCGTGCTTGCCATGCACCCAGCTCAACTGCTGGCTGTACTGGATCGTGGTATTGAACTGTCCGCCGTTATCGACCTTGCCCTGATTCATGCCCCAGTTGGTGAGCGCGTCCGTCTCGAAGTTGACGATGGGGAACGCGTCGGAGTCGCCGGTGAGCGGCAGGCCGATCCTGGACCCGTAACCCTTTTGGAGCGGGTTGTTCCAGTGCTGGCGCTGGCGGCTGACGCCGAACGTGGAGTGCAGCAGCAGCGTCGGCGAGAAGATCCAGTCGTCGTTGGCCCGGTAGTTATCGGGATACTGCCCCTGCAGCAGGCCGTTGCTCAAAGGTCCGGGCAATAGCGCGATGCCGTTGTCGACCTGGCTCTCGCGCGTCATGAAAAACGAAGCCCGGTTGCTGGCCGTGATCGCATGGTCCGCTTTGATCGAGTAGATGTAATCGGTGTGAACGCTCGAATTCAGGAAAGCGTAGTTCCCCGTAACGCCGGCCTGGTTGGGATCGGGAATGAGCGGAATGACGTTCTTGCTGACCTTGCTCCAGCGGCTTGCCGGAATGATGTTTCCGGGGAACTGCTGCCGCGTGGAGACGCCGTTTATCGTCGTGGTGGTCGCTGGATCGAAGATGGGCGCGACTTCCGAGAAAATGCCCTGCTTCATCAGCGCCGTCGGCAGCGTGTCGTTCGGAGTTTGCGCGCTGATGGTGGCCGGGCGAACGTCCTTCGCGTAGGTGAAGTAAAAAAATGTCTTGTTGCGTCCGTCGTAAACTTTCGGAATATACACTGGGCCGCCCATCGCCCCGCCCTCTTCGTTGTATCGCTCCTTCGCCCGAAAACCCGCGGGATTGCGAGGGTTGGAATTCGAGGTCCAGCCCGCGGCATCCCATATATCGCGGCGCATGTTCAGGAACGCCGCCCCGTGCACCGCGTTCGTGCCCGACCGGGTAACCATCAACTCGATGCCGCCGCCCAGACGCCCGTATTCGGAGTTATACGTGGATGTGATCAGGCGCATTTCGTTGAACGCCTCGATGCCGGGGAAGTTGAAAACCGTTCCGCCGGATTCGGGGATCGTCAGGCTGGCGCCGTCGATCATTACCTCGCGCGCGCGGCCGCCCGAGCCGTTGATACTCAGTTCGGACGTGGAATTGACGCCCGCCATGTAGCCGAGAAACGCTTCGGCGCTGCGAAGACCGCCCGCGTAGATCGGCAGCGTCATCAAAAGCTTCGGACTGAGGTTCTCGCCTTGCTGCGGCGTGTCGGTCTCAAGCTGCGACACTTGCGCTTCAACGTTTACGCTCTGCTGGACGTTGCCCACTTGCAGCTTGAAGTCCACCGTTTCGCGCAAGGCGACCCGTACTTCGACATCTTCTTGGACCGTTCTCTTGAATCCGGGATGTTCCGCCGTAATGGTGTAAGTTCCGACGGGAACGCTCGGGAACACAAAGATGCCGGAATCCGTGGTGATTGCGTTAAGGACCTGACCTGTCGCAATCCGCCGGGCTTGCACCTCCGCGCCGGCGATGACAGCGCCGTTCGGATCGGTTACTGTTCCCGACACGGAACCGGTAGTCGATTGTCCGAACACGGAGGGGATGACAATACCAGCCGTGAGCATCAAACTCAGGAGAGGCGTTAGCAAGAACGCGGAAGTTTGTTTTCTCATATTTTGATCAGCCTTCGAAGCGTAGATCCGGAAGGCACACGCCTCCGTTTCATGCGATTGTATTACAGAGTAGTAGTCTATACCAAGGCAATAATTAACACTATGAAAAACTTATTCGTCGTTCTCGCAGTAACGAGCGCCTTGTTCGCCCACGTTTTATGCGCCCAAGAGACGCGGCGGGAAATCGTTAACGCCGCACCCAACCCCGCCGAAGACTCCAAGCCAAACAGCGATAAGGTGCCGGACGTTTATGCCATCCAAGGCCATTTCGACCGAATCGTCGTCCTGCGTTTCAAATTCGACACGGACCTGCTCGCGGGCATTGAAAAAATGGTGAAGCTGGAGAAAATCAAGAATGCCGTGATCTTAGCCGGTGCCGGTTCGGTTACCGGATACCAAGTCCACCAAGTCAGTAACCGGACGTTTCCGTCGAAGAATATTTTCGAAAAGAATCCGACCGCGCCGGCCGACATAATCGGCATGAACGGATATGTCATCGACGGCAAAATTCACGCCCACATGACATTGGCGACTCCGGATAAGGCCTTCGGAGGCCATCTGGAGCCGGGGACCGCCATTTTCACTTTCGGCATCGTCACTTTGGGCGTGATGGATTCCGGAACCGATTTCACCCGTCTGGACGATAAGACCTACCGGTAATCTTCGGCCCACCGGCGCATCGGCGCGGTCCACCCGCTTTTCCGATATACTCAGTCGAACATCCGGTACAAACACGGAGGAATCAATCTTGGAACGGTCGAGGAGAAACATATGAACTTAATGCAAGCTTCAATAACCTTAGCGGCGGGATTATTCCTGGGCGCGGCAAGCGGCGCTTCTTCGGGGGTCATCTACGTCGATCATGACAAGACGGCGGCCGCGCTCAACAAGGGCGGCCCGATAGCCGCCGGACAGGGTTTCACGGTTTCCGGGAGCCATCGCGACAAGGCCGGCCAAGTTGAAGTGCACGACAAAGAAACGGATGTCATCTACGTGATGGATGGAGAAGCGACTTTCGTGACGGGGGGAACCATGGTCGGCGGAAAATCGACCAAGCCCGGCCAGTATCTCGGCTCGGATATCACGGGAGGGGAAACCCATCGTCTGACGAAGGGCGACGTAATCGTGGTGCCGGCGGGCACTCCTCATTGGTTCAAGGATGTTCCGCTATCCGTCAGCTATTATGTCGTCAAGGTTTTGAAGCCATAACGTTGAGAGTGCTATTTTCTTTTATGAAGCTGCTCCTTCTTGCAATCTTTCTCCTCGTCTCTCTTCCCGCTTGGTGTCAAAACGAGCAGGATCTGGCCCAAGCCAAAGCGGTGTTCCGCGGCAATTGCGCATTTTGCCATGGGTTGACGGCAACGGGTGGACGGGGGCCGAGCCTGATTTCAGCCAAGCTTGTGCAGGGGTCGACGGATGCGGAAATCAAGAGCGTCATTCTGAATGGCGTCCCCGGCACGACGATGCCATCGTTCGACAGCATCGAGAAGGACGATCTCGATAGGTTGGTCCAGTACATCCGTCACCTTGGCGGGTCGAACGTAAAGAATACCCCAGTGCCGGGCGATCCCGCGGCAGGCCGCAAAGTATATGAGCGCAGCGGATGCGGCGGATGTCATCGCGTTGGAAGCGAAGGCAGCATCTTTGGACCGGATCTCACGCGCGTGGGCGGCGGCCGCTCCTCCGATTATATTCACGAATCCCTGGTCGAACCGTCCGCCGATATCCCGCAGGAATACGAAGGAGTCACCATTGTTACCAAAGACGGGAAGCGGACGACGGGGATGCGCGTCAATGAGGACACCTTCACTCTCCAACTCCGGCTTCGCAATCAAAAGTTTGCCATGTACGATAAGAGCCGGCTTAAGGAAGTAATTCATGAGACTAAGTCGCTGATGCCAAGTTATAAGTCGATGCCGGCCGCGGACATGCAAAACCTGCTGGCATACTTAGATAGCTTGCGGGGCGGCCTTGCGGCCGGAGCCGACGCCATGAAAGCGAAAGGTATCCACTAATGCGAACGGTTATTCTCACTCTACTCGGCGCCATTCTGCTGCCGGCGCAAACCAATGTAAGTTACGACAGGTTAGTCAATGCCTTGAAGGAGCAGCGGAACTGGCTCACGTACTGGGGAGATTACTCCGCCGTCCGTCATCGCGATCTCAAGCAGATCGATACGTCGACCGTGAAAAACCTTCGCCTGGAGTGGCTGTTCCAGACGGGCGAGACCGGCGCGTTTGAAACCGTCCCGCTGGTTGTCGATGGAATCATGTACTTCACCGCGCCGCATGGCATCGCGTTTGCCGTCGACGCGCGCAGCGGCCGGCAGCTCTGGCAGTACAAGCACGCATTCCCTCCGGATCGTAAAGTCGCCGGCGGAGTGAATCGCGGTCTCGCCGTCTTAGGCGACCGCTTGTTCATGGTTACGCCGGATTCCAATGTCGTCGCGCTCGATTCGAAGACCGGCAGGCTTCTGTGGCAGGCGGAGATGTCCCCCTGGAAACCGGGAACGCACTATGCCAGCCTTGCGCCGCTGGCGATTAAAGACAAGGTGATCGTGGGGATTTCGGGCGGCGAACAAGGCGTGCGAGGATTCATCGACGCCTACGATGCGACCACGGGCAAGCGGTCCTGGCGCTTTTACACGATTCCCGCGCCAGGTGAGCCGGGCAGCGAAACGTGGATGGGCGATTCGGGCATGCGCGGCGGCGCGCCCGCCTGGATGACCGGCACCTACGACCCCAAGCTCAACACGCTCTATTGGGGCGTTGGCAATCCGGGCCCCGATCTCTACGGAGACGTGCGCAAGGGCGATAATCTCTACTCCTGTTCTCTGATCGCGTTAGATCCCGACACCGGAAAATTGAAGTGGCATTTCCAGTTCACGCCCCACGATACACACGATTGGGATGCGGCGGAAACGCCGATGCTACTCGATCTCGATTGGAAGGGCCGTCCGCGCAAGCTTTTGGTGCAAGCCAATCGCAACGCGTTTTTTTATGTGCTCGATCGCGAGACTGGCGAGTATCTGATGGGAAAACCTTTCGCCCGGCAGACTTGGGCCAAGGAGATCGATAGTAAGGGGCGGCCCATCTTAATGCCAAACACCGAGCCTACGCCGGAAGGGAACCGTCAATGTCCCGGCTTGGCGGGAGCCGCCAACTGGATGGCTCCGTCCTACAACCCGCAGACGAAGCTGTTTTACTTCGCGGTCCGGGAACAATGCGACGTCTTTTATTCCGAGCCGCCCGTTTACGTTCAGGGAAAGGCCTATTGGGGCAGCGTGTTTCGCGGGGCGACCGACGAGAAGGAGTGGGGCATGCTGAAGGCGCTCGATCCGCTGACGGGCGAGACCAAGTGGGATTTCCGCTATTTCCGCGCGCCGTGGGCGGGAACTCTTTCGACTGCCGGCAACTTGATTTTCGCCGGCGACGAGGATGGATACTTGATGGCCTTCGACGCGGTGTCCGGCAAGAATCTCTGGAAGATCAACACCGGCAACCGGCTGGTAACATCGCCGATCACCTATATGGTGGATGGACGCCAGTATGTGACGATGCCGTCGGGAGCCGCCGTGCTAACGTTCGCGTTGCCGGAGTAAGCGTGGACGGCCATGTGGCGCGGGCACTCGTGCCACGACACACTATGGCAAGATAAAACATCCCATGCAATTGAATAGCTACACCATCACGCAGGGCCGCGATCGCGCGCCCGCGCGCAGCTACCTGAAAGCCATCGGGTTCACCGACGAGGATTTGAAGAAACCGATCGTCGGAATCGCCAACACATGGACCGAAACGATGAACTGCAATTACAAATTGCGGGACCTCGCGGTTCACGTCAAAGCCGGTATCCGCGCCGCGGGCGGCACTCCCATGGAGTTCAACACCATCGCCATCAGCGACGGCATCACCATGGGCACCGAAGGCATGAAGGCGTCTCTGGTGAGTCGCGAGGTGATAGCCGATTCGATCGAGCTCGTCGCGCGCGGGCACATGTTCGACGGATTAGTCGCGCTGGTAGCTTGCGATAAAACCATCCCGGGCGCGGGAATGGCATTGCTGCGCTTAAATATCCCCGGCGTGATTCTCTATGGCGGGTCGATCCTTCCCGGCCGCCACAACGGCCACGACATCACGATTCAGGATGTCTTCGAAGCGGTCGGCGCAAATGCGGCGGGACGCATGTCGGATCGAGAGTTGCTCGAAATCGAGAACCACGCCTGCCCCGGCGCGGGCGCCTGCGGCGGACAGTTCACCGCCAACACCATGGCGACCGTGATGGAGCTGATCGGCCTTTCTCCCATGGGGACCGCCGCCGTGCCGCAAGTGGATAAGCGGAAGGAAGCCGTGGCATTTCGCTGCGGTGAAGTGATCATGAATTGCATCCGCAACGGAATCAAGCCGCGCGATGTCGCCACCCGTCAAGCGTTCGAGAATGCAATTGCCGGGGTGGCCGCGAGCGGCGGCTCCACCAATGCGGTGCTGCATCTTCTGGCAATGGCGCGCGAAGCCGGCGTCGAATTGCAGATGGACGATTTTCAAACCATTAGCAATCGCACGCCGCTTTTCGTCGATCTCAAACCGGGCGGCAAGTATGTGGCGGTGGACGTGGATAAAGCCGGCGGAATTCCAGTAATCGCGAACCGGCTGCTGGAAGGGAATTATGTAGATGGCTCCACGCTCACCTGCACCGGACGTACCTTCGCGGAGGAAGCCAAGGACGCGCGCGAAACGCCGGGGCAGGAGGTTATACGGCCTCTCGATCGGCCATTGAAAGCGAGCGGCGGCCTTGCGATCCTTCGCGGTACGCTTGCGCCCGATGGCTGCGTGATCAAGCTCGCCGGGCATGAGAAGAAGAAGCATCGCGGTCCGGCTCGCGTGTTCGATCGCGAAGAAGACGCGATGCAAGCGGTTCAGGGCGGCAAGATTCAAGCGGGCGATGTGGTTGTGATTCGTTACGAAGGTCCGCGCGGCGGCCCCGGCATGCGGGAAATGCTAGGCGTAACGGGCGCGATCGTCGGCGTGGGTCTTTCGGAGACGGTCGCGCTGGTGACCGATGGGAGATTTAGCGGCGCCACCCACGGATTCATGATCGCCCATGTCGCGCCCGAAGCCGCCAACGGCGGCCCGATCGCGGCCATACGGGAAGGCGATATCGTGACCATCGACGTGGACGCCGGGGCCATGGACTTGGAACTTCCGGCAAAGGAGATTGCCGCGCGTCTCGAAAGCTGGCAGGCGCCCGCGCCGCGCTATGCGACCGGCGTGTTCGCGAAATATTGCGCGTTGGTGGGTTCGGCTTCCGAAGGGGCGGTTACGTCTCGATTTTGAAAATTTTATTTATCGGGGATATCTTTGCATCCGCGGGACGCAAGATTGTCGCCGACCATCTGCGGGACATCCGCGACGCGCAGAAAATCGATCTCGCCATCGCCAATGGCGAAAATTCGGCTGGCGGGTTCGGCATTACGCCTAACCTTGCCGAAGAGTTGTTTGGCCTGGGTCTCGACGTCATCACGACCGGCAATCACGTCTGGGACAAGAAAGAAATTTACGATTACCTCAACAAGCGCCCGAACCTGCTGCGTCCGGCGAATTATCCCGGCAGTTCACCGGGCAGCGGACTGGTGGTGTGCAAGACGCGCGAGGGTCTTTCCTGCGCGGTTCTGAATCTGCAAGGCCGCGTCTACATGGCTTCGACCGACTGCCCCTTTCGCAAAGCGGATGAAATACTCGCCGCTCTCGATCCCGCCATTAAGGTTCGTTTCGTCGATTTTCATGCCGAGGTTACGAGTGAAAAGATGGCGATGGGCTGGTACCTCGATGGCCGTGTTTCGGCTGTAATCGGAACGCACACGCACATTCCCACGGCCGATTCGCGCATCCTCCCGGGCGGGACCGCGTATCAGACGGATGCGGGAATGACTGGCCCATACGATTCGGTTATCGGCGTGGATAAGTCGATAATCATGCAGCGATTTATGAGCGCCATGCCCGGCCGCATGGAAGCGGCAAATGGCGGGGTCGAATTGCATTCGGTGATCGTCGAAGTGGACGAAAATACCGGAAAGGCGGTTTCGATCCGGCGGCACGCGATAAACGGCGATTGATGAGCGGGCATTTGTGGTTCAAGCTCTAATCGTCCTTCTAATCCTGATCGCCGGATCGGCATTTTACTTCTTACGCCAGCCGAAGAAGCCAGCGACTCCTCCACCGAAAATCGAACGCAAAGTCGAAAAGGCCGGGCCCGCCACCGTCGCATTCCCCGGCAAGGTCCGCGCCCAACACTCCGTTCCGGTTAGGGCGACGGTCAACGGGGAAGTCGGCTCGTTTCTTGTGGATCCGGGCCAGGACGTTTACGAAGGACAACTGCTCGCGCGCATCGTCAACCCCGGTCTCGAAACCGCCCGCGAGGCGGCGGCGAAGGATGTCGAAACCGCTCAAGGCAGGATAAATTCGCTCGAAAGCGCGATCATTGCGGCGCGCCTCGAAGCGTCGCGCGCCGCCACCGATGCCACGCGCGCCAAGGATGAGGCGGAACGGACCGGAAAGATTTATAGCCGGCAAGCCATGCTGCAAAGCGAGGGCGCGACGCCGCGTCTGGTGTATGAAAAATCGAAGCGCGAATTCGAATCCGCGCAGGCCGACTTGCAAAGTCTCGATGCGCTCTCGCGGCAGGCCGGCGACCGCGTTGCGAGTCTCGCGCAAGAGCTGCAATCCGCCAAGCGCGCTATCGACGATAAGAACCAGCAGCTGGAAGAAACGCAGGCGAATCTCGCGGCCGCCGACGTCCACTCTCCCGTAACGGGAATCGTGGTCGCGCGCAGAGGCGAAGCAGGCAAAATGCTTGGGCCGGAGGATGCGAGCGAGCTGTTTCGCATCGCCGTGGATCTCTCTTTGCTTGAAGCGGCCTTCCCGGCGGACCCCGCGACGCTCACCAGGCTCACCCCAGGCCAGGCGGTCTCCGTCGCGATACCGGACCTGCAAATCGACGCGATCCCAGCAGCCGTAAAGCGGGTAAACAATGGAGAGGCGATCGCCGGCTTCGTAAGCCCAAACGCAAACATCCGCCCCGGGATGAATTGCAGCGTGGCCGTGAGTGCCGGTGCTGCATTGCGTCTAAAATAGAGGCGCCATGCAATTCCTTCAAGACAGCCTGATTGAGTTGATTACCCAAACATCGACGAATCTTCCGCCCGACGTACGCGCCGCGATGGCAGCCGCCGGCCTCGCCGAAAGACCGAATACGCAGTCGTCGCAGGCGCTTGGGATTATTCTGTCGAACATCGATATGGCAACCGATGATGAGCAGCCCATCTGCCAGGACACGGGCATGCCGACATTTCTGGTGCACGCTCCCGTTGGCGTGAATCAGATTCAAATTGGACGAACGATTCGCGCGGCCGTTGCGGAAGCGACACGCCGCGGCAAGCTGCGCCCCAATTCCGTCGATTCGCTTACAGGCAAAAACTCGGGCGATAATCTCGGCGAAGAAACGCCGGTGATTCATTTCGAGCAATGGGAAGAGGATGAGATCGAGGTGAAGCTGATCCTGAAGGGCGGTGGCTGCGAAAACAAAAATATTCAGTATTCCGTGCCCTGTTCGCTCGATCGTTTGGGGCGCGCGGACCGCAATCTGGAAGGCGTTCGCAAGTGCATCTTGCACGCCGTTTGGCAAGCGCAGGGACAAGGTTGCGCGCCCGGCGCATTGGGTGTATGCATCGGGAGCGATCGAGCGCACGGATACGATCTCGCTAAGAACCAACTTTTCCGCGCATTGGACGATGTGAACCCCAACCCGGAGTTGGCGAAGCTTGAAGAGGAGATCATGCGGGAAGCAAACCAGCTCGGCGTGGGCGCCATGGGATTCGGCGGCAAGGTCTCGCTGATCGGTTGCAAGATCGCGGCGGCGAACCGCTTGCCCGCGAGCTTTTTTGTATCGGTGGCGTACGATTGCTGGGCTTTCCGGCGGCTCGGAATCCGCGTCGATGCGGAAAGCGGCGCCATCGCCAAGTGGCTTTACCGGGACCCGGATCGCGCGGTTGAACGGATGGCGAAAGCGGAAGGCTTTCGGTTAACCGGCCGCGAGACCGTCCTGGCGCCGCCGCTTTCCGAAGAGACGGTGCGCGCCCTGAAAGTCGGCGACGTGGTACTGATCCGGGGTGAAATCTACACGGGACGGGACGCCGTGCACGCTTATCTGATGAAAAATCCACCGCCCGTCGATCTGCGAGGAGCGATCCTCTACCATTGCGGGCCGGTGATGCTGAAGGAGGGTGACGGCTGGGTTGTAAGAGCCGCTGGGCCGACCACCAGCATTCGCGAGGAACCCTATCAGGCGGACGTGATCCGCAACTATGGACTGCGCGCCGTGATCGGCAAGGGCGGGATGGGACCGAAGACTTTGGCCGCGTTGCAAGAGTGCGGCGCGGTCTACTTGAACGGCATCGGCGGAGCCGCGCAATACTACGCGCGAGCCATCGAAAAGGTGCTGGACGTCCATCTGATGGAGTTCGGAATTCCGGAGGCCATGTGGCATTTGCGGGTAAACGATTTCGCCGCGATCGTCACCATGGACGCGCATGGGAACAGCCTGCACGCGGATGTGGAAAAATCCAGCGGAGCCGCGCTGGCCGCGCTCCAAAACGCCTGATCTGGTAAACTGAAATTCTCGCTTCGGCCAGGTAGCTCAGTCGGTAGAGCGCAGCCCTGAAAAGGCTGGCGTCGGCGGTTCGATTCCGTCCCTGGCCACCACTGTTAATTGGCTTCGGGCGCTTCACCCATGTCACTTCACCCATACTTTTGCGAAATTGGAAGCCTTGCCCCTGGAGGCGCCCCCACCGAGTCCGAAGTAGAGGGCGCGCCGGCTGGTCTGGGATTTCGTCTCAGGAAATGGGCTGACGTTTCGAAAGCTTCCTCGGGTGGGCCGTGATCTTCGCCAGTGATTAAAAAGCTTGGCTCGTATTTTTCGTGGGCGTAGGTGTACCAGGCGAAACTCCATCGATCTTCGCGCGGCACGTCAGGTTCGACATAAACGTTGATGTAGCAGAGAGCGCCGCTGAAGCGGACGTCGGTCCGAGTGAATTGTCCGGGGTAGTGCTTGGCAGCGTAATCAAGAATTCGCCGCTGCGTACGTGCCTTGACCTCGGGCGGAATGCTCTTCCCACCGGTGTGAGGATTATAGACTCACCTGGGCATACGTAACTCTATGATTCCGTCAGCGCGCGGAGGGCGGCGGGAAGTCCTTTGCTCCGCCATTTTACGGCAGGAGTCCGCTCCCCGGTTTCTCATGCGCCAGGATCTCGCGCTTGATCTCGGCCAGGAGTTCGCGTGCGGTTGGATGGTCCAAACTCTTTGGCACGGACATCCGCGTGAGTACGCGATGCACAAATGGGTCCGTCCCCTGTTCGTGCAATTCATAAGCGATCTGGCGAAACTCCGCGATCTTGCTGGCTCGACTCGCCTGGATCGACGCGGCGCGATACTCTCGAAACCGCTCCTGGATCGCTCGACATTGGCCGGGAAATGTTTGTGAATAGTCGCGTAGTGATAACCGTTTCGCTTTTAAAATGCCGTCAGGGAAGGAGGAGGCAACTCTCTCAATGCTTCATCCATTTGGCGTGCGGCCTTGATCCTGTTAAAAGGTAACTATATACTTGACATACCGATAGATTTAGGCGATACTTGATTCATGGACGGATTCAAGACTCTTCAACAGGCGGTTATCTACTTCTCTGATTTCGAAAACTGTAAGGCTGTTATGATGCAGCTCAGATGGTCAGATGGCATAGTGAAGTGCCCTCATTGCGGATCGCAGCGTGTAACATATCTCGCTAAGAATCGCGTTTGGAAGTGTTACACCGGCCATCTCAAACCCAAGTTCTCATTGAAGACTGGAACTATATTCGAAGACTCACCGCTTGGCTTGGACAAGTGGCTTCCGGCTCTTTGGCTTGTGGTGAACTGCAAAAACGGGATTAGCTCATGTGAGACTGCACGCGACCTAGGAGTTACCCAGAAGACCGCATGGTTTATGAATCACCGGTTGCGGTTCGCGCTAACAGATGGCGGGTCTGGGCTGCTCTCGGGTGAAGTGGAAGCCGACGAAACTTTCATCGGCGGTAAGGCCCGTAACATGCACGCGGACAAGCGAGAAAGACGCATCACCGGAACTGGCGGCAAGGATAAAACAGCCGTGATGGGGATCTTGGAACGCGGCGGCAAGGTTCGGACTGCCGTGGTGCCAAACCGGAAGAAGAAAGCGCTTCAGGCTGAAGTTCGCAAGCATGTTGAAGCAGGTTCCGCGCTGTACACCGACGCGCTGCTTTCCTACGATGGGCTTGCTGGAGAATATGCCCATGAAGTGGTAGATCATGCAGTCCAATACGTTGACGGCAAGGTTCACACCAATGGACTTGAAAATTTCTGGTCTCTCTTGAAACGTGGCATTAACGGAACCTACGTGAGCGTGGAGCCGTTTCACCTATTCCGCTATTTGGATGAGCAAGCCTATCGGTTTAACAACCGCAAGGAAATGGACGATCAGGACCGCTTCATGCTGGCTCTCTCGCAAATCACAGGAAAGCGTCTCACCTATCAGCATCTGACCGGTAAGGATCGAGAGTCGGATACGACGGTCATTTGAAACGCCAGAAGAGGGGAAAGCGAAAACCAGGTTAGCTTTTCTGTGTAGCTGGTTTTTTCTTCTGGTTATTGGGTTTCTTGAACGGGTTCGGGACGGCGGTTTTTGGAACCAATAGAACGGTTTTCAGTGCGCAGAGAAACCGCGTTTCCGCTTCTGGTCCTTCGATCATTTCCGGGTGGGGCTTCATGATTCCATCATGCCATGG
Organism: Bryobacteraceae bacterium; assembly: GCA_051003795.1. Taxonomy (GTDB): domain Bacteria; phylum Acidobacteriota; class Terriglobia; order Bryobacterales; family Bryobacteraceae; genus JALYXS01. The sequence continues at coordinate 1,035 of JBPCKZ010000110.1, read as the reverse complement.
GATTACGCTTATGGGTCAAATAGCAGCACCCCATCAAGAAGCAATGAATGCGGGTCCAGTTTTCCACTTGCTCCGAGTGTTCCATCTTTTCTTCGGTAGCGATGTATCGTAGCCAGTTTATTGCCAGAGGAATCAATGTAATCATGTACTTGGCTCATGGTTTCTGGGGGTTCATTTGCGCTTTGTGGAGCTGGATCGTCGTAGCAGAGAACAGTATGAGTGGTATTCTTGTTCAGGTTAGAATAAAACCCTTCAGCATTGAACAGATCCCGAAGATGTTTTTTGGTTGCTTTTTGGACTTTAGGAGAATCCATGGAAGACGCTAAATCTAGAATCCTGAAAACGTTTTCGGATTATCTCTGCAATGTAATTGATTTAGCCGTCTTCCAGGAGCGGATATCGCTTGCACACTGGAATATAGAAAAGGTAGCTCCTTCCATAGCGAAACTGGTATACCTTGCCGTAGGAAAGTTGGCGGAGTTTTCACGCGGACACCGCACTGAAGAATCGGTGAGGCAGGAGTTGGCGAATGCCGCCCGCCCTTTTGTAGAACGGGCAGAGGCGCAGCCATTTGGAATGTCGAAACCACAAGATATCCAGGTTAGTTTCGATCCTATGGTTGGGTTTCCGTCCCAAGGCTATCGGGGGCGGAATTTTGTATCGATTCAAGAGGTCTCGTTGCATGATTGATGTGTAGTAACATCTTGTTTTCAAGAATGTCATCTACGTAAACGTCAAAACAATAATTCCCTTCCTCTTCGACGTTCAGATTAACATCTATGTTCATGACGTGGAGAGAGTTTCCTTGTGGGATATTTACGGGAATCGGGTCTCTCGAAGTATTCATGACCCGCCCGCCTGGTGTAATCGCCTTTAGGTTGGCTATAAACTGCACCGGTCGTTCGGCTCGAAATATTAAGACAACCCCGACTTTCAGTGGTGGAAATATTGCCTTTTCATCGACTTCGGTGGTCCCTTCGACGGGATGTGGTATGAGATATATGGGATTGACGGTAAAGCCATCACCGATTCGGA
>JBPCKZ010000109.1:0-4594 GCA_051003795.1 Bryobacteraceae bacterium | reverse complement strand
CGATGCTTCGGCGGACGGATCGGGTACTCTAACTCGTTCAGTAGCCATAGTAGTGCCCCTGTGGCGCGGGCACTCGTGCCTGCCGCGTCCACACTCGTGTGGACACAGGGTTTCCGCCGCCTCCAGACAAGTGTCCACACGAGTGTGGACACGGCAGGCACGAGTGCCCGCGCCACAGGAAGATTACTATGGCTACTGAACGAGTTAGAGTACCCGATCCGTCCGCCGAAGCATCGCAGGCGCGCGCGCTCGCCATGCGCTATCGCTGCGATTACGTCGATCTCCGCGAAGGCTCGATCGATCACGACCTGTTCCGCACCATCCCGGTCGATCTGATGTTCCGCTACAACTTCGTGCCCCTGCGCGCGCAGAACGGAACGCTCGAAATCGCGCTCGCCGATCCGCGCAATCTCAACATGATCGACGAACTCGGGCTTCTGCTCAATAAGAAGCTGCGGGTCAAAGTCGCCACGCCGTCGCAAATTTCCGATCTGCTCAAGAAAACCGAGCAGTCCCAGCGCGTGCTCGAGGAGGTTACCGAAGGCTTTACGCTTGACGTGGTCGTCGATGAAGAAAACTCCGACGAAACTCTTTCGATCGATAAGCTCAGCGCCGTCGATAGCGACATCGCCCCGGTAATCAAGCTCGTCGACACCACGATCTTCAACGCGCTCGAACGGCGCGCGAGCGATATCCACATCGAATCGCGCGATCAGGAAGTGGCGATCAAGTACCGCATCGACGGCGTGCTGCACTACGCCATGCCGCCCATCGCCAAGGACTGGCATTCGACGATTCTCTCGCGCATCAAAGTGATGAGCGAACTCGATATCGCCGAGCGCCGCGTGCCGCAGGACGGCCGTTTCCGCGTCCGCTACAAGAGCCGCCTGATCGATTTCCGCGTCTCGATCATGCCGACCATTCACGGCGAAGACGCCGTGCTCCGCGTGCTCGATAAAGAATCGATGAGCGAGAAGTTTGCCAAGCTCTCGCTCGAAGTCGTGGGATTTTCGGAAGCCGATCTGGTCAAGTTCCGGCGCTACATCAGCGAGCCGTATGGCATGGTGCTGGTCACCGGGCCGACCGGATCGGGAAAAACCACAACCCTCTACGCGGCGCTTAGCGAGATCAAGAACGACGAGGACAAGATCATCACCATCGAAGACCCCGTCGAGTATCAGGTGAAGGGCATCACGCAGATCCCGGTAAATGAGAAGAAAGGGCTGACGTTCGCGCGCGGCCTGCGGTCCATCTTGCGCCACGATCCCGACAAGATCATGGTCGGCGAAATCCGCGACCAGGAGACGGCGCAAATCGCGATCAACTCGGCGCTTACGGGCCACCTTGTTTTCACGACGGTTCACGCCAACAACGTGACGGATGTGCTGGGGCGCTTCTTGAACATGGGCGTCGAGCCGTACAACTTCGTTTCGGCGTTGAACTGCATTCTGGCGCAGCGGCTGGTGCGCATCATTTGCGATTTTTGCAAGAAGCCGGTGCAGTATCCCGATTCGTACTTCGTCGAGAGCGGTTTGAACCCGGATGAGTGGCGCGATATTCCTTTGGTCGAAGGGGCGGGATGTTTCGAGTGCGGCGGCACCGGATTCCGCGGAAGGACCGCGATTCATGAGCTGCTCGATTTGAGCGACAAGATACGGGAAATGATCCTCGAGAGGAAATCGACCGCGGAGATCAAGCGCGCGGCGCGCGAGGGCGGCATGACGTTCTTGCGGGAATCGGCCGTCGAGAAGGTGCGGAGCGGGATTACCACCTTGAAAGAAATCAACAAGGTGACGTTCATTGATTAAGGGTTTCCAAAGTTTATTTCAGGAACCGCCGCCGGAGCTGGTCTTCGAGCTTTCGGAAACGGGCATCACCGTTGCCAAGACTCGCGACCCCGCGCATTTATCCTTCCACCCGCTCGCGCCCGGAGTGATTTCGGCCTCGCCCCTGCGCGATAACGTGCTGCTGCCGGACGTTCTCGCCGAGGCCGTACAGCAAGCCGCGCCGGTCAACGGCAATCGCAAGCGGCGCCGCGCCGCCGTGATTCTTCCCGACTACTGCGCGCGCCTTTCCGTTCTCGATTTCGATCATTTCCCGGAGAAGCCCGAAGAGCAGCTCGCGCTGGTCCGCTTCCGCATAAAAAAAACCGTCCCGTTCGATGTCGATTCGGCCACCATCAGCTACCGGGCGCAAAGCACGCGCGACGTGGTGGTGGCCGCGACGCCGGTCGAGATCGTCGCGCGCTATGAGGCCCCCTTCCGCGCGGCCCAGATCCATCCCGGCTTCATGACCGTTTCCTCGCTCGCCTGTCTCAATCTGGTCGCGCCCAAGGGCATCCAAGTTATCGGCAAGATCAACGGGCACGTGCTCACCGTGATGGTGATGCAGAACGATATTTTGAAACTGATCCGCTCGCTCGAGTTGACCGAGTTCACCATCGCCGAGATTGCCGCCGATCTCTATCCCACCTTCGTCTACATCGAAGACAATTTGAATGCCCGCGCGGATAAGATTCTGCTTTCGGGATTCGGCGGCTTGGAAGAGGACGCCCGGCGGCAGTTTCAGTCCGAGCTCGGGGTGGATGTGGACATCCTGCAATCGCGATTCGCTCCCGTGTCGGAGCGCGACGCCGGGCTGCTCGGGTATCTCGCATGAGCCACATGATGAAATTCGAAATGAACCTGGCGAGCGAGCCGTTCCGCCGCGATCGGGCGATCCTGATCGCTTCGGGAGCGGTCGGCGCCCTGCTGGTGCTTTCGCTGGCCGCGCTCGTCTCGCTGATCCTGATGGATCGCGGCAGCATGAGCCAGCAGCGCGCCGCCCTGGCTCGTCTGAACCGGCAGCTTGACCGGATCGCGTCCGAACAACGCAAGGTGGATGGCGAGCTGCGCAAACCCGAAAATTCCGAAGTGCTCGAGCGCAGCGTCTTCCTGAACACGCTTCTCTACCGCAAGGGAATCAGTTGGACGAAGATTTTCGCCGATCTCGAAAAAACGCTGCCGGACAACGTGCGCGTGATCGCGATACGGCCGCAGGTCAACGCGCGGGACCAGATTTTTTTAGAAATGACCGTGGGGGCCGATTCGCCCGCAAACGTAATCGCTTTCCTGACTAAGCTCGAAGCGTCGGACCTATTCGGATCCACCAAGGTCAACAACATTCAGCCGCCGTCGCAGACGGATCCCTTGTATCGCTACACGGTTAGCGTCAACTATGCCCAGAAGTTTTAGCATTCAGCGATTATCGCCGCGACTCTCGGGCGTTTCGCTCGGGAGCTGGAAAGATCCCAAGGTCGCGGTGCGCATCGTGCTGGGAGCGCTGCTGGTGGCGAATCTCGTGGCGGCGGCCTTTGCTTTCCACTTGTTCGGAACCTCGGCCGAAGAGATGGCGCGGCAACTCGACGAGGCCCGCGCTCAAATCAAGATTCAGCAGAACCGGCTCAATCAGGCGCGGCTGCTATCGGGCAAAGTGCAAACGGCGCGCTCGGAGGGCGGCGCGTTTGTTTCGAGTTACATGACGAGCCGCCGCAAGACGTTCTCGACCATTTTGGGGGAACTCGATAAGACGGCGGAAGCGGCCGGAATCAAGGCGAAAGAAAAATCGATTCAGTTGGATCCGGTCGAGGGCAGCGATTCGCTCAGCATGATGACGATCTCCGCGAACTTCGAAGGCACCTACGCAACCCTGCTCAAGATGGTGAACCTTCTCGATAAGTCTCCGCGATTTCTAATTATCGAGAATTTGCAGGCCGCGCCCATGCCCACGGGCATACTGAACGTCAACATCAAGCTCGACACCTTCATCAGGGACGATACCGGAGACGTGTTATGAAATTTGGCGCGGAACGCAAGAAGCTGATTGGGCTTGGCGCGCTGAGCGCGATCGCGCTGATCCTTTTGTACTCGAACGTTTTTTCCGGCGCGGACGATCGTGCGCCCAACGCCAGGCCCGCAGCGGCGGCGGCGCCCGCGGGCGGGTCGGCGATTCTTGCCGGTCCGCGCGCGATCAACCGGCGCGGGCAAGCCGCGGTCCGCACGAACTTGGGCACTTTCCACCCGCGAGTTGGGTCGGCTCGTCCCGAGGAGCGCCCGAATCTCGCGGGCATCGATCCGACGCTGCGGCTCGATCTGTTGGCGAAAGTGCAGCAGGTGCCGCCCGAAGGCGGCTCGCGAAATTTGTTTCAGTTCTTGGACGGGGCGGCTGCCGCGGCGAAAGCGGCATTTTCGAAGTTGCCGAAAGAGCCGAAGATGGCCATCAACGGTAAAACTCCGGTTGGCCCGGTGGTTCCGCCGGGTCCGCCCAAACCGGTACCGCCGCCCGTAATCACCTGGAAGTATTACGGCTACTCGACGGTGCGCGGCGGCGATGGCAAGAAACGGGCGTTCTTCCTCGATGGGGAAGACATTATCGTGGCGGGCGAGAACGAATTGATCAAGAAGCGCTATAAGATCGTGAAGATCGGCGTGAATTCGGTGGACGTGGAGGATACGCAGTACCAGAACGTTCAGAAGCTGCCGCTGCAGGAGGAAAGCCTCGGATGAGGGGATTTGTGGCGCGGGCACTCGTGCCTGCCGTGTCCACACTCGTGTGG
>JBPCKZ010000108.1:0-22238 GCA_051003795.1 Bryobacteraceae bacterium | reverse complement strand
GAGCATGTGTCCACACGAGTGTGGACACGGCAGACACGAGTGTCCGCGCCACAATGTTTCTAACCCGGAACATTCGCGCACAGGCTCTTCAAAATCGCAATGGCCTCTGCGCATCCGGCACGATCCACGTCGTAATGCGTCACGGCCCGCATTTTGCGGTCGCTAATCGCATTCATCAACACGCCGCGCTGCCTCAACTCCCGGCTAAGCTCGGCCGGCTTATCCACTTCGAACACCACAATGTTCGTTTCTACCGCCGCGGGATCGATCCGGACGCCCGGAATCTTCGCCAGCTCCTGTGCCAGAAATCGCGCGTTGCAGTGATCTTCCGCCAGCTTGCCGGGATGTTCTTCCATCGCGATCAAACCGGCCGCGGCCAGCACCCCGGCCTGCCGCATGCCGCCGCCCAGGCGCTTGCGGTACAGCCGCCCCTTATCGATCTGGCTTTTCGTTCCGGCCAGCATCGAGCCAACCGGAGCGCCCAGCGCTTTCGAGAGGCAAAACATCACCGTATCCACCTTGGCCACAACTTTCCGCACCGGAACTCCCAGCGACTCGGCGGCGTTAAAGACCCGTGCGCCGTCCATGTGTACCTTCAGCCCGAGCGCATGAGCCCCGTCGCAGATTTCTTCAGCGATGTCGAGCGGATAGACCCGCCCGCCAGCCATGTTGTGCGTGTTCTCGATCTCAATCAGGCCCGTGGGAGCCCAATGCGGCCCAAGGGGTTTCACCACCTTGCGAATATCGTCCCAACGCAGAATTCCGCTTTCCGTCGGGATCGCCCGGACCAGGCAGCCGGAGAACCAGGCCACCATCGAAAGCTCGTAATCGAGCAAATGCGCGCGCGAATCGCAGATCACTTCCTGCCCGTGCCCGGTGTGCAATTTAACCGCGATGGTATTGCCCATCGTTCCGGTCGGCACGAACAGCGCGGCCTCCTTTCCCGTGATTTCGGCGGCGCGCTTTTCGAGCAGGTTAACGGTGGGGTCCTCGCCGTAAACGTCGTCGCCCACCTCGGCTTCGGCCATGGCGCGGCGCATCGCGGGCGTGGGCTTGGTGACCGTGTCGCTCCTTAGATCAATCGGCTGGTCGATCATGGGCTCAATCATCAGCCGAGGAACTCCTGAAAGACTTCGTTCGAAATCATTACGCCGCGCGGGGTCAGCCGCAGCGATGTCCCGTCGCTCTCCAGGAATCCGGCGTCGAGAAATCGCTCGATGGGCGCTCGATAATGCCGCCATTCCTCCCCGGTCGGACGAATTCCTTCACTTAATCGCAATCCGACGAAGAATTTTTCTTCGAGCGCGTTGGCCGGAGTGGCTTCGATCCGGACTGCTTCCCGCTCCATGTAATCCGCCGCGCTCTCGACATTCCGCCACCGAACGGTTCCGTCGAACGAGTGCGCGTCCGCGCCGAAGCCGACGTACGGTTCGCGCCGCCAATATTTCAAGTTGTGCCGCGATTCAAAGCCCGGCTTTGCGAAATTGGAGATCTCGTAGCGCCGGATGCCGATAGCGGCGAGCCTCTCAACCGCCTTTTCATAGAACGCGGCTGTACTATCGTCCGATGGCGCGTCCGATGCGCCATAGCGTTTGCCGCCCAACAGGATTTCCGAACCGAGGCGGCTATCGTCGTCCACCTCCAGCATGTAAATCGACACATGCGGCGGGGCAAGGAATTCGATCCAATCGAGCGATTCGCTCCAACTGCTTTCGGTTTGGGAAGGAAGCCCCGAAATCAGGTCGATATTGAAATTGTCGATGCCGCCGTCACGCAGCAGTTTGATTTCCCGCTCAACGGTTTGCGCCGCGTGCTTCCGCCCGGTACGAGCCAGTTCGCGCTGCACGAAGGACTGCACGCCCAGGCTGACCCGATTGATGCCGCAATCGCGCCATGCGGCGATCTTCCCGGCGTTCAGCGTTCCCGGCGCGGCTTCGATGGTTGCCTCAAGCCAGGGGCGGCCCGGGATTGCGTCCAGAAGCTCGCGCAATGCCTCGGTTTCCAGCGAACTTGGCGTGCCGCCTCCCAAATACAACGTCTCCGGGCGCCACGGCAATGCGAAATTCCGGATCTCGCGCAGCAGCGCGCGCCAGTATTTCGCTTCCCAATCGCGCGGGAAAACACCCGATGCGAAATTGCAATAGGTGCACTTTTGCGCGCAAAACGGGTAGGAGATGTAGATCCCTGGCACGGAATCTCTTATCATAACTGCTTGCCCCAAAAGTGGCGTCCGGCCGCTGCTTTCCTCGTGTTCCTGGCAGCGCTATTCGCGCTTGGCTTCAACCTTCGGAATGTTGGGATCGCAAGCGGTTTCGTCGATCCCGTGACCCGCCTGGGAGCCCAGGATGAGGCGCTTTACACGCGCGAGGCCATCCACATGGCAACCGGAGGCGGTTGGCTCACGCCGGTGTACCTCGGACGATTTGTCCTCTTCAAGCCCCCGCTGCTGATGGGGCTCTCGGGCATTTCGATGACGTTGTTCGGAGTGGAGCCGCTCGCCGCGCGCATTCCGGCGCTGCTTAGCGGGGCATGGATTTGCCTGATGGTTTTCGGCATCGCTTGGCGGGCGCGATCCATGTTAGCGGCTATCGCGGCGGTATTGCTGCTCGTGTCGAACCAGCTATTCCATACGATGGCGCGCGTGAACATGACCGACATTTTGCTAACCGCGTGCGTCGCGAGCGCGTTCGCGTTCTGGCTGCGCGATCCGGCCATGAAAGATCGCGGCGCGTTCTGGGGGTTTTCCGCAAGCGTGGCAGCCGCTATTCTGACGAAAAGTGTCGCCGGATTGTTGCCCCTGATCGCGGTTGCGCTTTGCCGCCGGCTCTCGATAACGCGGTTCTTTCAGGTTTGCCTGCCGATCGCCGCGATAACGTTGCCCTGGCATCTCTACCAGTTGTTCGTACACCGGGATTGGTTTCTAGCTGAATATCTGGGCGTGCAATTGGTTGTGTTCGGATCGCGTCCACCGCAGACATCGCAGGAAAATCAGTTGTGGTTTTACGTCAGGCGGCTGGTGGCCAGCGATTCCGTTTTGTTGTTGCTCTTCGCCACGTCTCTGGCAGGCATGTGGCGCGCCAGGCAGAACGAAAAAGTTCTGCTCCTATCTTGGATTGCCGTCTTCGGCGGCGCGCTGTTCGCGTTTCAGTACCGGAGCTGGCAATACGCCCTGCCCTTGATCCCCGCGCTCGCGCTCGCCGGCGCGATTTACAGTCCTTTGCTCACACGAAAGGCCGCGCCGTTTACTATTTCCCTGTTGGCGATTGCGTTTGCCGTCAAGGCGTGGTCGCCGGCAAGCACGCCAGCCGGAAACTGGAACCTTTCGTTCGCGTCCGGCAGCACGCTCGTTTCCGCCGATCCGCTATCGGACTATTGCGCCCGGCGCCGTGCGGCCGAACTAATTGTCCTTCTGCCCGACGATGAGTTCTACTCGTCCGTGCTTCCGCTTCCGCGGGTACGTTATTCGTGGATCGACACGACCGGCGAGAGCGCCGCCCGCGAGCCGCATCTGCGATATCTTGGCATCACGCTCACTCCCGCGCAGTTTGAATCTCTTCCGCGCGATCGCGATGAGTATCTCCGGCGATTGAAATCTTGGGGATTGACCGGTTCCGATCCCACCGGCACCGCGATCGTGGCCCGCAACGTGGACGAGATGCGCGCGATGATTCTCTCGCATCCGGGAAGCGACTTTTTCCTGCCGCGCTTTTTGTTAGCCGGCGGAATAGGAGATCACGCGATCGTGGAAGCCACGCCCAATCGAGTTTTCCTTCTGGCGATCCACCCGCCGGAAGTCAGCCCTCCCGCCGTCACATGGACCTGCGACATGTAATTGTAAATAAGAGGTGCCGAAACCGGATATCTAGAAGCGCTTTTCGTAGTTGCGGCTGATCCTGGTCAAGATGGAACCGTACTCCTGCACAGCGTCCTTGAAATCCACCCACTCGAAAGGGTATGGGGGTTCATTCGTGGCCTTATATCGGAGCGTTACGAATTCGTCATAAACCGGGGCCGCGTTAGCCCGCAAGCGGCGCTGTGCTTCCGCCGCCTCTTGAATCGGATGTTTGTGCTTCGTGCCATCGGTTCGATAAATACGGTCCCCTTCATACCCGGTGGTAAACTCCGCGGAATTGATACCCACAATGCCCACGGCAAATGGGTTCGCAGGACCCGGAGCGGTGCTTAAACTGGCTGACCTGTTTAGTTAAATCTCCGGTCACTCGATCGATTTGCTTGATCATCGCCTTGGCCAAGATTTTTACTTCCACCCCGATTTCAATAGTAGCCACGGGCCCGCGCGCGACCTGATAGCCCGGATCGACAATTGCGCCTTCGCCCGGAATTATTTCTCCGAAGCTGCCATCTCCGCGCCGAGCCTGAATGCCTTTGCGTTTGTTCTGAACGTTCAGAACGCGTTCCCGCGCCATCACCCCCAACGTGTACTTTGGGGACCGCTGATGGGCAGCCAAGTCTTCGTACAGGTGCATTGCCACGAAATCCCCCAAATTCGATGCCCGGTGGATATACCTCCTGCCCTCAAACAGATTGCGGAACTCGGAGAGGAGCCGGTATTCGATCAGACAGCACCTCGGCGCGAACGGCACCCCCCATGCGTTTCAAAGCGGCAGCTTTGGTCAAACGCTCTCGCGATATCCCCAGGTAGGAAGGCTCGATCTCAATGCCGATCGAATTGCGACCGGTCGCAAGGGCCGCGCTCGCCGTCGAGCCAGTGCCCATAAAAGGGTCTAGGACCGTGTCCCCGGCAAACGAGAACAGCTTAATCAGGCGTTCGGCCAGTTCTACAGGGTAGGGTGCCGGGTGCCCGTCCCGCGTGGAGGCGCCCCGAATGTCGGTCCACACTGACCTTAGCCAAGCCTGCATTTCCTCTTTCGTCAGCATCGAAAGCGCCCGCTTTAGTGGATCCACCGACCGGTATGCGCCACCCTTCCGCATAAAGAGTATGTGCTCAGCGTCGTTCTTGATGATTGATCCGGGCTGGTATGGCTTGCCATAAAATCCAGCACCGTTCCCCTCCGCCTCCGTCACGCCGTTTGCAATTTTGTGCCAAAGAATAGGCGTAAGACAATCGAAACCGAGCGCGCGAGTTCGGACTTGAATGTCCGAATGTAGGGGCATAACGTGATGCCGTCCTCCACGTTTCCGGGAAACGCATATATCGCCCACCACGCAGCATATGCGCCCGCCCCCCACCAAAACCCGTTTGCATTCGCGCCATACCCTGTCCAGCTCCGCAAGGAAGGCCTCGTAATCGGCGATGTCGCCCAATTGGCCGTTGTTGTTTTTAGCATATTGTTTCAGTGTCCAGTAAGGCGGCGACGTGACCACCAAGTGGACCGAAGCATCGGGAATACGGGAAAGATCCCGCGCGTCTCCCAGCCGAAGTCGATGGGTGGTGGCGTCGAAAGGCGGAGGCCACTGAACCCTGCGGAAATGAGCGTTCGCAGTCTGAAATGCCTTTAATCCTTCAGACGTGTTGTCGTCGCGCGGAAGGCGGAAGGCCGTTTCCGGCGGGTTGGTTACTTCGAGAAGGGAATCGGGCGCAGGCGAAAATTTCAGTGTAGTCTGCCGCACGTGCAAGCTAGCTCCACAGCCTGTCCGTCGAGCGTTCCTTATCCCATTGCGGTGTTGGCTCGAAATATCCAGGTTCGAGCAGGTGCTTCTTCATCACGTCGTCGTTCAGCGTGACTCCCAAGCCCGGCTTGTCGGGAACCGTGATGAAGCCGTGATTCACGATCGGCTTTTCAACGCCCTCCACCAGATCGTTCCACCACGGAACGTCCACCGAGTGGTTTTCGAGCACCAGGAAATTTTCCGTCGCCGCGGCGCAGTGCACGTTAGCCATGCAGGATACCGGCGATCCGGCGAAGTGCATCGCCATCGCCACACCGTATTCCTGAATGGCGTCGCCCACCTTCTTCGTCTCGAGAATTCCACCCGACGTCGCCAGATCGGGATGCAGAATATCGACCGCGTGGTTCTTCGCGAGCTCGATAAAATGCTCTTTCAGATAAATGTCCTCGCCGGTCAGCGTGGGAACGTCGACGGCGTCCGTGATCTTTTTCCAGAGATCCGTGTACTGCCACGGAATCATGTCTTCAAGCCACGCCATGTTGTACTTTTCGAGCGCCTTGCCCAGCTTGATGCAGGAATTCACGCCGATGTGGCCGAAGTGATCGGCGGAAAGCGGAATCTCCATGCCGACCTGTTCCCGCACTTGCGCCACGAAATCGGCCATGCCCGCCAAGCCTTTTTCGGTAAGCTCCACGCCGGTGAACATGTGCTGCGTGTTGTACATTTCGCGCGGCGTTTGGCCCAGCGGATGACTGAGCGTGCCCGGCGTGTCTTTCAAAAGATCGATGCCAAGATCCATCTTGAGCCACGTGAAGCCCTGCTCTTTACGCGCCTTCAAACGCTGGCCGTAGATTTTGGGATCGTCCGATTCCGTCGTGTCCGCGTAGCAGCGGATCTTGTCGCGGAACTTGCCGCCGAGCATCTGATACACGGGAACGCCGTAAGCTTTTCCCGCCAGATCCCACAGCGCCATCTCGACGCCGCAAACGCCGCCGCCCTGTCGCGAATCGCCGCCGAACTGCTTGATCTTGCGGAAAATTTTGTCCACGTTGCATGGATTCTCGCCAAGCAGGCGGCTCTTTAGCATCAGCGCATAAGTTTTGCTCGCCCCATCGCGCACTTCGCCGAGGCCATAAATACCTTGATTAGTGTCGATGCGGATGATCGGATCGGTCATCGGAGCATGCGTGATCGTCGCGATTCGCAGGTCCGTGATTCTAAGATCCGACGGCTTCGAATTCTTGTTTACATTCTGGACGGCGGCATCGAGCGTATCGTCGGACCAGATACTCGCTCCTAGGGCGGCGAAGCTGCCCGCCCCTGCGCGCAAAAAAGACCTGCGACTCTTATTAAGACGTTTCATAGGATTCCCTCTTCGCGAGTTGCGTAGTGATATTCTATCGAAAGTCGAATTAGCACGCTAAGGAGAGACCACGTGAGAGTTGGCGTATTCACCGCGCTGCTGGCGCAGATGCCGCTGGACGATGTACTCAAGAAGCTGAAGAGCAACGGCGTTTCCACGGTCGAGCTGGGCACCGGAAATTATCCCGGCGATCCGCACTGCAAGTTGTCGATGCTGCAGAACAAAGGCGATCTCAACAAGTTCAAGAACAAGCTCGCGGACGAAGGATTTTCGATCAGCGCGCTCAGTTGCCACGGCAACCCGCTGCACCCCAACGCGCGCGTTGCGAAGGCATACCAGGAGACCAGCCGGAAGACGATTCAACTGGCCGAAAAACTCGGCGTGCCTGTGGTGATCGATTTCTCCGGGTGCCCCGGCGATAGCGATACCGCCAAATATCCGAATTGGGTGACATGCCCGTGGCCGCCCGAGTATTTGGATTTGCTCGATTGGCAGTGGGATAAAAAGGTCACTCCGTACTGGACCAAGCAGGCGAAGTTCGCGGAGGAGCACGGCGTCAAAATCGCGATCGAGATGCACCCGGGGTTTGTCGTGTACAGCCCGGAAACCATGCTGCGCCTCCGCGGAATCGCGGGAAAGGCCATCGGCTGCAACTACGACCCGAGCCATATGTTCTGGCAGGCGATCGACCCGATCGCGGCGATTCGCGTCCTAGGCGATTCCATTTTTCACGTCCATGCCAAGGACACGCAGATTTACGAGCGCAACCTGCCGCTCACCGGCGTCCTGGACACGAAAAAGTACACGGACGAGCGGAATCGCGCCTGGATTTTCCGCACGTGCGGCTACGGCCACGGAGCCGAGTGGTGGAGCGAATTCATTTCCACGCTGCGCATGTTCGGCTACGATTACGTGCTCTCGATCGAGCACGAGGACAGCATTCTTTCACCCGAAGAAGGATTGACCAAGGCAATTCGTTTTCTGGATTCGATAATTATCAAAGAAAGTCCCGCGGCCGCTTGGTGGGTCTAACATGAGGAATGAAGCCTTATTGGTGGGTCTTGCTATCGATACCGGCAGGATTATCCGGCCAACGCACTGCCGATCCGGGCGCGCCTCCGCTCGGACTATCGGACAAGTTGATTTTTCATGCGAAACGGACTGTTGAGCCGGGCCAGTTCCTGAGAGAAGGTATTTCCGCCGGCTTTCAACAAGCGCTTAACACGCCCAGCGAGTGGGGCCAGGGCGCCGAGGGTTTCGGCCGGCGCTATGCATCGAGCGTTGGATCGACGATTTTAAGACAGTCGATTACGTTCGGTTTGGATTCGACGTTGCGGGAAGACCCGCGTTATTTCCGCTCCGGCAAAACCAAAGTGAGCGATCGTGTCAAGGGTGCGCTGGTTCAAACTTTGATCTGCCACACCGATAGCGGGGGACGCAGCTTTGCCTTCGCCCGCGTGGGCGGCACGTTCGGCGCGGAGTTGATTTCAAACGCTTGGCGTCCGCGTAGCGTGAACGGGCCGGGCGATGCTTTGGTGCGCGCCGGGTCGTCAATGGCGGTGAGTGCCGGAACCAATCTGCTGCAGGAATTCTTCCCCGAAATAAAAAAATTTTTCAGGCTGCATTGAGCAATCGCGATTACTGAATATTTACGCGAACCGTATTCGCGGCTTGGCCGTCCACTGTCAGCACAAGATTCGTTTCGCCAGTGCCCGCTAGAATCCGCGGCAGCGCCACATTCACTTGATCCAGGCCGACGAAGCCGCCTTGGGCATCGGCGAAAGTAACCGGCGCGTCCAGTCCCGCCACGCTGCATTTTACGTTCACGACCGCGCTGCGTCCGCGGATGCCGGTGCCATAGAGAGTCAGAAAAACCTGATCCGTTGCGGTCCCGAGAGGAATGGCAACGGTGGTGCACGAGCCCACACCCGGCCCGCACTGGAACACTGGTTCGGGCGTAACGGTGCCGTCGGCCGCATAGAGCGCGGCGGTCGCGGCGGGAGCGCCTTTGCCGTTCGAATTCGCGGTGAAGATGCCCGGCGCAATCGAGTTGATCGGCAGGGTACCCGTTGACTGGCCGATAGTGACAATCGCGATCCCGGACGCGCTACCCGCCGGAATCAGGAAGTTCACCTGCCCAGGCGAGACGAAGAAAATCGGGGCCAGTCGCCCGATCCCCGCACTGTCCTTCACTGTTACCGTCAAGCCGCCCAGCGAAGTTGGCAGGGGGAGATCGGTCGCGGTCAGTGTCGTGGCGGCCAAGTTCGAGCCATAAGCCGAAGCAATGGATTCGGGCGCGACGGAAGGCAAGCCGCTTGCGGCCGACGACGAAGTAAGTAGCGGAACAACGGTCGTTGTAACTGTAAACGTGACCGAAACGATCAACTGAGCCGTGCCGTAAGTGAGCACGATCTTGCCAGTGTACGGCGTACTTGAAGCGGCAAGTCCGGCGGGATTAACGCCAACCTGAAGAGCGCCCGGGCTCCTTCCGGAAGACGGGATGACCGAAAGCCAGTTGAGGTTTCCATCCGCCTGCGCAGTCGCGGTGAACGCGATTGGTATGTTTCCCGTCACCGTTAAAGTAGCGAAGGAAACGGCTGGCTTGCCGGTATCGGACGCAAAGGCGAGAGTGGTCGGATTCACGGCGAGCATCGGAGTGGGACTCACGGTGACAATCACCGGAATTTGCGCGCCGGTGGTGGCGCCGGTGGCGACCAGCATCACCGACGTGCTGTAAGTGTTAGCGGCGAGGCCCGCGCAGTTGGTCGTAAGTGTCAGCGATGCCGGCGTAACTCCGCTGGCCGGGCTGATGACAAGAAACGGGGCGTTACTCGCCATTGCCGCAAACGGAATCGCCACACTTGGGTCGGTCGAAGTTACGGCGATTTTCGACGATTCACCGGCCGCACACACGAACGCGATGGGTGCTGTTGGCGTGGCGACAAGCCCAGCCACTTTGAGCGCGACGGGCACCTTGACGGCGATTCCGCCCGATGGCGTGATGATGATACTGCCGGTGTAGGTGCCCGGCGCGCGAGTCGCTCCCGGTGTCGCAGCGATCGTGAGCGTTCCCGGAGCAGCGCCGCCGAGAGGTATGACGGTGAGAAATCCAGTGCCATCGTCCGAGACTGCGGACGCCGTGAAGTTCAGCGTCCCGGCAATCTTGATACTCTGAACCGGAAGTGAGGTAGGCACGCCCGCGACGGAGTTGAAAACAAGCGGTGTCATGTCGATCGTCAGCATCGGCATCAGTCCGCTGATGTTGGCCAGCACGGTGATTACGTCATTCCCCGGATAGCTGGGATTTGTGGACGCGATCTGGACGCTGCCAACCAATTGGCCCATCGTGCTCGTCGGCGTGACGGAAACCTGGAGAAAGAGTGGGGTGCTTGGATTCACGCCGCACGGAGTTTTGCGATCCTGTTGCAAGCACGTAACGGTCAGGAAATCGTTCGGGCTTACGATGTAGGAGACCGGTGCATTCAGCTTGGCCGCGGGATTTGCCGGATCGATGACATCGACGCGAATCGCCTGCGGCGCGGTCGCCGCGCCATTGGTGCTTACGCTCAGGATATTTTCGTTAAACGCCACTCCCGGATCCGCCGTCAGCAGCAGATGGCTCGAAGGAATGACGTTGAGGTTCACGACAACCTGCGCCAAGACGCCGCTGGGCGGCGTAAGCGTGATGAAGCCCGAGTAGTTTCCCGGGATGGTAACCGTGCGCGCAGCCGTGATGCACAACTTATCGGTAGTCGTGTTGAGGGTCAGAGTTCCCGGGGAGGCGACGTAGGCGCCGGGATCTTGAGGGCATTGATCCGAGGTGGGGGTTTGGGCACTCACGCGCTGAACGCGAAGCCAGTTCTGAGTGGTGGAGGAGAGCTTGACGGCAACCGTCAGCGCGGGCGCGCTCGGACCGGCGGAGTTACGAACTCCGATCAGGATTGGGGCCGCGGGAAGCGAATCGGAGGTGCTGAATTGAAGCGTGATTAACGGCGAATCGGGTATCACCGACTGGGCCGGGCACAGGGACACAAATAGAAGAAAGAAAACTGTTCTGAATGTAAAACGCAAAACCCCTCCGGTGGAAACCGATAACTCAGAGTACTACGCCACCTTCAGTTCAGCCTTCCACTCGACAGGCGCCACTCTCGGGACGATCCATAGGAAACAGATCGTGCCGATAACCAGAAAGCACGAAGCGGCCACGAAAGCCCAATAAAATTGGCCCGTCTCCTTCACTACCCATCCCGTAAACCACGGCGCGACGATACCGGGGATGTTGCCGATGCAATTCTGCAAGCCGGTCCACTTACCCGCGGCCCAAGGTCCGGCGAGCGTCTGCGTTATCGCCCAGACATTGGAAGAAAAGAATCCGAAGGAAAGGCAGGAAATGGTCAGCAGCACCATCGAAAGCTTGGAATCGCGAACCATGGCGGCCGGAAGCATGAGCGTGCACATCATCAGCCCGGTACAGACGAAGGTCTTGCGCACGAGATTGGGCGAGCCGCCGCGTGCGAT
The DNA here is from genome assembly GCA_051003795.1 of Bryobacteraceae bacterium. Classification (GTDB taxonomy): domain Bacteria; phylum Acidobacteriota; class Terriglobia; order Bryobacterales; family Bryobacteraceae; genus JALYXS01. Next base: position 10,765 of record JBPCKZ010000108.1, on the reverse strand, counting down.
CCAGCGATCCGAAAGCCAGCCGCCGGTGAGCGATGCCACCGCCACTCCCCAGAACGGCACCGACCCGAAGATCGCCATCTCGCGCTGCGAATAGTGCCGCTCCATCGTGAAGTACGAAGGCAGCCACGTCACCATGAAGTACCAAACGTAGTTGCTGCACAGTAGGCCGAAGAACGTTCCCCACGCCGCGCGCTTGGCGACGATTTGGCGAATGCTCGGCACCTCGCCCGCTTCCCTCGGCAGCAGCGCGCGATCCTTCGGCGCCCATATCGACCAAGGGATCAGCCATATCAGGCTCGCAATGCCAACGGCTACGAAGAACGTGCGCCAGCCGTAATCCGCCATGAACAACCCGCCCACAAGGACGCCAACCGCGGGCCCGATCTTCGACCCCGCGTCGACCAATGAGTTGGCAACTCCGCGCTGCTGTTCATGGAAGTGCCCGGCAAGGATTTTCGAATAGGAGGGATACGCGACGGACTCGCCCATCCCCAAAACCAGTCGCACCAGAAAGATCGTCCCGAAGGTGCTGCACAGACCGGTCGCGAGCGTTGCACCCGACCAGATCAGGAATCCGGCCGCGTAAACCCAGTTCACGTTGAAACGATCCACCAGCCAACCCGTCACCGGTTGTAGCGCCATGTACGTCCAGAAAAACGCCGAGTAGAGAATGCCGAGCTGCAGCGGCGAAAGCGACAGTTCTTTGCCGAGGATCGGCCCGGCGATCGAGAGGCTTCCGCGATCGACGTAGTTGATGCAGATCGAGGCCACCAGCAGCAGCAGAAAAATCCACTGCGGACGCGTCATCTTGATGGGCGCGTGTTGGGCGGACTGCTTGGAGGTGAGCAGGCTACAATTCTATAGCACTCATGCGCCCACCTGCTTCCCTGCGCTGGATCGCCGTGGGCGTGTTTGTTTTCTCCTCCGTTCTGAACTATCTGGACCGCTTGATCCTGGCGTCCGTCTCGCCGCTCCTATACCGGGAATTTCACCTGACCGGCACGGATTACGGCCTGCTGATTTCGGGTTTCTCAATCGCGTACGCGGTCAGTTCGCCGTTCGCGGGGTATTTTCTCGACCGCGTGGGGCTGAATCGCGGCATCGGAATCGCGGTCGCGTTTTGGTCCGTGGCGACATCGGCCATCGGCTTCGCGCGCGGTTTCGTGAATCTGTTGTTTTGCCGCGCGGCGCTCGGGATAGGGCAGTCGGGCGCGGTTCCCGCGTTCGGGAAATTCAACGCGATGTATCTGCCGCCGAAAGAGCGCGCATTCGGCGGGGCGATGCAGCAAACCGGCTTGAGCATCGGCGGGATGCTCGCGCCGCCGTTTGCGACTTGGCTTGCGGTCCGCCACGGCTGGCGCGCGCCGTTCGTGGTGGCGGGAATCGCGGGGCTCGCGTGGATTCCCGTCTGGCAATGGACCGCGCGGCGCATTCCCGCGACCTTCGATACGGGCGCCGCGCTGGTTCCTGTCTCCGGAATGCTGCGCGACCGCCGCTTGCAGGCGCTAGTGCTTGGCAATGTGTTGTGGATGGGCGCGTACACGCTTTGGTCCAACTGGACCACGTTATATCTGGTTCAGGTGCATCGCCAGACTTTGGTGCAGGCCGCCTGGTACGCGTGGATACCGCCGCTGGCCGCCAACTTCGGGGCGTTTCTGGGCGGATGGCTGTCGTCGCGGTGGATCGGGCGAGGCTGGGCACCGGCCGAGGCGCGGGTGAAGGCGCTTCTGGTGAGTGCCGCCGGATTACTGCTGACGGCTCTGGTGCCACTGGCGCCGACGCCGGCCTGGGCCATTGCGGGAATCTCGATGAGTTACTTTTGGGCGGCCTCGGGCAGCGTCAGCGTCTATACGCTACCGCTGGATATATACGGCCCGGAGCGAGCGGGCTTTGCGATCTCCGCGCTGGTATTTGCGTATGGGATTTTGCAAACGGTGTTCTCGCCCGTTATCGGTTACTTGGTGGACAGGGGCGGCTACGGGCCGGTGTGTCTGTTGGTTGCGGTGTTGCCAATGCTCGCGTACTTCACAATCGCGCGAAGCATACCGAGCGGCTCGCCTGAGGCTCGCGACGTTGCCGGCCATGTACACTAATTAAGTGCCGGAACTCAGCCGGTTGATCCGGTCGAATTGATCGCTGGATCGCTACCTCGAAAACAGAGACGGCTGGTGGAAGTCTGGGCTGAACTACACAGTCTGAGTTGAAATGGCATTGGGAGCGGCTACAAAGAGGTCAGAATCCCGCGGCAATCGAGCCGCTGAAATAGAGTTCTTATGGGTCACCCTATCCATCGGGTTCGCTCATTCAAAGTCGTTTCTAATTACACACTCCGCATCCGCTTTGAGGACGATTCAGAACAGACCATCGATTTTCGGGCGATGCTTAGGGGTGAGTTGTTTGGCCCATTGCGCGATATTGATTTCTTCAACCAAGTTCACATCGATCCCGAGGTCGACACGTTAGTCTGGCCCAACGGGGCGGATTTCGATCCCGCGACGTTACATGACTGGCCCGAACATGAGCAAGCCCTCGAAGAACTTGCCAGAGGCTGGAACCAAGTGTAGGTCTCAGTCTGTTGATTCCGGGCTTTGTAAGGGTCGTCTGGGAACCGCCATCGCCGCCGTCAGCAATAGCCCCGTAATCACCACCACCACCGACCCGATCACGTTGTACCAAAGAAACGAAATATTCGTAAACTGGAACGCGGCGAAGATGGCGGCTTCTCCCGCAATCATCCCCCAAAATGCCGCTGTTCCGCCTACCTTCTTGAAGAAAAACGCCAGCGTGAATACACCCAATAGCGATCCGTAAAACAGCGATCCCACTATATTCACGGCCTCCACCAGCGATCCCAGATTTTTCCCGAATTGCGCGAAGACCACGGCGTACAATCCCCAAAACGCGGTCGCGAGCCGCGAGATCGCCAGGTAGTGCCGGTCCGAAGCCTCGCGGCGGATATGCCGCTTGTAGATATCGATCAACGTCACCGTCGCCAGCGAATTCACTTCGCCCGAACTCGACGACATCGCCGCGGCAAAAATCACCGCGATGATCAGCCCGACAACGCCCGCCGGTAGATAGCGCGTCACAAACGAGAGGAACACGTAATTCGTGTCGTTGAAGCCCCTCTTGCCTTGCGCCTTCTCATAGAGTCCCGCGCCTTGCCGCCGCGCCATGTCCATTTCCATCTGCGCGGTCCGATACTTTCCAAGTTGGATCTGCCGCTCCGTCGCGTCGTTGCGGCGCCGCGCGGCGGTCATCTCGATCGCGGCCTCCCGTCGTTGGTCGAAAGCCCGGTTGAACCGGTCGTTTACCGGCGCGTAACCAGCGCTCGAACGAATGCTTTGCATTGCGGTCCGCTCAAACAGCAGAGGAGGCCGCTCGAACAGGTAGAACACAAACACCATCGCGCCCACGAACAAGATGAAAAACTGCATGGGGATTTTCGCCATGGCATTGAAAAGCAGGCTGAGTTTGCTCTGCGCGATCGACTTGCCCGTGAGATAGCGCTGCACTTGAGATTGGTCCGTCCCGAAATAGGAGAGGAAAAGAAACGTCCCCCCGATCAAGCCGCTCCATAGGTTGTAGCGATTGTTCCAATCGAACTTGAGATCGACCGCGTTCAGCTTGCCTACAGCGCCCGCCAGGTACACCGCATCCACCATGGAAAGATTGTGCGGCAGCAGAAACACGATCATGAACAGTGCGATTACCAAGCCGGCCATGATAATCGACATCTGCATCACGTCCGTCCACGTGACGGCCGGAATGCCGCCCATCGCCGTGTAAAAGATAACGAGAACGCCGATCAGCAGCGTCGTCAGCCGGTCCGGCCAGCCGAAGATCACCGATAAAACGATCGAGGGCGCATAGAGGGCGATCCCCACGCCCAAGCCGCGCTGTAGCAGGAAAACAACGCTCGCCAGCGCGCGCGTTTTCGCGTCGAAACGCTTCTCCAGGTATTCGTAAGCGGTGTAGACGTTGGCTCGATGGAAGATGGGAACGGCGGTGGCCGACAAAATCACCATCGCAACCGGGAGGCCAAAGTAAAACTGCACGAAGCGCATGCCGTCCACATAAGCCTGGCCGGTGGTTGAGATAAATGTAATGGCGCTCGCCTGGGTCGCCATGATCGAAAGGCCCATGGCATACCACGGCATGGTTTTCCCGGCGAGTAAATATTGATTGACGGTCTTGCTGCCCCGGCCTTTATACAGGCCATAGAGCACAATGAACACCAGGGTCGCGACCAGCACGACCCAGTCGAGGGGCCTCATGCGACGGCGCGCGTGAAGAAGTAAAAGCTTGCGATCACCAGCGCTTCATACACCAGAATGAAAATGTAGACGTTTTGCCACGTGCCTAAAAACGGCGGCGGGGCATCGGGCATCTCCGGCATCAGTACAGAAGTTCTCCGCGCAGGACGGTTACGGCCTGCCCGCCAAGGAGCACGCGGTCGCCCTTGATGGTGACGCGCAAATGGCCGCCGCGCGCCGAAGCCTGATACGCCTGGAACTCGGTCTTGCCTAAACGCGCGGCCCAGTAAGGCCCAAGCGCGGTATGCGCGGAGCCGGTCACTGGATCTTCATCGATGCCCGACCCGGGGGCGAAGAAGCGCGAAACGAAATCGTATTCCGCGGTAGACGGCCTGCTCGTCACGATCACGCCGCGCACCGGTATCGTCCGCAGCAAGCCGTGGTTCGGCGAAATCTCGCGAAGGATCTCTTCCGATTCCACTTCGACCAGGTAATCGAACGCATTCTTGCCGATGTACTTGGGCTTCACGCCCAACGCTTCGATCAACTGCGGCGGCGCGACCACAGGCTCCTCTTTTTTCGCCGGAAAATCGAGCTCGATCCAGTCGTCCTGCCGGTCGGCGGTCAGCAATCCGCTGCGCGTGTGAAAGCGCGCTTGCTCATCGTGCCGGAGTTGTCCTGTCTCCCACAAAACGTGCGCGCTCGCAAGGGTAGCGTGTCCGCAGAGATCCACCTCAATCGAGGGCGTGAACCAACGCAGTTGATATCCGTCGGCCTGTTTAACCAGGAACGCCGTCTCGGCGAGATTCATCTCGCGCGCGACGTCGTGCATCCACTTCGCGTCGCGCGGCTCGGGAAGCACGCACACCGCGGCGGGATTTCCGGCAAAGGGCTTGTCCGTGAACGCGTCGACTTGCGTGATCGTTAACGCTCTTGACGAAACGCTCGGCGGCATTCGATCAGTCTACACTGCCTTCGTCATGTCCCTATGGGTTACTTTGGCTGGAAAACCGGCTTGAACCAGATTTTTTCGGATCTGGTCGGCAATCATCACCGACCTATGATGACCGCCGGTGCAGCCGAAGCCGATGGTCAAATAACTCTTGCCTTCGCGAATGTAGTGCGGCAGCAGATAGATCAACAACTCCGAAATACGCTCGATAAATTCCGGCGTTTGGGGAAACGACCGGATGTAGCGCGCCACCCTCGGATTCCGTCCAGTCAATTTCTTGAATTTCGGAATGTAGTTCGGGTTCGGCAGAAAGCGAACGTCGAAAATCAGATCGCTATCCGGCGGAATTCCGTGACGGTAGCCGAAGCTCGTCACGTAAATCATGATTTTGGAGTCGCCGTGCTCGCCGTCGAATTTCTCGCGTACGAAATCGCGGAGCTCGTGTACCGTGAATCGCGACGTGTTGATGGTAAGATCGGCAACCGCCTTGATGGGCTCGAGCCGCTGCCGCTCGACCTCGATGCTCTCGCCGATCGGCCGGTCCGTGCCAAGCGGATGCGGACGGCGCGTTTCGCTGAACCGCCGCATGATGGCTTCGTCGTCGGCTTCGAGAAAAATCAGGCGCGTGGCGATGGAGCGTCGAATTTTCGCGAACATAGCCGGGAAACGCTGGAGGCTCTCGCCCTCCCGGACGTCCACCACCAAAGCCGCGTGCTGGATGCTCGCCGAGTCGCGCGTGAGCTCGGCGAATTTGGGGAACAGGTCGATCGGCAGATTGTCCACCGAGTAGTAGCCCATATCCTCGAAAACCTTGAGCACGGAGCCTTTGCCCGACCCGCTAAGGCCCGTGATAATGACCAGTTCCGCCTTATTGGCCGAACCGGTCTTGCGGCGCTTTTGCTTGGGTTTTTCCTTCGCCATCCGCGCGGTCAGGCCTCGATCAGATCGAAGTGACCGTCGCGCCGCCGCACCAAGACGCTTAAGCAATTCGTGCCGGGGTCCTGGTAAGCCACGTAGTCGTCGTCGCCATCCCGCATCACCAGGAGAGCTTCTTCGAGAGTCATGGGCTTGCGATTCTGAGTATGGTTGACGCGGTAAATCTTCGGCGCGGGTTTGGTTTCGGTCGAAGCCGGTTGAGGCGGCGCGCTCGATTCCGATGCCGCCTCGCTTTCCTCTTTATGCGGCACGCGGTTGGTTTCCCGCCACTTGTCTTTCACCTTGATCGCTTGCTTTTCGATCTTGGCGATGGCTTGGTGAATGGACGTGAACAGGTCCGGGTCCGAACCTTCTCCAACCAGCGCATGATCGTGATAATTGATCGTGATTTCGGTGTTATGGAGGTGCCGCTCCATGGAGAGGACCACGTGCGCTTCGCGCTCGTCCTTGCCATCGAGCATCTTCCCGATTTTGGCGAAGGATGTTTCGATTTTCTGAATCTGGGCAGGCGCCAGTTCGACCTGCCTTCCGGTGTATACGATTTTCATGTCGTTTCAATTAGTGAGCTAACGCGCTTCAATTTCGCACGCGCCGTTGATGCGTGGAGGGAATCTTCATATCCTCGCGGTATTTCGCCACCGTGCGGCGCGTCACTTCAATGCCTTCGGCCTGTAGCAGGGAAGTGATCTGCTCGTCGGTTAGTGGGCGCCGCGAATCTTCTTCCTCGATCATCTTCTTTACTTTCCGCTTCAGCAGCAATAGCGGCGTGCCGCCGCCCGATGGGCCTTGCACGGCTTCCGAAAAGAAATAACGCAACTCGAAAACACCTTGCGGCGTGTGCGCGTACTTATTCGCCACCGCGCGGCTCACGGTGGAGGGATGCACGCCAACTTCTTCCGCAACCTCCTTGATCATCATCGGTTTGAGGAAGTCGATGCCGAGCGCCAGAAACTCCGTCTGGCGGCGCTTGATGGATTCGCACACCCGCAGAATGGTCTGTTTGCGCTGCTCGATATTCTTCATCAACTGGATTGCCGAAGTGTAGCGTTCGCGCACGTAGTCGCGAACCTCTTTCGTGGCGCCGTTATCCCGATCGAGCATCTTGCGGTATTGCGCGTTTAACCGGAGCTGCGGAACCTCGTCGTCGTTGGTTTGAATGCGGTAATCGTCGCCATCCTTGACGAAATAGACGTCGGGTTCGATCAAGCGCGCGCCCGCTCCGGAATAGCGAATACCGGGCCTCGGATTCAAGTGCCGTATCACGTTTACCGCGATCTCCACATGGTCGAGCGGCCTCCCCAGCGCTTTCGCCAGCTCGCGAAACTGACGGGTTTCAAGAAGCCGCATGTGGTTCGAAACGATCAGCCACGCGACTCCGCCCTTGGCGTTCCGGCTCTCGAGTTGCAACTGCAGGCATTCTTTCAGGTCGCGCGCTCCCACGCCCGCCGGCTCCAGCGATTGAACGGCGTGAAGAGCGCCCAGAATCTCCTCGCCGCTGTGGTCGCCCATGGCGGCTATCTCATCGAGCGATGCGATCAGGTAGCCATCCTCGTTCAAATTCCCGATGATGGATTCCGCGGCATCGCGAACCTCGTCCGAAATAATGCTGACGCTCAGTTGCGAGCGCAGATGATCCGGAAGGGTCAGCGGTTGCGAAAGGAAGGTTTCAAACGAAGGCTTTTCAATCGATTCCGCGGCGGGGCTGCGATAACCCGGATCGAGATAGTCGTCGAAAAACGAACCGAAATCGATTTCCTCGAACGGATCGCTAACCACCGCTTCGGGAACATCCGCAACCGGCGCGTCCGGCGTTTCGGTGCCGCTTTCGCCGAACAAATTAGGATTCAGGGAATTCTCTCCCGACAAGCCGTCCAGCGTGTTGCCGTCGACCATCGCCGCTTGCAAGATAGTCTGATCGGCGGGATCGCCCGCTCGCTCCGATTCGAGCAATGGCTCCAATTCTTCGGGTGAAACTTCCTCGCCGCCTTCGATGGATTCTTCCAGGACCGGGTTATTTACGATCTCCTGGTTGATCATCTCTTTCAGTTCCAACCGGTTCAGTTGGAGCACGGTGACCATCTGAACGAGGCCAGGCGTGAGAATTTGCTTCTGCGCGACTTTAAGCTGGAGTCTGGGCGAAAGCATGCTCATTCGAATTCATTATAATCCGGGGGCACGCAAGTACTGCGGATCCAACCGCCCACCGAAAACAGATAGAATCGTCCGAGACAAGGACATTACTCATGAATTCCGACCTGACACGAAGGCACGCGCTCACGGCAATGGCCGCCACCGCGTTGGCGCCCTCTCTTCTGCCCGCCGCCACCGGTCCCGGCATGCGCGGCGAGTCGGCGGACACTCCCAAAATCTGCTCTCCTATCGGCGGCGGTCCCGATAACGTCACGGATGCCTCGATCCGGCGCGTCAAACAAATCGGCGTGGACCACGTGCTGATGGGCGGCCCTAAAATCCCGTGGCAGGAAAGCGAACTGCGTCCGATCGTCGATAAGTTAAAAGTCGGCGGCCTCAGCTTGGGCAACATGATGATCGGCGGCTTTCCCAACACCCTCTACGGCAAACCCGGCCGCGACGAAGAGATTGAAAAAGTCAACCAGTCCATTCGCGCGGCCGGTCGCGCGGGGCTACCGGTAATCGAATATAACTTCTACGCGCATCGCGCCATGGAAGGGTACTACGAGGAAACCGGACGAGCGGGCTCCGGGTTGACCGCCTTCGATTACGACAAGATGAAAGATCTGCCGCCCCTTCCCGCCGAAGGCGCGCACGGCCTTGACGAGATGTGGGCCAACATCGCGTATTTTTTGAAGGCCGTGATCCCGGTTGCCGAGGAATCGGGTGTCCGCCTGGCTTTGCATCCGAACGATCCACCCGTCCCGCTCAGCCGCGGATCGGGCCAGATTATGGGAACGGTCGAAGGCTGGAAGAAGCTGATTGAAATAGTCCCCAGCCCTTCGAACGGCATCACGTTCGATTGCGGCGTCACCCGCGAGATGGGGCACGACCCCGTCGAAGTCTGCAAATATTTCGGGAAGAAGGACCGCATCAACCACGTGCATTACCGCAACGTGCGCGTGCGGAAACCGTACGAGAAATACACCGAGGTCTTCATCGACGAAGGCGAAAACAACATGTTCGCGATCATGAAGGAGCTGGTGCGGCTGAAATACCCCCGGCTGGTCTATCCGGAACACGAGCGGGCGCTCGACGTGGATCGCGAGCGCGGCATTCGCAACCAGTATCCGGGCGGCGGCGGATATACGGGCTTCGTCTACAACGTGGGTTACACGCGCGCCATGATGCAGGCGGCGCTTTCATCGTGATTGGCGGCACGGAGTTCAGTCCTGCGTTAAATTCATCTCCGGCGAAACGCCCGGACCGCACTGCACTCCACGGCCGGCTGATTACGCTCGTGCCCCTCGATCCCGCGGCGCACGCCGAATCCCTGTACGCCGGATCGCATCGCGCTGGATCGAATGGGGAAGAGCGCGAGCGATTGTGGCGCTATCTGTTCGACGGCCCATTTCCGGATCGCGCGGCTTTCGACAACGCTTTGCGGGAGAAATCGATTTTCCCGGACGCCGTGTTTTTTGCCATTCTCGAAAACGCCAATAGCCAGGCAACCGGGTTCGCTTCCTACATGCGGATGGAACCGCGGCATCGCGTGATGGAGGTGGGCGGCATTCTGTTCACGCCCGCTTTGCAACGCACTGCCGCCGCTACGGAAGCGATGTACCTGATGGCGAAGCATGCATTCGAGGATCTCGGATATCGCCGCTACGAGTGGAAATGCGATGCGCTGAATGCGCCTTCGCGATCGGCGGCTCTCCGTTTGGGCTTTAGCTTTGAGGGAATTTTCCGGCAACACATGATCGTCAAGGGCCGGAATCGCGATACCGCGTGGTTTTCGATGCTGGACACGGAATGGCCCGCCCGCAAAGCAAACTTGGAGCGCTGGCTGGACGCTTCGAATTTCGATGCGAATGGCCGCCAGAAGACGTCGCTATCGCACTCGAATGCCACGGCGAAAGCGGAAGCCGGACACGCCTTCAGCTACTGAGTCCGGCTTGCTCCAGGTATACGAATTTCGATCGGCAGCACTCACCGCTGGTACCGATCGAATATATAGCCGCCGTTGCCGTCACGCCTGAATTGGTCGCGTTGACGTTCCAGACGCTCGCGCTCGCGCCACTCATTTCTCAGACGGTCCATGTGTTCACGATACTCTCGCGCTTCAGGGGCGTTGCGGAAATTGGGATGCTCGCCGTAAGTAAAATCGGCTCCGCCGCGGAAATCGTCCCGATCGAGCGCTGCCGCCTTGGGCGGCTGAATGAAAGCCACTGCCGCAAAGAGCGCCAGTGGAAGTGCGATCTTCTTCAACATTTTCCGTCTCCTCTCGAGGGTGGCTTGCTTGCCATCCTCTATTGAATTGGACTCGGCCGGCAAGAATAGGCACGTAAAGAATTGTTATTGTTCTTCGGGGGCCCGTTGGGGAGGCGATTTCGATTCGTTCGAATCCGGGGTGGGTGGAGGGATTCGAACCCTCGACCACCGGAACCACAATCCGGCGCTCTACCAAGCTGAGCTACACCCACCGCAACGA
>JBPCKZ010000107.1:0-11557 GCA_051003795.1 Bryobacteraceae bacterium | reverse complement strand
GATTCAAGAGCCGGAATGGCAGGGGACGGTTTCGATACCGACGCCGTCCCAAACACAAACTCAGACTCGTCGGACACTAGCAAATAGAAGCCAAAAAATGGTCTTGACAATTGGGTCCACTTTAGTTTACAAACCAATCAGAAGTGTTATAGAGCAGGCTCATGGCCGTAAGTCAGAAGGATGAGAACACAACACTTGGCCTATGAAGCGAAGGGCAATGGTGCCGCTTTTTACCGCCTCCACGCTATTTTGACGCAAGTCTGATTCGAAAACTACTGCTCAAAATGACTGTTTTGAGCAGTAGCCTGGAGCACAACCACTGTTGTTGCTGGAGTTGTGGTGTCGGAAGCAGGGCGAGTTTTTACCGTAATGGGCAGTAGTGGTTTCTGCTCAAGAATGACTGCGTCCCTCATGGAGACCACCCAACATCTCCAAACAACCTGCTCTCTAGACGATAAAGTATGTTATCGTCTGGCACTCCGTGGGGCTGCTGAGCACTTTGATGTATCACGCCCAAACAGCCGATTTGCTCGGCAGGCATTCTGAAGGCGGCTCAGGCTTCCAAACTGACGCACTACCCGAAATTCGGGATGCAGCGCCAAGGATCTTTGAAAGCTATTTAGGGCAGCAATATAGTTGACAACTCGAGGATCGGCCCTTACCCCGCCGGTGCGGTCCAGCCGTAAACCGGGAGCCGGTATACGAAATACCTTCATCGTTCCGTTCGCGTGTTCCCAAAGCGATCCTCGGCGGCTGGCGCGTTTCCGGCATCGGCGTTTTCCAGAGCGGCCTGCCGTTCAGCGTTTACACGACCGCCGCATATCCGGCGGGAGACTACAATGCCGACGGTTACAACTACGACCAGCCGAACACGCCGACTTTCGGCAACTCTGTTTCGGTTTCGCGCAGCGCCAATGGATTATTTACGGCGAGCCAGTTTCCTAAACCGGCGCCCGGACGGGAAGGGAATCTCGGACGAAATACTTTCGAGGGGCCGGGACTGGCGAATGTGAATCTGAACGCAATCAAACCGCTCACATTCCGTGGGTGATTGGAACGGAAGGTGCGACTCTGGAATTTCGAGCCGAGATGTTCAACGTCTTCAACCGGGTCAACCTGAACCAGCCAACTTCGGATATGTCGAGCGGGCTCTTCGGGAAGTCGACGGGGCAGAAACAGCCGAGGCAGGCGCAGTTCGGATTGCGTATCGCGTTCTGAAACCGGCTGCGGGTGGGCTTCTTTTATTTAATCGAAGGCAAATAGCCCGGCCTTCCTGCGCTTCGATCTTAATCGCGAACATCATTCGGAGGCGCTGGCGAACCGCTCCGCCATCCGCATCCAGGACTGACGCACGCCCGTCTGCCGCTCCCCGCACTTAGCCCATTCGAAATCTTGGATCGCGTTTTCTTCATTATCGAACCCGCCCTTGTGATCTCCTAAGCCTCGCAAAACCAGCATGTTAACCTGAGTTATATATGTCATTTTCCGACTCGTTTTTCGCTTCGAAATTCGGGATTCAGCGCCAGGATCTCGAAAATTATCTAGGGGAAGCGCTGTTGAAGGGCGGAGATTATGCGGATCTCTACTTCGAGTATCTGGCCACCAGCATGATCGGCATGGACGAGTCGATCGTCAAGACCGCGACTCAGGGCGTATCGCTGGGCGTTGGCGTGCGCGTCATTTCAGGGGAGCGGACCGGGTACGCGTATAGCGACGATTTGAGTCCCGAGCGGATCAAAAAAGCGGCGCGCGTGGCTGCGTGCATTGCGTCCGGACCTTCCAAGGTGGATAAAACTTCTCTTCACGAAGGGTCGCGGCGGAATTTGTATCCGGTGATTACGGCCCCCACGGAAACGGCTTTTCTCGAGCGCGTGAATCTGGTCAAACGCGCGGAAAAAGCGGCGCGCGATTACGACGCGCGTATTTTCCAGGTACAGGCCACCTACGCCGACAGCCTTCGCCATGTGATGGTGGCCAATAGCGACGGGGTTCTGAGTTTCGATCGCCAACCGATGGCGCGGTTGAGCGTCGCCACGCTCGCGCGCGAGAACGGCGGACCTCCGCAGAACGGTCACGCGGGAGGCGGCGGACGGGTGGAACTGGAATTCTTCCATCGTGAAAAGACGCCGGAGCATTTCGCGAAGGAGGCCGCGCGGCAAGCGGTTTCGCAACTCGGCGCGATTGAGGCGCCGGCGGGCGAGATGACGGTCGTGCTCGCGCCGGGCTGGCCGGGCATTCTGCTCCACGAAGCCGTGGGGCATGGCCTTGAAGCGGACTTTAATCGCAAGAAAACCTCGGCGTTTAGCGATCGCATCGGTCAGCAGGTATCAAGCCCGCTATGCACCGTGGTCGACGACGGGACCATCGACAACCGGCGCGGCTCATTGAATGTGGACGACGAAGGCAACCCCACGCAGCGCAATGTCCTGATCGAAAACGGAATCCTGCGGGGGTATTTGCAAGACCAGCTTTCGAGTCGCATCATGGGTTCGCGCGCCACCGGGAACGGCCGCCGCGAGAGCTATGAGCACATTCCGATGCCGCGCATGACCAACACGTTCATGCTGCCGGGCGAGAGCGATCCCGAGGAGATCATACGCTCGGTGCCGAAGGGCCTCTATTGCGTGAACTTCGGCGGTGGGCAGGTGGATATCACTAGCGGCAATTTCGTTTTTTCGGCTTCCGAAAGTTACTTGATCGAAGACGGCAAGGTCACGCGGCCCGTGCGCAACGCCACGCTGATCGGCAATGGGCCCGAGGCGATGCGGCACGTCAGCATGGTGGGGAACGATCTGAAACTGGATGAAGGCATCGGGGTATGCGGCAAAGAGGGGCAGAGCATTCCGGTGGGCGTCGGCATTCCGACGGTGCGCATCGACCGCATGACGGTCGGCGGCACGGGAGCCGCGGCTTGAACGGGAATGGCCTGCCGGAACTGGCGCAAGAGGCGGTCCGGCGGGCGATCGCGCTCGGGGCCACGGACGCGGAATGCACCATTTCCGAAAGCGAAGAGTTCTCGGCGAACGTGCGCCTGGGTGAAGTGGAAACATTGAAGGAGGCCGGATCGCGCGGGGCCGGCTTGCGGATTCTGATTGGGCGGAAGACGGGCGCTTCCTACACGTCCGACCTTACGCCGGAGGGCGTGCGGCACATGGTGGCATCGGCTGTCGAGTTGGCCGCGGTTACCACGGAGGATCCTTTCGCGGGTCTTCCCGAGCGGGACGAGTTGGGGTCGCTTCCGGGGGAGCTGGGCATCTATTCCGGCGACGTCGCGAGCCTCGATACGGGATTCAAGATCGCGTTGGCGCGCCGCGCGGAGGCCGCCGCGCTCGCGGCCGACGAGCGGATCGACAATTCCGAAGGCGCTTCGTTCGACTCGCACCTGGGACGGCGGATATTTGCCAACTCGCGCGGGTTCGCGGGCGGCTACCGGTCCAGTTATTGTTCGCTCAGCGCGGTTCCGGTGGCGAGACAGGGCGAATCCATGGAGCGCGATTACTGGTTCAGCATCGCGCGCGGATTTGCCGGATTGGAGCAGCCTGAAGAGGTCGGACGCATCGCCGCCGAGCGAACGCTGCGGCGCCTCGGCGCGGTCAAGGTGGAGACGCAGCGCGTTCCCGTAATCTTTGAGCCGCGCACGGCGCGTTCGCTGCTCGAAAACTTATTCGAGGCGATCGAAGGGCGTTCCATCTATCGCCAGTCCTCCTTTTTGGCGGGGAAGCTGGGCGAAAAAGTGGCGGCTGAAAGCGTGACCGTGATCGACGATGGAACGATGCGAGGCCTATTCGGCACCTCGCCTTTCGACGACGAGGGCGTGGCGACGCGGCGCACGCCGGTGATCGAGCGAGGCGTTCTCAAGAGCTATCTTTTGAACACGTATGCGGCGCGGAAGCTGGGAATGAAGACCACGGGAAACGCGTCGCGGGGGATCACGGGGAACGCGGGGATCGGTCACGGCAACTTCTTCCTGGAGAAGGGAACGCGCACGGCGCAAGAGATGCTCGGCTCCGTCCGCAACGGTTTCTATGTGACCGAACTGATTGGCAGCGGCGTGAACATTGCAACGGGCGATTACTCGCGCGGCGCGGCGGGCTTGTGGATTCGCAATGGGGAACTCGCGTTTCCGGTTTCGGAAGTGACTATCGCCGGGACGCTGCAACGGATGTTCATGGGGATGGAAGCGGGATCGGACCTGGAGTTTCGCGGCTCGACGGCTTCGCCGACGGTGATGATCGGGGAGATGACGGTTGGCGGCCGCTAGGGGAGTTTCATTATCGCCGCCGCTTGCGATTTCGATCGTGGCGGTGTTGGTTTTGGCGGGGATCTGGACCTATTTCGCCTTTGGCCCGAAACCGCCGGCCGCGCGGCAACCGGTATTGACGGCTGAAGCGCGAGCGTATCTTAACGATCTGAAGCTGAGCGATGTGGGGATTCAGGCATCGGAAAGTTATGTCAAACAATCGCTGGTGGAGATCGTGGGCAAGATCTCGAATCGCGGACAACGGAAGATCGAACTGGTGGAAGTGAACTGCGTTTTCCGCGATGCCGCGGGACAGATCATTAAACGCGAACGGGTCGCGGTGGCCGGGCGGAAGACCGGTCCGCTAGGGCCGGGCGACACCAAGACGTTCCGGCTGGCGTTTGACGACGTTCCGGGGAGCTGGAATCAGGCGATGCCGGATCTGGTGATCGCGCAGATTTTGTTCGGTTAGAGTACAATTTGTCCGAGGAAATGAGACATGTCCGATAACACTTCCATCGATCGAAGAGGCTTTCTGAAAACTGCCGCTGGCGTGGGCGCGACGCTCGGCGTGGCGGGCGGCGTGGCGGGCAATCTGCTCGCCGGCCGCCCCAGCAAGACGGGACGCGTAATCGGCGCGAACGACAAGATCAATCTTGGAATGGTCGGGCAGGGCGGACGCGGCTCTTACCTTTCCCGGCAGTTCTCCGCTTACGGCGACAAGACCAACTCATGCAAGATCGTGGCGGTCTGCGACGTGTATGAGAAGCGGAAACGCGCCGCGGTCGAGAAAACCAAAGCCGACGGATACCTCGACTATCGCGAGGTGATCGCCCGGCCCGATGTCGATGCAATCGTAATCGCGACACCGGATCACTGGCACGCGAAGGTCGCGCTTGAAGCGATGGACGCGGGCAAGGACGTCTACGTCGAGAAGCCGATGACCCATACGATCGACGAAGCGCTGCAGCTTTCGAGCACGGTCCGGGAGACGAAGCGGGTGCTGCAGGTGGGATCGCAGACCACCTCCGCCGACCAGTGGCATAAGGCGAAGAAAGCGATCGCCGACGGCATGATCGGGCAGATGTTGTCCAGCCAGGGATCGTACCATCGCAATTCGAAAGAAGGCGAATGGAATTATAAGATCGATCCGGAAGCCTCGCCCGACGGCACCGGCGAAAACTATATCGATTGGAAAACCTGGCTGGGGCCCGCGCCAAAGCGGCCTTACGACGCCGAACGGTTTTTCCGTTTCCGCAAGTATTGGGATTACTCGGGCGGCATCGCCACCGACCTTTTTTTCCATGTGGTGGCGCCGTTGAACATCTGCTGGTCCGAACCGCAGTTTCCTTTCCGCGTGATGGCATCGGGCGGAATCTACGTGTTCAAGGACGAGCGGGAAGTGCCGGACACGTTCAATCTGCTGGCGGACTTTCCGAAAGGGCACTCGTTGATTTTGAGCTCGACCATGGCGAACTCGAAGCACATTCCGGGCCTGATTCGCGGGCATGAAGGCACCATCGTCATGGTGGAGCATGGCATGTTCGAGGGCAGGACGGACCATATTACGGTGATCCCCGAGCCGCGCGTGGACGACGACGCATATAAGGCCAAGTTCGGGGATAAGGAATTCACGATCCCGGTGGACCCGAAGGACGCGATGGAAACGCACGTCGCCAATTTCCTCGATTGCATGCGCACGCGGGAGAAGCCGACTCTCGACGTGGATACGGCCCTGCACGCGCAGGTGACGATCTCGATGAGCGTTCAGGCGTATCGCGAGGGGAAGGTTCTTTATTGGGATGAAAAGGCGATGAAGGTGGTGAACAAGGCGCCGAAGGCGTAGAAAAGTTCGCCGCCGAGCGCTACCATCAACCGTGTCCCTCGAAGCCGGTCTGCTGGGAGCATTCGAAGAACATTCTCCCGACGGCATCCGAGAGTCGCTTGCCGCGGGCGTCAGCCCAACTGAGCCGATCAAAGGCACGCGGCCGATCGACTCGCTTATCGAGATGTACCTTCGATCGCCGCGATTCGCCGAATGCTTACAAGTCATGCTTGACGCGGGCGCGACGATAGGCGATCCGCTGCTACAAGCGATTCTCCTTGACGACGAAGCCGGACTTCGCGGACTCCTGGCCAGATCGAGCGAGAGCCTGAAAAAGAAACTGAGCCTCTTGTGCGCCTTCACATCCTGCCGGGGCGTTTCGGCGCTGCACATCTGCGCCGAGTTCAACTCCATCCGTTGTGCCCGCGTCCTGCTGGAGAATGGCGCCGACGTAAACGCCCGAGCCGATCGGGATGCGGACGGGGTGGGAGGGCACACGCCCATCTTTCACGCCGTGAATAGCATCTTCAACTATTGTCGACCGACAATGGAGATCCTCGTTGACGCGGGGGCGGACCTAGACATCCGCGTGAAGGCGCTTCCGTGGGGAGAATCGATGAACTGGGAGACGGTCGTGTACGACGTCACTCCAATATCCTACGCTCAGTGCGGTCTATACCGGCAGTTCCATCGATGCGAGGAGCACATCTACAGTAATATCGAACACCTCTGCCGCAAGCGTTACGGAAATGCACCCCCGTTTCGGAACGTGCCCAACAAGTACCTTGTGGCCGGACACTAGCGGCCTGTCGGGGCGTCCCCAGCGGCAACGCTCCCTTACGGTCGCGGCTCCGTAACATGCGTGTTGAGTTGCCTTGCCGCCGGCAATAGTGAAAATCGCCGGCAGCCGGATGGGGTCATTCAAACGAACTGACGTTGGAAGCCGCCGACGTCGGCGGGGCGGCGTGAATCAGCTCAACGGATTACGCCAGCGCAGCCGCGAAAAGCGGGCGAAATCGCCGTCGCACGAGCAGAGTTCCGCGCCGTGCTCGATGGCAAGGGCTGCCAAGTGCGCGTCGGACGTCAGATTCCCGCCTGTGCCGCGAGGCAAGATCAAATCCCGAAGAATGCCAAGACAGCGTAAATAAGAAGGTTTACATCGATGAGGGTCACTTCCTCAACGAGAGCTTCCGGCCCAACTCTTCATCCTCAATCGCGTCCGCGGCCGCCAAAGCCTTGTTCCAGGGATAATTCCGCTCGGCCCCAAGCGCAAACGCTTTTTGCGCGAAATGGCGTTTTTCGCTTTGGCGTCGGCAAGACCCGCCCGAAGGGCTGAATTGAGCGCCGTCTTAAAAGAAAGCCCCCGTTGCTTCATGGTTCCACGAAGGAGCGCCTCAATATCGCTGTCGAGCGTTACCGTTGTCCTCGTAAAGGGCATCATAACATCAACTTCGCTGCTGTCACGATGTATACGCTTCAAAGGAAACGATCTCCTTTGTCCGTGTCCCGAGGCGAAACATTCCTTTCCCGCCGCCCGGCCGCCTCAGGTATAATAAAACCATATTTGACTGTTTTTCAGTGCTCGAGTTGAGATTCGGACAGAAGGGCCGCGAGCTGTATTTTCTGCCGCGGCCCTTTGTTGTTTGGAGATAAGGCCATGAGATGCAGTTGGATGCAACATAGTTGAAAAGGAAGCATCAATGAGAGAAAAAGGTACAGTAAAGTGGTTTAACGCAGCCAAAGGCTTTGGCTTCATCCAGCGTGAGAATGGGGAGGATGTTTTTGTCCACTTCTCCGCTATAGAGTCTCAGGGTTATCGAAGCCTGGACGAAGGCGCCCAGGTGGAATTCGAGGTTACTCGTGGGCCAAAAGGATTGCAGGCGGCTAACGTAAAAGTCGCTTAATTCTTTTAAGGAATGGTCCAGCAAAGCGATATCGCCCTTGTCGCGCAACGGTTTGCTGGACCACAAGGAATAGGAGCCAGAGGAATTTGATTGAGTAAAGAAGACAGCATCGAAGTAACCGGCACGATCCTCGAAAAGTTTCCCAGCGGTAAATTCAGCGTACAGCTTGAGCAGAACCGGGTGGTTCTCGCGCACTTGGCGGGCCGGCTCCGCCGGAACCGCATCCGCGTGCTGGCCGGAGACCGTGTCACGCTGGAGCTTTCGCCTTACGATCTAACCAAGGGCCGCATTACTTTCCGGCACCGGTAGAACTTCACCCGCGGCATCCACGCTTCCAGTTTTTCAATTCCGATTTCTTGAGAGCTTTTCCGCCCGGCTCGAACTGACTGTCAATGGTTAAAACGCTTTTCGTGTTCGGGACCCGGCCGGAAGCAATCAAGCTCTGTCCCATTATTCTGCATCTCCGGTCGCGTCCGGGCGAATTCCTGGCGAAAGTCTGCCTGACCGCGCAGCACCGGTCCATGCTCGATCAAGTGTTGAGCGCATTCGGCGTGCAGGCGGACCACGATCTCAATCTGATGCAGTCCGGCCAAACGCTCAGTGAGTCGACTTCCCGGATGATGGGCACCCTCGAACCCGTTCTCAAGCTGGAAAAGCCGGACATCGTGCTGGTGCAGGGCGACACCACCTCTACACTGTGCGGCGCCCTGGCGGCTTTTTATCAGCGAATCGCGGTGGGCCACGTCGAAGCCGGCTTGCGGACGGGCGACATGGCGCAACCATTTCCCGAGGAGATGAACCGGGTTGTCACGAGCAAACTTGCGGCCCTGCATTTTGCCGCAACCGAAGGTGCGGCGCGTAATCTTACCAATGAAGGCGTAAATCGGAAACACATATGGGTGACCGGCAATTCGGGCATCGACGCCGTTCTGCATGTTCGCGATCGACTCGCGTCGGGTGGCCTTCCGGGAGGGAACTGGGCGGACTTAAACTCCTCCCGAAAGCTGATCGTGGTTACGGCGCACCGGCGCGAGAGTTTTGGTCCTGGGTTGGAAAGCATCTGCCGCGCTCTCAAGCGTTTATCGGAGCGGGAAGACGTTCAAATCGTGTATCCCGTGCATCGCAATCCAAATGTGCTCGATCCAGTTCACCGTATCCTGGGCGGCTGTCCGAACGTCTCACTGATTGAGCCACTCGATTACGTGCCATTCGTCGATCTTATGCAGCGGGCCTATTTACTCATCACCGATTCGGGTGGAGTGCAGGAGGAAGGCCCTTCGTTGGGGAAGCCAATTCTAGTGATGCGCGAAAAAACCGAGCGTCCCGAGGCGGTGGAAGCGGGCACGGTGAAATTGGTTGGCACGGACGAAAATCGCATTGTCGCGGAGGCTTCCGCGCTCTTGGACGACAGGTCGATCCATGGGCGCATGTCGCGCGTTCACAACCCTTATGGAGATGGCCGCGCGAGCAGCCGGATTGCCGATGCAATCCATTCATTCTTCGAATCGAACCGTGCGCCGGCAAGGATCGGCGCATCCGTCTGACAGGTCTCCGCAACGGCCCGAAAACCGGGAGACGCTGCTTATAATGGGCATCGTATGGTAGAGCGCAACAAGAGCACGGCGGCCGCGAGTCGATCGAAGAAGCCGGCTGTTGAGCCGGCCGAGAATCTCACGGCCGTCTTATCCCAGAAAGTTGTCGGCCAACCGGCTGCGACCAAAGTCATCGTTCCGTATATCCAGATGTTCCAGGCGGGTCTCGCGCCGGAAGGGCGTCCCGTTGGCGTTTTCCTGTTGCTTGGGCCGACGGGAACGGGCAAAACCAAGACGGTGGAGGCGCTCGCGGATATTCTGCACGGCAGTCCCAAGAACGTTTTGAAAATCGATTGCGGCGAGTTTCAAATGGAACATGAAGTGGCGAAGCTGATTGGCGCCCCTCCCGGTTATCTTGGCCATCGCGAAACGCAGCCGATGCTCTCGCAGCAGAAACTGAGCGCCGTGACCAGCGACAAGAGCGGACTTTCGCTGGTGTTGTTCGACGAGATCGAAAAGGCCGCGCCTTCGCTTACCCGGCTGCTGCTGGGCGTGCTCGACAAAGGCATTCTGCGCCTGGGCGACAATACGCAGGTGAATTTCGAAAAAAGCCTGGTGTTCCTGACGAGCAATCTCGGCGCGCGGGAAATGATGAAGGAAATCAATCCGGATTTCGGTTTTGGCGCGGGCGTGGTTTCGGTGGAACGCGCCGAGCTCTCGAATAAGCTGAAGAATATCGCGCTGATCGCCGTGCGGAAGAAGTTTTCGCCGGAATTCGTCAACCGCATCGATTGCGTCATCACGTATCAGCCGCTCAACGCGGAATCGTTGGCGGCAATTGTGGATCACCAGATTTCCGATCTGCAAAACCATGTCGTTTCGCGCCTGGGCGGCCGTTGTTTTGCGATCGAGGTGCCTTTTGAGACGCGCCAATGGCTGATCGAAAAGGGCACCAGCGCTGAATATGGGGCTCGCGAACTCAACCGGACGATCCACAAAAATCTTACGCAGCCCCTCGCGACGATGGTTGCGATGGGCGAGGTGGACCCAGGAGCGCGGGTGCGGGTGGAAGTAACGGCGGACCGCGCCGGGCTGGCTCTGCGGACGACGTCTAATGGCGAGGCGGAAGTGCCGTCGCATCCCACGGTGTTGTTGGTGGACGACAATCGCGATTTGCTGCATTTTCTGGAGCGTCTGATGGCGGAAGCCGGGTGGAAGCTGCTGACGGCGGAATCGGCAAGCGAGGCCCGCAAGATTGCGGCCGAGCATAAGCCGAATGCCGCCCTGCTGGACTACATGCTGCCCGACGGCAATGGGGTCGAGCTCGGCGTTCAGCTGCTGCAAAACGTTCCGCGAATGCAGATTATCATGATGACGGGATCGATGCTGCCGGCCGAAGAAGAAGCGGTCTGCGAAGAGTACGATTTTCCGGTATTGCGGAAGCCGTTTCTGGCCACCGACGTCATGAATCAGATTCGCGGAAGGCTGGCGACCTGCGCCGCCGCGGGTCGCTGAGTCTCGTCCGGTAATTTACTATTCGTAGTGGGTCCGGAGCGAGGATCTGTTCGGCTTTCGGGCCGAAGACCGGCGGATTGGCAGTCCGCAATCTGTGTTGCTGGGCTAGAACCGCCGCCGGGTACTCTATCGTTCGAAATTTTCGCCGCGATTGCCGTAAAAAATGTGCCCAAAGCTCCCGGGCGTCGGGTAGTAATGCGGAAAGTATCGCACTTGATGTGCAGGGTGCCATGTCGGGCGGAAGGGCGAGACGTTCTTCGCCAGGCTCTTTGCATCGCTGGCACGAGGCGTATAGACATCTCTTCCGAAGCGTACATCCATTTGGGCAATGTTCTCCTGAATCTGGCGCCCGACTTCGTAATTTCCTTCCGGCCGGTTGAACTCGTAGTAGCATCCATCTCGAATTGGTCTTGGCCCTCAGTGGTCACCTCAAAACCGGCCATACAGGGTCACCTCAAAACCGGCCAACGGACCGCAGTCCAGGACATGAATTTGTTTTACCCTTTCGTAGCCAGTTCGAGCAAGTTTTTTCTATCATCCC
>JBPCKZ010000106.1:0-16365 GCA_051003795.1 Bryobacteraceae bacterium | reverse complement strand
TCGTGTGGACACTGTTTTTTTAATTTACTGAATAGATATGCTCCCAGAATCGGGACCGCCAGCACCGCTTGAAACGCCGTCAGCGAAGCCAAAAACAAAAAAAACGCGGCCCACGCCAATCTATCCCACGCGAAGCAAGCAATCCCGGCGGTCCAAAACGCCAGAAACGGCACATCCGCTTCGAACGAATTCCCATTCACCACAAACGCCGGCACAGCCACAAACAGCAGCGTAGCCCAAACCGGATGCGGGGAAAATCTCCTCCCCAGCGCATACATCGCCACGGCCGCGATAAGCGAAAACACAATGTAGGCAGCGTGAAACGGAACTTCCCGAATGTCCCCAAACACCGCAATCAGCCCCGCCAAAAACCAGGCGTTCAGCGGCGGATGCGGAAACCCGCGAAAGTCCACGTCGCGCCCTTCGAAAACGTAGGTGGTGTGATTAGGATGAAGCGGATCGATCTGCGCGTGCTCCGCGCTAGCGAGGAAATAGGGATCGTCGCCCTGCACCGCCTGGGTGAGAAACGGAAGCCGCAGCAGCAGAATCACCGCCGCGATGAGCGCTAATCCGCGGCTTTGCTGCCAGCCCGTTCGGGCCTCCACCGCACGATCGGTTTCCGGGCAGCCGATACTTCGTCCACCCGCGTGGTGCGCGTGTTGTAGGGCGCTTGCCGCGCGATCTCCGGATCCCGCTCGATCTCTTTCGCGATCGAAATCATCGCGTCGATAAACGTATCCAGCTCGTGCTTGCTCTCGGTCTCGGTAGGCTCGATCATCATCGCGCCATGCACGATCAGCGGGAAGCTCGTGGTGTACGGATGGAATCCATAATCGATCAGGCGCTTGGCAATGTCGCCCGTCTTGACGCCCTGCTTCAACTGCCGGTCGTGGCTGAAGACCACTTCATGCATGTTCGGGCTGTCGTATGGCAGATCGAAATAAGGCCGCAATTTGTGGCGCAGATAATTGGCGTTGAGAACCGCGTCGGCCGTGGCGTTGCGCAATCCGGGGCCGCCGTGGGCCAGGATGTAAGCCAGCGCGCGAATCATCACGCCGAAGTTGCCGTAGAACGCTTTTACTTTGCCGATCGATTGCGGAAGGTCGTAATCGAAAGCCCACTTTTCGCCAACTCGCTTCATGCGCGGCACGGGCAGAAACGGCTCAAGCTCTTTTTTGATTGCGACCGGCCCGCCGCCCGGTCCGCCGCCGCCATGCGGAGTCGAAAAGGTCTTATGCAGATTGATGTGCATTACATCGACCCCGAAATCGCCCGGCCGCGCGATGCCCACCAGCGCGTTCATGTTCGCGCCATCCATATAAAGCATCGCCCCGCGCGAATGCAGAATCTCCGCGACTTGCACGATGTTTTCTTCGAACACTCCCAGCGTATTCGGGTTCGTGACCATCAGCGCCGCGACGTCGTCGTCCACGACGCGCGCGAGCGCTTCGACATCCATCAATCCCCTCGCGTTCGATTTCACATTTTGGACGTGATACCCGGCGATCATCGCGGTTGCAGGGTTCGTTCCATGCGCGGAATCGGGAACCAGAATCTTCTTGCGGGGATTGCCCCGCGATTCGAGCAGCGAACGGATCAGCAGAATGCCCGTCAACTCGCCATGCGCGCCGGCCGCCGGTTGCAGCGTCACGGCATCCATGCCGGTGATTTCCATCAACGCCATTTCCAGGCGATGAATGATCTCCATCGCGCCCTGCGAGAGCGATTCGGGCTGATAGGGATGCGCCCACGCCAAGCCCTCGGTCCGCGCGACCACTTCATTCACGCGCGGATTGTATTTCATGGTGCAGGACCCCAACGGATACAGGCCCAGATCGATCGCGTAATTCCACGTCGAAAGCCGCGTGAAGTGCCGGATCGCCTCCACCTCGCTCACTTCGGGAAAGCCTTCGATTTCCGCGCGCACGTTCGCCGCGCCGAGAGCCGTTTTCGGATCGACGGAAGGAACATCGAGCTCGGGAAGTTGATACCCGATCTTTCCGGGCGAACTGCTTTCAAAGAGCAGATCTTCGTTCTGGACGATGTGCTGTCGGACTTTTTCGATCATGACCTGGGAAATTCTTGCGCCAACGAATCCATTTTCGCGCGGCTCGCCATTTCAGTCGCGCAGAGCAGTACTGAGTTGCCCAATTCCGGATAGAATTTGGCGAGCGGCAGGCCGCCGATAATTTTCCCGGCAAGAAGCTTCTCGTTCAGCGCTTCGGGCGGAGTGCCGTTCGTGGACGCGACAAACTCGTTGAAGAACGGCCCATTAAAACGCGGCTTGATTTTAGAGCTGAGATAGTGCGCCTTCGATAAATTCTGCACCGCCAGCTCGCGCAGTCCGCGCTTGCCGTAAACCGTCATGAACACCGTCGCCATCAGCGCGATCAGCGCCTGATTGGTGCAGATGTTCGAAGTCGCCTTCTCGCGCCGGATGTGCTGCTCGCGCGTCGAAAGCGTCAAACAAAACGCCCGGTTTCCGCGCGTGTCGAGAGTCTCGCCCACCAGCCGTCCCGGAAGCTGCCGCATGTACTGCTCTTTCGAAGCGATGATGCCGGCGTAAGGGCCGCCATAGCTCGGCGAAATCGCGAAACTTTGTAGTTCGCCGCAGACGATATCGGCTTCCGCGGGCTGTTCCAGAATTCCGAGCGAGACGGCTTCCGTGAATACATAAATCAGCAGCGCGCCTTTGCGATGCGCCAGATCCGCAAGCGCCGGAAGCCTCTCGACCACGCCGAAAAAATTCGGCGATTGCACGATCACCGCCGCCGTATCGCCGCCGATTTTGCCTTCGAGATCCTCGATATCGATCGCGCCCGAATCCGCGGCGAAGGCAAACTCCTCAACCGGCAAGCCCTGATGCTTGGCATACGTCCGGAGCACTTCGCGATATTCGGGATGCACGGTACGCGCGACCAGAATTCCGCTCCGGCCAGTCACGCGGACGGCCATCATGGCCGCTTCGGGAACGGCGGTCGAGCCGTCGTACATCGAGGCGTTCGCCACGTCCATGCCGGTCAATTGGCAGACCATCGTCTGGAATTCGAAGATAGCGGTAAGCGTGCCCTGCGAGATTTCGGCCTGGTACGGCGTGTACGACGTTAGAAATTCTCCGCGCGACACGACGGTATCGACTAGCACCGGCCGGTAATGCGAATATACACCCGCGCCCAGGAACGATGCGTATCCCGCGGCGGTTTCCTTCGCGCGCGCCTTGAAGTAATCGACGATCTCGTATTCCGAAATCCCCGGCGCGAGATCGAGAGGCCGCCCGATGCGTACCTCGGGCGGCAGATGAGAAAACAATTCTTCGGTTGAAGCAATGCCACACGCGGCCAGCATATCCTGCCGCTCCGATTCCGATTTCGGAAGATATCTCAAGGGCTAACTCAACTCTCCGCGCCTACATAATTTTGATAATCTTCGCTCGTGAGAAGCTTCTTTATTTCTTCCGGATCGCTCATCCGCACCTTCACGAACCAGGCCGCCCCGTGCGGATCTTCGTTGATCTTCTCGGGCGCGGATGCCAATCCCTCATTCACCTCGATCACTTCGCCCGATACCGGAGCATAAATATCGGAAACGGCTTTCACCGACTCAACCGAACCAAACACTTTGCCTTGTTCCACCGCGGACCCCACTTTCGGCAGATCGACATAAACGATATCGCCCAGTTCATGCTGCGCGTGATTCGTAATCCCTAGCGTTGCCACGCCGCGTTCGACGCGCGCCCATTCGTGTTCCTTCGTGTACCGGAAATCGGCTGGATACATATTTTATTTGGCTCGTTTGTAAAAAGGCGTTTCGACGCTTTCCGCTTCCACCGGTTGATTGCGGACCATCACCTGAATCGTCCGCCCCGGCACCGCCTCGTTCACCGGCAGATAACACAACCCGATATTCTTGTTCAGCGTCGGCGAAGGCGATCCGCTGGTTACCCAACCCGCGGGGGTGTCGTCAATCCGCACTTCGTACCCGTCGCGTCCAATGCCGCGGCCGCGCATTTCGAAGCCAACCAGCTTGCGCCGGATGCCCGCTTCTTTCTGTTTCGCGCCCTGGTTAACAAGCGCGGCGCGCCCGATGAAATCGCCCTTGTCCATCTTAACAATCCAGCCCAGATCCGCCTCGAACGGCGTCAAGGAAGCGTGAATTTCGTGCCCGTACAGCGCCATTTTGGCCTCCAGGCGCAGGGTATTCCGCGCGCCCAAGCCCGCGGGTTTGATGCCGAATTCGCGGCCGGCTTCCAGAATCTCATTCCAGATTCGCGGAGCTTCCGAAGGTTCGATATAAATTTCGAATCCGTCCTCGCCCGTGTAACCCGTTCGCGCGATGCGCGCCGGAATGCCGGAAACCGTGCCGTCCGTGAACCAGTAATAGCGAATCGGATCGAGATCGATCGGGGTCAGCTTCTGAAGCGTTTTAAGAGCCAGCGGACCTTGAATCGCCAACTGCGCGTAGCGATCGCTGGTGAACTCCACCTGGGCATCGAACTCCTTCAAGGAGCGGATGTGCGCGTAATCCTTGTCCTGATTCGACGCGTTCACGCAGATGAAAAACGAATCGTCGGCGACCTTGTGCACCAGAATGTCGTCCACGAATCCGCCGTGCTCATAGAGCAGTCCGGAATATTGCGCCTGCCCGATCTTCAATTTTGCAACGGCATTGGTGGTAGCGAAATCGACCAGCTTCGCCGCTTCGGGCCCGCGGACCTCGATCTCGCCCATGTGGCTGACATCGAAAAGTCCCACGGCTTGGCGGACCGCGTGATGCTCGTCCACGACGCCTGAATACTGGATGGGCATGTCCCACCCGCCGAAATCGACCATTTTCGCGCCGCTCGCGCGGTGCACTGCGTTCAGCGATGTCCGTTTCACTTGACGGCGGAGATCGATTTCACTGTCAAGGTCTTGGTCTTTTCATCCAGCGAACCTTCGATTTTCACCTTCTGCCCCGCGAACTTTTCGGGCGATTTCTGATCGCTCAACACGTATACTTTATCGCCGTTGGCGAGGACGTATTTCGAACCCATGTCCTTGACGCAATCGCGAGCGCATTTCGAATCGGGCGAGCCGCCCATCGATTTGTGGTCGGTGCCGCACATCTGGTCGGTAATAACGCCGGTATAGCTGGCGGCACAAAGCGCGCCCGCGAGAAGCGGCGCACAGAGAGGAATGAGGGATCGCATAATTTCGCTCTTCATTGTATCCCTATCGCCGCCGCGGAGATGACGGTCAGCCCCGCCTGCTCGCGCCCGTTCTCCGCTACCGTGACACGCGTACCTTGGCTGTCGTGGCGTTTAATGAACTCGGGATCGAACTGAGCGCCCGGTTCGATGTCCTCCCACGCAAATAGACGATACTTGCCCGGCGCGATTCCTTTAAAGCTGAATTGTCCGTTCTGATCGACCATCGCCTGATGGTAGAGATAATTTTGTTCCGGTTTCGCCGGATCGGGTATGAGGGTCACCGTAGCGCCCTGCGCGGGTTTCTGGTCGTCGGCTTGAACCGTGCCATCGATCTGCCCGGCATTCCGGCTTAAAACTACTTCGAGATTCCCTCCGCCGCCATGGGTTAGATCGATGCCATTGGTCGTCGCATCCTCGTTTCCGAAACGCACCGATTTCAGATAGGTCCCCCCGCCCGGGTAT
The DNA here is from genome assembly GCA_051003795.1 of Bryobacteraceae bacterium. Classification (GTDB taxonomy): domain Bacteria; phylum Acidobacteriota; class Terriglobia; order Bryobacterales; family Bryobacteraceae; genus JALYXS01. The sequence continues at coordinate 10,715 of JBPCKZ010000106.1, read as the reverse complement.
ACGTTGACGCGGTATTTGCCGGGCGAGACGTTGGATAACACGAACGTGCCATCGTCCTTCACTGTCGCGTTTCCGTTGCTGAACATCATGCCGTCCGCGGGCATCAGCGAAACGCGGATAACGGATGTCCCCGGCACGGGAGCCTTAGCCGCGTCTGCCGTTCCCTGGCCTTCGATTTTCACAATCCCGTGCAAATCGGCGGGCGGCTGCAAGGTCAACACGACGTCCTCAATGTCGTGGTTTCCAACATCCACCGGCTGGCGAGCCAAGATTTGGATGTTTCCCTCGACGCTGGCGGCGGCCGCCGAGTAAGAGCCGGGAGCGACGCCACGCAGATCGAACGATCCGTCTTTGCTAATCGCGCTCGATACGGAGCCAATCGAACCGACGAAACCGTCAGTCTGCATCAGCATGACCCGGAGCCGCTGCACGGATTGGTTTGGAATCCCGCCCGCTACCTTCCCCCGCACTCGAAAAACTTGCGATTTTTGCAGGCGAATATCCATCCCCGGCATATCGCGACCGGCGGCCACTTCGATCGGCGTCGCGGCCGCCGAATCCATAACTCCGGGATAGTAGGTCGTCACGTAGGCCTCTTCCGGTTTGGCTGCCTCGCCGCTGCCCGGGCGTGTCGCGGGACGGGCGTTTTCTCCAAAGAAACCGTTGCGTTGCGAGGCCGCGCTCAGAAAATACCGACCCGGCAGGAGACCCGAGACCTTGAACTCTCCGTTCTCGTCGGTCATCCCTCCGCCGGAGGGCGCAATACGGCGTTTCCCGTTCACGTATGCCTGCCGCATGGCTCTGATTTGCACGCGAGCCACGGGATCGCCATCCTCGTCGGTCACCTTGCCGGAGATCACCGCCTGCGGCGTGAGAGTGATGTTCACGTCCGTCATATGTTGACCGGCGCTGAGCGTCAACATAGTGCCCTGCATGGGATTGCGCTTGGCGCCGTAAGCCTGACGCATGTAGCCGGGACGTTCCGCCCAGAGCTGATAACGCCCCGGCTCGACTACTTCGAAAGCGAACTTCCCTTCCGCATCGCTCGTCGCGGCATAGGGCTGCACGGGCGTATCGCCGGGTTTCATATCCATGGGGCGTAGCGTCAGGTTAGCTTTGCGGACCGGCTGGCCCGCAACGTTCAGCGTCCGGCCTTCGATTCCGGCGGAATCCTTGGGGTCCGGTTGGACGGAGGGTTGCGGAGAAGGCGTGGGAAGCTGTTGGGCAGCGGCTAATGCCGCGCATAGCAGACCAGTGACGAATCTCATCGTACGGGCGTCCTAAGTTCCTTCTTAAATTGTATTGCGCCGCGACGCCGCGTTACGCCTCTTCCGCCGTGGCGCTCGACAACTCCGCGCCGCGCACCCCGTAGATTTTCATCACCTGACGGCAGATAGCCGCGCCGATCCGCTCCGGCGGCTCGTCCTCGTCGTGCTCCACTTCCACTTTGATGAAGAGATTTGTGCGCATTCCTTATAATAAAAAAATGGTTTGCGCGATATGCGAAATCCGCCGGCCCAAGCGTTACTGTCCCGGCGTAAGAGGCGAAATTTGCACGCTTTGTTGCGGCGCTGAGCGGGAGGAAACGGTCAATTGCCCGCTCGATTGCCCGTTTCTGCGGCAGGCGCGCGAACGCGAAAAGGGCGGCACCCTCGATGCAAAAACCATGCCGAATGCGGATATCGAAATATCGAACAAGTTCCTCGAAGAAAATGCGGGGCTCTTGGAAATTTTGTCGATATCCTTGTTCCATGCATCGATCGAGACCGCGGGCGCGATCGATTATGACGTCCGCGAGGCCCTCGAATCGCTGATTCAGACCTACCGCACCCTCCAGAGCGGCATCTATTATGAAACGCGCCCGCGAAATCCGCTCGCCGCGGAAATTGGCCGCTTGGCGAAGGCGGCAATCGCCGAATTCGGCGAACACCGTAAGATCCGCGACGCCGCCATCCTCGGCGTTCTGGTTTTCCTTCAGCGCATCGAGTTGAATCGGAACAACGGACGGAAGAAAGGCCGCGCGTTCATCGATCTTTTGCGAACGTTTTTCCCGGAAGAGGAAGCCGCCGAGCCGTCGCTGGTTTTACTTTAGGAAACCCGAAGCAGCCGCAGGATGCCGTACAGTACCGGAAGCGCGAAGAGCGACCCGTCGACGCGATCCAGCAGCCCGCCGTGTCCCGGCAACAGCGTCCCGCTATCCTTTACTCCCGCGCCCCGCTTGAACGCGGATTCCGCCAGGTCGCCAAACTGGCCGGCGATATTGACCGCGATCGCGAGCGAAACCGCTTCCCCGATGGACACGCCCGGAACCACGCGCGGCAAAAAAAGCACGCCGAAGATCGCCGAAACCACCACCGATGCCGCCGCGCCTTCCCACGATTTTCCGGGACTCACGCGCGGCGCGAGCTTGTGCTTCCCAAATTTCCGGCCCACGTAAAACGCTCCCGAATCCCCAATCCAATTGAGCGCAAGCCCGAATACCAGCCAGTACGGGTTCAGCGCCCGCAGCGGAATTGCCATGCGCCACGCGCCGAAGATATAAAGCTGGCCGAGCGCCAGGATCGCGGCCTGGGGAAATGCCGTCGCGAGATTGGGCGACCGCAACGAAAGCGTCAACCCCAGCAAAGCGATCAGAACCGCGACGATGAGCGCGTTCCCTGCGGGCGTCCAAAGAATCGCGAGCCCGGTGAGATATCCGATTCGCGGAAGTGTCGCGAACCCGGCGGCGCGCGCGATGCCGCTGAACTCGCGGTAACAAATCTCCGCCACCACAAACACCACGATGAAGAAGAACCACGCCGGGGATTTTAGAACCGTCCAAAGGATGAAAGGGATTAAAACGGCCGCGGTAAGGAGTCGGCGCATCGGGCGGTTAGGACGACACGGCGATTTCTTCCATTAACGGCTCGCGCGGATCGAAAACCGGCGGCGGCGCGGCGCTCAGGCCGCCGAAACGCCGGTCGCGCTTCTGGTAATCCAGAATGGCGTTGAGCAGTTCCGCGCGATTGAAATCCGGCCAAAGCGTTTCGGTGACGTAGAGTTCGGCATAGGCAATCTGCCAAAGCAGAAAATTGCTGACGCGCATCTCCCCGGAGGTGCGGATGAGAAGATCGGGATCGGGCAGCGTGGAAGTATACAAGTTGGCTCCGATGAGATCCTCGTCGATCCGCAGCGCGGAGAGGCGGCCCTCGATCCGCGCCGCGTCGAGAATGGCGTTCAGCGCGTCCACGATTTCCGCGCGTCCGCTGTAATTGATCGCCAGGTTGAGCCGCATTCCGTTGTTGGGGGCGGTGGCCGCGACCACGAAATCCAGTTCGTCGCGCACGCGTGGCGGCAATTCGTCCAATCGCCCAATGGCTTGCAGCCGGATGTTGTTTCGCTGCAATTCCATCAGCTCCTTGCGCAAATAAAAGCGGAGCAGATGCCAGAGCATATCCACTTCGGCGCGCGGACGTTTCCAGTTCTCCACGGAAAACGCATACAACGTCAACGCGGAAATGCCCAATTGCGCGCACGCTTCGACGGTCTCGCGCACGGAACCGACGCCCGCCTTGTGTCCCGAAACGCGCGGCAAGCGGCGGCGGTTCGCCCAGCGCCCGTTCCCGTCCATGATGATTGCGATATGCGCCGGCAACCGCCGAGGATCGATGGCGCGCGCCAACTCCCATTCCCGGTCGCCGGGCGAGAGCGCGTCGAGTAAAGCCTTCATTAAGTAACTCTCATGGTACACCGCTGCGCGCTCTCGACGAGTGGCGCGACATTGAAGAAGATCCAGTCAGGGGCCTCGTCCCAAAGGCCTCTCGCCCCAACTCGATACGCTCTTAGCGCGCTACGGCTTAATCAATTTTGGCGTCGAGAGCGTGAACTTTTTCGCTCCAGGGCGGGTCGTCTTACGAAGTCAGTTCCAGTTTCGGGCGAAATGCTTTCCGGCATCATTGTTTTCAGCCTTCGTTTGGGCGCGCACAGCAGTGGTCACGCACACATGATCGTTCTGAAACGCTTCTCGCCACGCGAAGCCTGGTGCGCGGGTGTCCGGACCGAACGAATGGTTACTTCCGCTTATTCGAGACCGACCTTGCGCGTTATCATTCCTGGCTTGATCTCGCGATGAAGGCGACACACATACGTGATCGGATGCCGAAGCCTCTCGCCATACATCGCCATCCTGGAACGTGTCAGGCCCGTATCGGAGATAATGAGCAACCCCCGACCAATGGGCTACACACCGAACTCGCCAACGCTCGCGTTCCGCACGACTGAATCTTGAAGCCTCGTCGGAAGATTCGAGCCGGTTTGTTTCTGCCAAACTGAGATGTGGCCAATGGGTAGCGTTTGGTCGGTTCGCGGAAGCCTCGGGCGTGAAACAGGATCACTCGGCCGAGTGGATGCGCAATGTCTCGCAAAGGGTACTCTGGGCAAAATTGCCCAGATAGGCCCGCAGTTCATCTCGAACGCGCCGAAAAACTGTCGTTCGTTCTTCATCCGTCCCGATATGCGGCGCGGGCGGGTCGTCGAAGCTATGGTGCAGTTTCTTTGCAGCTCCGAAGAACACCGGGCAGGTTTCGCGGGCATTGTCGCAGACAGTAATAACGTAATCGAACGGCCGCCCCACAAATTCATCGACGTTTTTTGACCTCTGCGCCGAAATATCAATTCCCAGTTCGCGCATAGCGGCAATCGCTTCCGGACGGACCGAGCTTGCATTTGTACCCGCGCTTTCTACGTCAAATTGCTCTCCGGCATCGTGGCGCAGCAGCCCTTCGGCCATCTGGCTACGCGCTGAATTTCCGGTGCAGAGTATTAGTACTCGCTTTTTATAACTCATGAATTTACCTCTCATGTGCAACGATCGCGGACGCAGCATCTTTCGGCAGCGACGGCACCAACCAGCGAAACAGCAATGTTCCCGCTGCAGCCCCCGCCAGTTGCGCCACAATAAATCCCAGCACATCTTCGGGCCGGATTCCGGCGAAGGAATCGCTTGCCGACCGGGCGAGGGTGACGGCCGGGTTTGCAAATGACGTTGACGACGTGAACCAATAGGCTCCAGTGATGTAAGCGCCGACCGCGAACGGCACCGCGGACGAGCGCAGCCGCGCACATCCCCAGATCACGTTGAGCAGCCCGAAGGTTGCAATAAATTCACTGAAAAGTTGAGCGCCGCCGGCCCTTGCGTGGCGCGAGGCGCTAAACATCGCTTCACCAAACATCACATGCGCCGCCGCGACGCCCGCGAACGCGCCGACGATTTGCGCCGCAATATATCCGGGCACTTCACGCCATGACAGACCGCCTTGCGAGGCGTCGGCCAGCGTCACGGCTGGGTTGAAATGGGCGCCGGAGATCGGGCCGAAGGTCAGAATCAGCGCCACCAGCATTGCGCCTGTTGCCAGCGTATTGGCCAGCAGAGCAATCGCGACGTTTCCCCCGGCCAGACGTTCGCCCATAATGCCAGATCCGACGATGGCGGCCAGCAGCAAAGCCGTGCCGACCGTTTCAGCAGCTATGCGCCGCGCCCGCGTCACGCGCAGCAGCCGGGACCGCAGCAGTTTGCCGGCTTCGTGGCGCGAATGAAGGCGCTTAAGAACTTGCCTTCGACAGCGGGAACCATGGCGTCAACGTCAACGCCCTGCCCACTCAGAAAGGTTCTTGCATCTTCGATGCTGTAAACCCGCGTGGGTTCAATTTCGACACCATCAAAGCCCGCTCTGGTGAGCTTGGCGACATACTCATAATCCCCAAGCGCCCCGGCGATGCAACCGACCCACAGCAGCATGTTTTTGCGCACTTCGTCCGGCACGGCCCCCCGTGTGACCACATCGGATACCGCGAAACGTCCACCCGGCTTCAGGACGCGAAACGCTTCACGTAACACGCGGTCTTTATCACCGGAAAGGTTTATGACGCAGTTGCTTATGATCACATCGACGGAGTTGTCAGGCAGCGGGATCCGTTCGATTTCGCCTTTTAGAAATTCGACATTCGCAACCCCGGCCTTGCGCTGGTTCTCGCGGGCGAGCGCCAGCATTTCATCGGTCATATCGAGGCCGTAGGCTTTGCCGGTCGGGCCGACGCGGCGGGCCGATAGCAACACGTCGATACCGCCACCGGAGCCGAGATCGAGGACGGTTTCACCGGCTTTCAATTCGGCTAAGGCCGTGGGATTGCCACAGCCGAGCGAAGCCAGCACCGCTTCTTCCGGCAACGTGCCGGTTTGCGAAGCGTCGTAAAGGTTCGAGGTTATCGGGTCACGGCAGCCATCAAGAGCTGCCCCCGCACCGCAGCAGGAGCTTCCGCCCGTGTTGACGCGCAATGCCGCTTGTCCGTACTTCGCTTTTACGGCTTCTTTGAGTTTCATATTTTTCCTTCTATGCGCAGACGCGAACAATCGCCTTCGGTTCAACTGCTTTGTTGCGGGTGCAGCACTCGGCGTAGAGGAAGCCCAAAAGCTCCCGCAATGCTTCCGCGTTTGCCGAGTACCAGAGATAGGTCCCCTCACGGCGGACCTTGACCAAATCTTCGTTTTTCAGTTTCTCCAGATGATGCGAGAGCGTTGAGGCCGGAATACTTAACTCCGTCCCGATCTCGTGTACGACCATGCCGTCAGGATGCGCGGCCAGCAGCACCCGCATGATGCGTAAGCGCGGGCCGGTTCCCATTGCGGAAAACATATCCGCAAACCGGGTGATTTCATCTTCGGTTGGTTTAGCCGCCATGATTCCATCATTCTACAGTAATAGAAATATGGAATCAAGTCCCCGGCCCCTATTCGAGTTCCTCTCCTGATTTCGGTGTTGCCCCGGACGGTGGGCTTGATGTACTGGGGTGTCGTAGGCCAAACTCGTGTCCACATTTCAGGGAATTGGCTCCAGGATATTACTCCTGCCTTGTCGCGTAGCGTTTAGCAACTCCCTGGTGCGCCGATAAGTTGCCCAACCCGAACAGGGCCTCGTTGGGATCGCTGTCGTTCCGCTTATCAGCGACTCAGCGACATTTGTCGAGGTGGGAAGGCAAGTCGGATTTCGCGGCGTATGGTAGAGGTTTTTCTCCGACGCCTGCTTCCGTGCCATGGAACTGATCGCAATTCTAAACCGCTGTCACCGCTTCCAAGGATTTGTGTACCAGCATGCCCGGTTCAGTCCAGACAAGAGGAGTATCGAGGTCTCGGTGCGGCCCCGCAATAGTTCCACCAGACAGCACCTGGCTACGACCAACTCGGCGAACGACGGTTCGAGTTCATACCCATGTGGGGGTTTTCGTCTTCCTTCTCTGCTCCATGCGATCCGGGAGTGCTGGACGCGAGACTCGGATTCGCTCCGAAGAGATTAGGAGCGTTCCGTTAAGGAACTACATCGGTTCCGGCTTCTCCATGCGAAAAGGCTTCTGCCATACTTACCGTGACGATGCGGTTCCCGCGGGAAAATCTTCAGAGGGCGGCTTTGTATCTGGCATTTGCATCGGCGGTCGCCATCCTGTTTTCAATCGCCGTCAGCCAGTCTTTACTCGGTCTGGCGCTGGCCGCGTTGTTCCTCTCGGGCGCGCGCCTGCGGTTGCCGCCTATCTGGCTTCCGCTCGGATTATTTTTGTTGGGAACGGTTGTCTCGCTCGCGTTTTCGCCCGACCCAGCCGCCGGCCTTCCGCAAATCCGGAAGTTCTACGTCTTCCTCATGATCCTGGCCGTTTTTTCGACCATCCGGGATCTGCTTACCGCGCGGCGGCTGTTTCTGTGTTGGACGGCTTTCGGAGCGCTGATCGCCGGACGCGGCGTCGTGCAGTTCGCAAACAAAGTGCAAGAAGCGCGCGCCCTCGGACGCGGCTTTTACGATTTCTACGTGGCGGATCGAATCACCGGATTCATGAGCCACTGGATGACCTTCTCCGGGCAGCAGATGTTCGAGCTGCTGATGCTCATGTCGTTTCTGTTCTTCGCGCCCGGCGTTCGCAAGCGCGGCTACCGCGCGATACTGGCATGCGGCGCCCTGATCGCGGTCGTTCTGGTCTTGGGAGACACGCGCAGCATAATTTATTTGGCGTTTCCGGCGGGAGCGTTGTATCTGCTCTGGTTCTGGAAACGGTGGCTGGTATTCGCCATTCCGGCGGTCGCGCTCGTGGGGCTGTGGGCGGCTCCGGGTCACGTGCATCGACGTTTCGTTTCGATTTTCGAGCCGCAAAAAAACACGGACTCAAACGGCTTCCGCGTGGTTGCTTTACGGACGGGATGGCGCATGATCGAAGCGCATCCGTGGTTGGGGCTTGGCCCCGAAGAAGTGAAAGCGCAGTTCCTGAAGTGGGTTCCGGCCGATATTCCGCGTCCGCTGCCTACCGGATGGTACGGGCATCTCCATAACATTTACGTGCATTACGCGGCGGAGCGCGGCATTCCCACGATGCTGATGCTGCTGTGGATGCTGTTGCGGATTCTCCACGATTTCGGGAGAACGTTGCGCCGCCTTCCACCGGGCCGGAGCAACGCGCGCTTCTTGTTGAATGGCGGGATCGCGTGCGTGATCGCGACCATGCTGGGCGGCCTGTTCGAGCTGAACCTGGGCGACAGCGAACTTTTGACGATGTTTCTGGTAATTGTCACGTGTGGATACCTGGCGGTGGAGAAGACTCGTGAACAGGCGCTCGAGCCCCAATAGCCCATGCGGATTGGCATCGATTCCGGCGGCACATTCACGGATTTCGTCGTCTTGCGCGACGATGGACGGCTCGAACTTTTCAAGCTTCGCTCCAATCCGACCTCGCCCGCCGAAGTAATTCTCGAAGGCATCGCGCGGGCTTCGAGCGGCGGGAAGGTGGAGGTGGTGCACGGGTCGACCGTCGCCACCAACGCGCTGCTCGAACGGAAAGGCGCGAAGACGGCGTTCGTTACCACGGCGGGATTCGAGGATCTGGCGCACATCGGACGCCAGAACCGGCCGGAACTCTACAATCTAACGCCGCGTATCAAGCCGCACTTGATCTCTTCGTCCCTCTGCTTCGGAATCGCGGAGCGAACGTATTTCGATGGGACGGTTTCGCGGAAACCGACACCGGCGGATCTAAAGGCGCTGGCGGCAAAGGTGCGGCGGAGCGGCGCCGAATCGATCGCCATCTGCCTGCTGCACTCTTACGAAAACGATTCCAACGAGCGTGCCGTGATGGAAGCGTTGAGCGGGCTGGGGTGCGGGCTGGGGCGCGGGCTGAGATACGTCTGTCGCTCCAGCCGGATCTCGCCGGAATTCCGTGAATACGAGCGAGCCTCGACAACCCTCATCAACGCTTACGTGGGCCCGCTCATGGATGCGTACCTCGGCGAGCTGCAGCGCGGGTGCCCGCATCCGGTCGCCGTCATGCAGTCGAACGGCGGGTTCCTCACCATGGCGGAAGCGCGCCAACACGCGGTGCGAACCATTCTTTCCGGTCCGGCCGGCGGCATCGTGGGCGCCTCCGCCATGGCGCGGTTGAGCGGATTCCCGCGTTCGCTTACGTTCGACATGGGCGGCACTTCGACCGACGTCAGCCTCGCCGAAGAGCGGCCCCGCCTCACGACGGAGTCGGTCGTCGATGGCATGCCGGTACGCGTTCCCATGCTCGATATCCACACGGCGGGCGCGGGCGGCGGATCGCTCGCCCGCGTGGATGAAGGCGGACGCCTGCGGGTGGGTCCCGAGAGCGCGGGCGCGAATCCCGGCCCCGCGTGTTACGGAACGGGGGATGAGCCTACCGTCACGGACGCGCACGTGGTGCTGGGGCGGATCGCGCCCGAACAATTCCTGGGCGGCTCGATGAGGATCGATCCCGCGCGCGCCGCAACGGCCGTTGCAACGGTAGCGCGGCAACTGGGCATAAGTCTCGTCGATGCGGCCGCGGGCATCGTGCGAATCGCGAACTCAAACATGGAGCGCGCGATTCGCGTCGTGTCGGTCGAGCGAGGGCAGGACCCGCGCCAATTTCCGCTGGTGGCCTTCGGCGGCTGCGGCGGGCTGCACGCCTGCGAGATCGCCGACGAGCTCGGAATCTCAACGGTGGTCGTGCCTCGATTCGCCGAGGCGCTCTCCGCGTTGGGGATGTTGTTGGCGGACCGCGCGCGGGATTATTCGATGGGCGCGCTGAAAGCCGGAGACATCGCGCGGCGATTTCAGAAACTGGAGACGCGCGCCCGCAAGGAAGTCCGCGGCGCGCGCATTGAGCGCTTCGCCGATCTCCGGTACGCCGGCCAAAGCTACGAGCTGACCGTACCCTGGACTGCGTCCGATCAAGCGGAGCCCTTTCATCGCGAACACGAGCGCATCTATGGCTACTGCGATCGAACGCGCGCGACGGAGATTGTGACCGTGCGGGTGCGCGCGGTGCTGGCGCGGGCGAAACCTTCGCTCGGCCGTAGCGCGAGCGCCCGGTCGGCGAAACCTGTCAAACGCCGCGTGCATGTGGGCGGCAAGTGGCGCGCGATTCCCGTGTGGAAGCGTGACAACTTGTCCGGCAATGCTTTACCGGGACCGGCTCTCATATTGGATTATGGCTCCACTACACTGGTCGCGCCCGGATGGTTTTACCATATCGATCGATCGGGAAATCTGTTGGCATCCAATCGTTGACATCCCATTGTCAAGGCCAAGTAGAAATGTCCTATTCCCGGCCAAGTAGAAATGTCCTATTTGGATCTCGACTTCCGGGAGTGCATGTTAGTTTGGTCGTGCCGGTGAAGCGGAGACGGGCTCTGGTGGCGACCA
>JBPCKZ010000105.1:0-5955 GCA_051003795.1 Bryobacteraceae bacterium | reverse complement strand
TGTCCACACTCGTGTGGACAGTCTGGTCGAGGATCTCGTCCGCTCGAAAACCCGCGTCCACACGAGTGTGGACACGGCAGACACGAGTGTCCGCGCCACGTCAGAAAGATAGTGGATCCCACACGGGCGGCAAATCAAGGACGAAGCCTTCCGCGGGACCCTCTCCCGCCACGCTGGAAGCATTCTCAAGTGTTTCGGGTTCACGGTCCGGACGGTAAATTTCAACCGCGCGCCGCTCGGGGTCGATCAGCCAAGCCAGTTGCGCGCCGTTTGCAATCCACTCCCGCATCTTCGCGCGCAGCACGCGGAGGCGATCCGTTTGAGACCGGAGTTCGATAACAAAATCGGGACAGAGATGCCAGTACTTCTGGAGGAAGGCACGGTCCATGTCTTGGAGGCGCGACTTCGCCGTCCATGCGGCATCGGGAGAACGCCGGGCGCCGCTGGGCAACACAAACCCGCTGGTTCCATCGGTTACGATTCCAGCCGCTTGCTCGTCTGCCCAGTCTTCAAGTTGGCGAAGTATTTTGGCGCTTCGGGCGCCTGTCAGCGAGTAGCTCGGCCGCATAACGAGAATCTCCCCGTCGGCGGTCATTTCTATGAAATAGTCCGAATGCGCCGCGACGAATTCCGCGAATTCATCGTCGGTCGTCGGGCCGGCCGTCAGCGTCGCGGGGAGAAAGTTTTCTTCGATCACGAGCGGCATGTCTATATGATACGGTCTAGCACAGCTTCGGAATGGGTGACTTAATTGCATATCGCGCCGCTCAACTTGTCCTTCGCTCGCTCGCTCAAACCTCGCTCCCGATCGCCAACCGCCTCGGCCGCTTCTATGCGGGTACTCTCGACCGCCTCATCCCCCGTCTCCGCCGCGCCGGCATGCGCAATCTCGAGATGGCTTTTCCTCAACTGAGCCCAGCTCATCGGAAGCTTCTAATCGACGGCGTCTTCCGCTCCATTGGCCGTCTCCTGGTCGCCATTGCCCGCTTTCCTCGGATCAATCGTGAAAACGTCTCCCAATGGATTCGCTACGAAGGCTACGAGCATTTCGAAACCGCGCTCGCCCGCGGCAAGGGCGTGCTCTTCGCCACCGCCCATCTCGGCAATTGGGAACTGAGCGCCTTCGCGCACGCGCTGCTGTCCGCGCCGATGCACATCGTGGTGCGCCCGCTCGATAACCCGCTCATTGACTCCCTGGTCGGACACCGCCGGGCACTTTCCGGCAATCGCCTGATCGGCAAAAGGGATTTCTCCCGTTCGATACTCAAAGCCCTGCATCGCAATGAAGCCGTGGGCATCCTTGTCGATCAAAACGCCTCGCTCGAGAACGGCGTCTTTGTCGATTTCTTCGGCATTCCCGCCTGCACTTCGCTCAGCTTCGCGCGTATCGCGGCCCACAGCGGAGCGGCGGTTATCCCCGGGTTCGCGGTCTGGTCGAAAGCTGAATCGCGCTATATTCTGCGGTTCTACCCGCCCGTCGAAATCACCGGCGATGCCGAAGAAGACACGCGCCGGGTCCAAAAAACAATCGAAGCCGCCATCGCCGAATATCCCGACCAGTGGCTTTGGATTCATCGGCGCTGGAAGACTCGGCCCCCCGGCGATCCGCCACTGTACGATTGAAGGAAGCTGAATCGATGACTCCGCCGCAATCACCCCACGCGCGCTTTGCCGTCGTCGCGGGGCTCAGCGCGTGCGCGCTGTTGATCGCGCTGCTGCTGCGGGAAGCGCTGCATCAATATGTGATCCTGCCCTCGACGGCGGCGGTTCTGGTGGCGGCATGGTTCTATGGACGCGAAGGCGGCATTTTCGCCACCGTGCTCGGCTGCATCAGCGCCGCCTTTTTTTTCACCGGCGAGTCCGGCGCAACGATTCGAATTCTCACGTTCGCTTCCGTGTCGGCGCTCATTACGGCGCTGGTGGACGCGCTACGCGGCAGCAAGATTCGCCTGACCGCCACGCTGTCGAGCATCGGAGACGCGGTGGTCGTGACGGACTCGAAAGGCGCCATCACGTTCTTGAACCCCGTCGCCGAATCGCTTCTGGGATCGAGCGTTCGAGACGCGGCGCGCCGCCCTTTATCCGAAATGGTTCACCTCGTCGACGAAACGAGCGGTGAAACCGTTGAAGCGCCGCTCAACCAAGCGCTTAAGAAAGAATTGACGGTGCACTCAACCTCGCGCACTTTGCTGGTGGCGAAGGATGGACACAGGGTGTCGATCGAGGAAAGCGTCTCCCCCATTCGCGACGATCGCGGGCGGGTCCTGGGCGCCATTCTGATTTTCCGCGATACGACAAAGCGCCGACAGCTTCAGGATCAGCTGAATCAATCGCAGAAAATGGACGCGATCGGGCGCCTGGCGGGCGGCGTGGCGGGCGACTTTAATAATCTCCTTACCGTCATTACCGGTTACAGCGAGATGCTGCGGTCCGATCTCCCGGCCGGCACTCCCATGCGCCGGTTCGCGGATGAAATTCTTTCCTCCGCCGAGCGCGCGGCCGCCCTCACGCGCCAGCTCCTGGCGTTTAGCCGCGGCCAGCTCACGCAACCCAAACTCCTGGACATTAACGCCCTGATCGCGAACATGGAGACGATGTTGCGGCGTCTGCTGGCTGAACCGGTTGAACTGATTCTGCTGCCTGGGCCGGGACTCTGGCGCGTGTGGTCCGATCCGGGGCAGATGGAGCAGACGATCGTGGATTTGGCCATGAATTCGCGCGATGCGATGCCCGAGGGCGGCAGGCTCGTGATCGAGACATCGAACGTCGATATCACGGAAACAAGCCGCGGCAAGGGCGCCGGACCGCAGCCTGGAAAATACGTGATGGTGGCCGTCAGCGACACCGGTGTCGGCATGACGCCCGGGACGCGCGAGCGGCTGTTTGAGCCGTTTTTCACCACCAAGACCCAGGGGAAAGGGACCGGGCTGGGTCTCTCGATCGTCTACGGGATCGTGCGGCAGAGCCAAGGGCACATTGATGTGTACAGCCAGTTGGGCGCGGGCACGATTTTCGAAATTTATCTGCCGCGCGCGAAGGAAACCGTCGAGCCGGTGCATCGCGGAACCGGACGCGGTCCGAAAGGCTCGGAGACCATTCTGATCGCCGACGACGAAGAGAGCGTCCGCAAACTGGTGCATGCCGTTCTGGCAACCAACGGGTATAACGTGATCGACGCCCGGGACGGCAAGGAAGCGCTGGCCGCCTATGAAAAGAATCGCGTCAACGTCGATATGGTGCTAACCGACGTGATGATGCCCCAAATGAATGGGTTCGAGCTCGGCGAAAGGCTTATGGAAATCGACCCCTCGCTGAAGGTTCTCTATATGTCGGGATTCCGCGATAGCCCGATCGGCGCGGCCGACCGGGAGCCGGATCGAGAGATCCTGCACAAGCCGTTTACTCCCAATTTGCTTTTGATGAAGGTGCGAGAGTTATTGGACTCGCAACTGGATCGGCCAGTAGAGCCGTAGCCCGCTTGCCGCGCCATGCGAAGTAGAACGGAACCCCCGCAAGCGCGACCGCCATGGCGATGAGCGATGTTTTCGGCTGGTTCACCAGCGCATCGAGCATGAACCATACCGAGACAATCACGAACAGCCACAACGTGAACGGATAGCCCCACATCCGGTAGGGGCGCGGGAGTTCCGGCATCTTGCGGCGCAACACCCAAACCGCCACGACGCTAAGCGTGTAGAAGATCCAGGCCGAGAGCATCGCGTAGGAATACAGCGTCTCGTAGGAACCCGTGAGAATCAGAGCCCCGGCCCAAAGGCCTCCGACGACGATGGCGAAGGCGGGTGTTTCGAATCGCGGATGCACGGTTCCGAAGCGCCTGAAGAACAGGCCGTCGCGCGCTTGCGCAAACGGAATTCGCGCCGCGGTCAAAATGCATCCGTTGATCGCGCCAATCACCGAGAGCAAGACCACGGCGGACAGGATCGCCCCGCCCGCCGGGCCCAGGGCGCGTTCCGCGACAGCGGCGCCCACGCGCTCGGTAGCCGCAATCTCCGGCACCGTCATCACGTTCATGTAAGCGAGGTTGGCGAACACGTATAAAGCGATCACCATCGTCATCCCGAGAGCGAGGGACCTGGGCAGATTGCGCCCCGGGTCTTTCACTTCGCCCGCGACGAAACTGACGTAGCTCCATCCGTTGTAGGCCATCAGACATGCCGTCATGGCGAGGCCAATCCCACTGTAGGAGAAGGCACGAGGCGGCATTGCCGCGGCGGAATGCCGGGTCCCCGCAGCGAACGCCGCGCCAATCACCAGCAGCAATCCCGCGATCTTGAGGGACGTAAAGATGCGCTGTATCCAGGCCCCTTCCTTAACGCCGATGTAATTGGCGGCCGAGAGAATCGCCACCAGCACCAGCGAGACCAGGTTGCGCATCGCGGGCGTCAGCGGGACAAAACGATCGAGGTAAATCGAAAATCCAACGGCGAGGAACGCGATCCCGCCGGGCAGCACCGCCAACACGAACACCCATCCGCACAGGAACGCGCAACACGGTCCGTAGGCTTCGCGCAAATAGACATACTGGCCGCCGGTCGCGGGCATCATCGCGCCAAGCTCCGCGTACGCCAGCGCGCCGAAATAAGAGAGCACGCCGGCCACGATCCACACGGCGATAATCGCGCCGGGAGACGGCAAGCTTCGCGCGATCAGGTTCGGCAGCAGAAAAATACCCGAGCCGATCACGATGCCGATTACGATCGCGCTTGCATCCACCAGCCCGAGCTTGCGCGGCAACTGGTCCATCTATCTCACGGACACTTCATGTTGCTTGATGTAATCTTCGACGCGCGATTTCCCCGGTCCGATGTAGTGGAACGCTTCGGCGTACTCGACGCCGTACTTCTTTCCCAGTTCGCGATTGCCCGCGAGAAGGAATTCACGGATATAGTTGCGGTCGGCGGTGCGATCGTCATCGCCCAACACGGGCAGTTTCTTGCCTTGTTTGGCTAACTCGGCGCGCAGTTTCGATCCGTGACGACCGCCGGGCCCTTTGGCGACGTTGCAGATGTTCGCATCGATCTTTTTCTCGACATTGCCGCTGATATCGACCACGCGCGTGACGTCGGGATGACGAGCATAATAGTATTTTTCCGTCACCGCGTGGGCCTCGAACCCCGCCGCAATCTGCTCGGGATAATCGTGAACGCGCCCCGCCATCCAGGATGCCGCCTCGACGCCGTGGCCGAGCACGTAGTGATCGGGGTTCTCTTCATCGTGCCCCCATGGGTCGTAACAAAAAACGGTGTCGACTTTCAGCCACCGGAACAGAAAGATCAAGCGGCAGATCAGCTCGTTGCGCGATATGTCGCTCATCCGGTGATTGTTATAGTTCAGCGCAAAATCCCGCTTGAGCCCGAGCGCGCGAGCCTGGTCGGCCACTTCGCGCTCGTTGCGGAGCACGTTCTCGCCGACGGTGCCCGGCTCGCCGATATCGTCGCCCATATCGTCGTTCGTGGCCCGAATCATGTAGCCGGTGTAGCCCTCCTGGATGAGTTTAGCGACGGTGCCCGCGCAATAGAGCGCGACATCGTCCGAATGCGGCTGGATGGCCGCCAGCACTTTGCCCCGATGCGGCGTGCCGGATTGCGGGCGCTCGAGTAACGGGGTAGCAGCCTGTTGCGCGTGGGCGGAATCGATCCTAAGAACTGTCAATGCCGCCGCGAGGCCCGTGCAGAATTCCCGCCGTCTCATAGCCAACATTAGATAGGAACGCAGGGAGTGGGTCAAGGCCTGCCCGGGAATGTGGCATGCGCCTACTTGGCTCAAATAGTACATTATCATTTGGCCGCGACACGTGACCAACTTACGTGTCAAGGCCAAGTAGAAATGTCCTATTCCCGGCCAAGTAGAAATGTCCTATTTGGATCTCGACTTCCGGGAGTGCATGTTAGTTTGGTCGTGCCGGTGAAGCGGAGACGGGCTCTGGTGGCGACC
>JBPCKZ010000104.1:0-17788 GCA_051003795.1 Bryobacteraceae bacterium | reverse complement strand
CGTGTGGACACAACTTCGGAACAATTGTCCACACGAGTGTGGACACGGCAGGCACGAGTGCCCGCGCCACAAAAACCTCAAACGACTTGCCCGATCACTTTGCCTTGCACTTCGGTCAACCGTTCTTTGCGGCCCTGGTGCAGGAAGCTCAACTGATTCTGATCCAACCCAAGCTGATTCAAAATCGTCGTGTGGACGTCGCGAATGTGATACGGGTCCTGTATCGCTCTCAGCCCGATTTCGTCCGTCGCGCCCACCACCTGTCCGCCCTTGATCCCGCCTCCCGCCATCCACATCGAGAAGCCAAGGTTATGATGGTCACGGCCCTTGCTGCCTTGCGATTCCGGTGAGCGACCAAACTCGCCGCCCCACACAACCAGCGTCGTATCGAGCAATCCGCGGCGCTTCAAATCCTTCAGGAAACCGGCAATCGGCTGGTCCGTTTGAGCGGCCATGCGCAGGTGATTCTCTTCGATATCCTCATGCGCGTCCCACTGCATGTTGCCGGGACCGCCGCCCGAAACCGGGCAAATAAAACGAACGCCCTTCTCGACCAGGCGGCGTGTCAGCAGCAGCCGGCGGCCATAATCGTCGGTGGGCTGCTTGCCGATGCCGTACATATCGAGCGTTTCTTGCGGCTCGCCCGAAAGGTCGAAAACGGCGGGCGCTTCGCTCTGCATTTTGAACGCGAGGTCGTAGGCATTGATGCGCGCGGCGAATTCGGTATCGTCGGGGCGCATGCTGGCCTGATTTAAACCCTTGATCAGATCGAGCGTGCGGCGGCGTTCCTGCGGCGTGACGCCCGCGGGCAGATCGAGATTCAACACGGGTTTCGCGCCGGAGCGAAACATGGTCGGCTGATAGATCGCCGGCAGAAAACCGTTGCTATACATGGGCTGACCCGCTTCGAGCGCGCCCTTCGCATCGGGCATCACCACGTAGCCGGGGAGCGATTCGCTCTCGGAGCCGAGTCCATAAAGCATCCAGGCGCCCATGCTCGGGAACCCGGGAATTACGCGGCCCGTGAAGAGCTGATACTGCGCGCCGGAATGCACCACCATGTCGCCGTGGACGGATCGGAGCACCGCGATATCGTCAATGCACTCGGCCGTGTGCGGCAGCAGGTCCGAGACTTCGATACCGCTCTTGCCATGCTTCTTGAACGTGCGCTTGGTCCCAAGCAGGTGCGCTTCGCCGGTGATGAACTGGTACTTCGCCTCGCCGAACTCGGCGGGGCGCTTCTGGCCGTTTAGCTTGTTGAGCAGAGGCTTGGGGTCGAAGGTCTCCATGTGGCTGGGGCCGCCGGCCATGAACAAAAACACGCAGGACTTGGCTTTGGCCTTATCGGGAAGCTGCGGCGGCTTGGGCGCGAGCGGATTGGCGGAGAGCGTAGCCGCTTGCGCGGTGTCGCGGGCGAGGAGATCCGCCAACGCGAGCGCGCCGAAGCCGCAGAAAGCATCGGTAATGAATTCGCGGCGATTGCGGGTGATGCGAACGTGTTCAGGCATGGTTTTTGGGCGGGTCAATTAATGTACAAAAATGCATTCAGGTTGAACATCGCCAACGCAAACTGCTCGCGCGAATTCCGATCCAGAAACTTCAACGAAAGCTGAAGTTCCGCCGGTTTCGGGGCGCGGCCGGCCACCAAACGGTACGCCAGATCGACTTCTTTTCGGCGGCTTTTCCCCGCTTCCCGCCCCAAGCGATCCGCCAAAGCCTTCGCCTGCTGGTTCGCCAGAGTCCCATTGAGCATTTCAAGCGCTTGCGGGGCATGCGTGCTCGATTCGCGCCGCGGGCAGCTCACCTGCAAATCCGGCGAATCGAAAACTTCCATAAACGGCAATCGCAAATTGCGTTTCGCGATCAGATACACGCTGCGCCGCCCATATTCCGCGGGATCTTTCGCGGGCGCCCACTGCGACGGCTTGTAAAGCGCCTTGACCAGTTCGGCATCGATGGGCACGATCACGCTCGGGCCGCCCGGCTTCGCATTAATATCGCCCGCCGCCGCCAGCATGGCGTCGCGGATCTCCTCGGCTTCCAACCTGCGCCGCGGAAACGCGGAAAGCAGCTTGTCGTCCGGGTCCTTTTGGTCCGGAGGCCCGCCCGCTTGCGCGTACGTGTTGCTCATCAAGATCAAACGGTGCAGATGCTTCACGCTCCAGCCACTCGCGACGAATTCATTCGCCAGATAATCCAGCAGCTCGGGGTTGGTGGGGCGCTCGCCCATCCTTCCAAAATCGTTCGGCGTGGATACGATTCCGCGTCCGAAATGGTATTCCCAAATGCGGTTCGCCATCACCCGGGCAGTCAGAGGATTGCCGGGATCGGTTACCCATTTCGCCAACTCCGCGCGCGGTTTCGGGGTCGATTCCGGCAGTTCCGGGCTGTTCTCCGGCAACAGGATGCCGAGCGCGCGCATGCTCACTTTATCGCCCTTATTCTGGTAGTCGCCGCGCTGCAGAAGATGGATTTCGGAACGATGCTCGACCTCGTCTTTTACGGAAAACAGCGAAGGCAGCGGTTCCGGCTTTTCGTCTTCCAACGTCTCCAGCTTTTTGACGATGGCCTGGGCCTCGTCGCCCTGTTTACCCTTCAACGACTTTCGAAGGTCCTTGATCTCCTGCTCGATGGGATCGTTCTTTGTCTTCCAAGCCACCTCTTCCTCGGGAGTCGCTTTCGAAACGTTGTTTTCGAAGGTTGCCGCGAAGAATCCCTGCATGCGATAGTAATCGCTCTGCCGGAAGGGATCGAACTTGTGATCGTGGCAGCGCGCGCAGCCGAGCGTCACGCCGAGCACGCCCGATCCGACGATGTTGGTCATCTCCGTCAGAACTTCATTCCGGCTGCTGGCGACTTCCTGATTGCCCGCATTCTTGCGCAGCGGCCCGAGCCGGTTAAAGCCCGCGGCAATCAGCGTCTCATCTTCTTTGGGCGCGATCTCGTCGCCAGCAAGCTGCTCGGCGAGGAAAAGGGCGTATGGCTTATCGTTGTTGAACGCGCGGATTACGTAATCCCGATAGCGCCAGGCATCCCGGCGGTGCGTATCGTATTCGAAGCCGTCGGTCTCGGCGAAGCGTACGACGTCGAGCCAGTGCTGTCCCCAGCGCTCGCCGTAATGCGGGCTGTTCAATAGGCGCTCGACCAGATTCTTATACGCGTCCGGGGAGCGATCCTTTACGAAGGCGGCTGTCTCCGCGGGAGTCGGGGGAAGGCCGGTGAGGTCGAACGAAACGCGGCGAATCAGCGTCTCCCGGCCAGCTGGAGCCGCGGGCGACAATCCCTCTTTCTTAAGACGCGCGAGGATGAATGCGTCGACCGGGCTCTTGGCCCAAGCGCGATCTTTCGGGCCGGTGAAAACGGGGACGGCGGGATTCGAGCGTTGCTGAAAAGCCCAGTGGCGGCGTTCGGCGGGCGTGTATTTTCCAAGCGGGGCCGTGGGACCCACCGCCATTAAAAGCGACGCTACAAGGGAGGCAGAAAGGAAAGCCCTGAACAAGGCCGGCATATTTTAGTGCCTTCATTTTACTACGACGGCCACGGAATGTTTGTGTTGTATTGCCGTGGTCCCGACCGGGAGATCGTTGCCCGGCGCCTGCCATGGTTTCACGCGCGCGCGCCGGGGCGGGCCCGTGCCGGCGAATCGCCGTATAATCCCGTCTCGGGCTACCCCGTCCCGTTTCTCGCAATCCTCGCCGCCGGCATGGCCGTTCAAGCGGCTACCGGCACTTTCGAATGGCTGTATCCACTGCGGCTCTTCAGCGCCTTGGGCGCGCTTTGGCTGTTCCGAAGGCGATACGCCAATCTCGATTGGCGTTTTGGATGGTTCGCGGCGGCGATGGGAGTAGCGGCTTTTCCGATTTGGATTGGTCTCGAACGGTTCACGGCCGCGGCAAACGCGAGCCGTGGGATGCCGGCGGCTCTGGCGGGCGCATCGCCGGGTGCGCTGATGTTCCGGGTTTCTCTCCGCGTGCTAGCTGCCACGGTCACGGTGCCAATTGCCGAGGAACTCGCATTTCGCGGGTTTCTGATGCGCCGTTTCATTTCGGCGGATTTTGAGAATGTTCGTTTAGAAGGTTTAGCTGGCTCGCGGTCCTGGCCTCCTCCGCGACCTTCGGCCTTCTGCACGGCGAACGATGGCTCGCCGGAACCGTGGCGGGAGTGCTCTATTCATTGGCTTGCATCCGGGGAGAACGGTTTGGGGATGCATAGTTCGCCCACTTCACCACAAACGCGCTTATCGCGGGTTACGTTTTGTCGTTCCAGCGGTGGGAGCTATGGTGAACGAATTTAACCAACAAATTTAACCAACAGACGCGCCGCTGATATACTCAATGGTATCTAGAGGGTCAGCCATGTCAGCTAAGAAGAGTCTTGCTTTAATTTCGTTTTGCGTCCTGTCGCTTGCGTCCATCCTTCCCGCCCAAACCAGCACGGCGGAATTGAACGGCAGCGTCACGGATGCCAGCGGCGCCGTCGTCGCCAACGCCAGGGTGGTCGCCGCGAACGCCGGAACGGGCCTCTCGCGCGAGGCCGTCACGAATGGTACCGGTAGCTACGTCATCACGCTGCTGCCCCCCGGCAACTACAACCTTTCCGTCGAAGCTCCCGGATTTCGCAAGACGGTGCAGAACAACGTCGAGTTGCAGGTCAATCAACGCGCGGAAGTGAACTTCGCCCTACAGCTCGGGCAGGTGAGCGAGACCGTGGAGGTCACCGGATCGGCGCCGCTGCTCGAAAGCCAATCGTCGTCGCTCGGCACGGTCGTGAATACGCAGTTGACGGAAGAACTTCCGCTCAACGGCCGGAATTTCGTGCAGCTCGCGACACTCTCGCCGGGGGTCAACGGCACGGGATTCAGCGTTTCCGGCACCATCATGAGCGGTACGCGCCCCGACGATCGCCGTCCCGGAACCGAGATATTCTCGAACGGAAACCGTGAAGGCTCGAACGATTTTCTCTACGACGGCATCGATAACAACGACCGCCTGACGCTTTCGATCGTGCTCCGGCCCGGCGTCGAAGCGATCAAGGAATTCAAGGTCCAGACCAACTTATTCAGCGCCGATCAGGGTCGCAATTCGGGAGCGGTGGTCGATGTCGTCACGAAATCGGGAACCAATGGATTGCACGGAAGCGCGTTCGAGTTTCTGCGCAATTCCGCCATGGACGCGCGCAATTTCTTCAATCGCGAGGGCACGCCGTTTCCCTCGTTCCGGTATAACCAGTTTGGCGGATCGTTCGGCGGCCCCGTCGTGATCCCCAAGCTTTACGACGGACGTAACAAGACGTTCTTCTTCGTGGATTACGAGGGGTTTCGCCGTAGCCAGCAGCAGCTTCTCACGTTGACGGTGCCGACGTTGGCAATGCGCCGCGGCGACTTCAGCGCCTTGCCCGTCAAGATCTACGATCCGCTCACCACGAGCTCTCCAACCGGCGCCTACACGCGCACGCAGTTCCCGGGCAACATGATTCCCGCATCGCGTTTCGATTTCGTTACGGCAAAGCTGGTGAACGCCTATCCGTCGCCGCAAACGGCAGGGCTCACCAACAATTACGTTGCCAACTTGACGCAACTGCAAAGCTGGGATCAGGGCGACGTCCGCGTCGATCACCAGCTCACGCCGAACGATACCTTCTTCGCGCGATATTCGATTCAGAAGACCGACACGACCGTGCCCAATACGTTTCCCCCTTCGAGCGTCGCGGGCATTCCGCATCCGGTCCAGCTTGGCAACGAAGATTCGTTCGCGGGAGTATCGTCCACCCCAGTGCAACAGGCAGTTGCCAGCTACACGCACATTTTCGGGCCGCGCTTGATCAACGACCTGCGCATCGGCTTCAACCGCTTCCGCGTGGATTACACGCAAGCGGGAGCCACGCCCAGCGAACCGCTCGGCGTGGAGCTTGGCGTTCCGAACGCGAATCCGAGTTCGCTGCAGACCGCGGTACCGATCTTTTCGCCCAGCAATTACACGGGTATCGGCCAAAGCCGATCGCTTCCGATTTACCGGCGCGAGAACACCTTCGAGGAATTGGATAACGTCACATGGACCCGCGGATCGCACACCCTCAAGTTCGGCGTGGATGTGCGCCGCCGACAGATCACCGAGTATCAGACCAATCGAGGCAATGGCCGCTTCAATTTCAGCACCGGCTTTACCGCGCAACCGGGGGTAAACAGCGGGGACGCGATCGCGAGCATGTTGCTCGGTTTGCCGAGCTTGTATGAACAGGATTATCTGCTCGTATACCCGGGCATTCGCGGCATCGAAACCGGGACTTACTTCGCGGACGATTGGCGCGTAAACAAGAAGCTCACGCTCAACATCGGCCTGCGCTGGGAATATTACAGCCCATACAGCGAGGTCGCGAACCGCATTGCTAATTTCGATCTTGCGACCGCTACGTTGAAAGCGGCGGGGCAAAATGGCGTGAGCACGACCGCCGGCATCCGGGGAGATTGGAAGGATTTCGGGCCGCGCTTCGGCTTTGCGTACCAGGCGCTCTCGAATACCGTTATTCGCGGCGGGTTCGGGATCTTCTATAATCCGAACGGCAATGGCGGCGCCCTGCTTCGGCTCGATCGCCAAGCGCCTTTCGGCCCCGTCCTGTCGATCACTCCGGGCGATCAGGTTCCAGGACCGACTGTTAGCGGCGGCTTCCCGCCCGCGCCTACGGTAAATTTCAACTCGTTGAATAATCCGACGGGCAATGTCATCAGTATTCCGGACAATATCAAGCAAGCGTACGCGGAGCAGTTCAATCTAACCGTGGAACAGGAAGTTGCGCCGGCCAACACGCTGTTCAAGTTCGCGTACGTAGGCAATCTCGGACGGCGGTTGGGGAACGGTTTCAATGCGAATCAGCCGATCCCGGGCCCCGGCGCTACTACGCCTCGCCGGCCGTTCTTCGGCGTTCGCCCGACACTCGGCGATATCACGTATTACGTTTCCGACGGCTTGAGCGACTATCATGCGTTTCAGTTCAGCGCCGAGAAGCGCCTCTCCGCCGGGCTTACGGGTCTGGTCGGTTACACCTGGGCGCATTCGATCGACGATGTCGCGACGGACTTCGGCGGGGGCACTGGAACGCCGCAAGATCCGCGCTGCCGTTTCTGCGATCGCGGAAATTCCGCATTCGATATCCGCCACCGGCTCACGGTTGCCTCTACTTATCGTTTGCCCGGTTTTGGCTTGAGGGGCTTAACCGGAACGCTCTTGGGCGGATGGCAGGCCAATGGCGTCCTGCAGTGGCAGACCGGACTGCCGTACACGCCGCAATTGAACAATTCGACGACGAACGGCACCGGCAGCCGGCCGGATCGCATTGGCAGCGGCGATCTTCCGAGCGGTCAGCGATCGCTCAGCCACTGGTTCGACCAGACCGCGTTTACGACGCCGGCCCAATTCGTGTATGGCAATGCCGGCCGCGATATTCTCTACGGGCCGGGGCGCACGAATCTCGACGCGTCGCTGTTCAAGAACTTTAAGCCGCTTGAGAAGCTGGACGTGCAGTTCCGCGGGGAGGCGTTCAACGTGTTAAACCACCCGCAGTTTGGACAGCCGAACGGAACGATCGGAAGCGGCTCGGTGGGGACGATTACTTCGACAGTGGGGAATCCGAGGCAGTTGCAGGTGGCCTTGCGCCTGGTTTTCTGAGCGCGTTCTTTGAGCGCGTTCTCACTCTTTCAGCACCCGGTCCATTTGAAGAAATTCCTTGATATGGGGATGCTCGGAATGCGCGAGCTCCCCGGTCGGCCCGAAAAAAATCACGTGGCCTTCGAATAGGACGACCACGCTGTCCGCCACGCGCCGCATCAAATCGAGATCGTGCGTCACGACGACCGACGTCAATTGCAATTGCGTCTTCAATCGCAGCATCAGCGCGGCCAAGTGGTCCGACATGATGGGGTCGACCATGGTGGTCGGCTCGTCGTAGAGAATGCATTGGGGTTGCGCCGCCAGCGCGCGCGCAATGGCGACGGCGCGCTTGTAGCCGGTCGATAGGTCGGCGGGATAGACGTCGCGGGCCTGATAAATATCCACCATCTTAAGCAGGCCCTCGACCACGTCTTCCTTGTTCTTTTCGTCGTAATCGCTCCGCAATTCCAGCGAAAACAGCACATTTTCCGCCACCGTGAGCGAATCGAAAAGAGCTCCCGATTGGAACACCATCGTGACTTTCTTGCGGACGCGCGCCATCTCGGCTTCCGAACAGTTCGTAACGTCTTCATGTGCGACGATGATTTGGCCCTGGTCCGGCTTCAAAAAACCCATGATGTGGGCCAAGGTTACGGATTTTCCGACGCCGCTGCGTCCGATAATGGCGACGGTCTGCCCGCCATCCACGAAAAAACTGGTATCGACCAAAACGGGCTTGTCGAACGTCTTATACACGTGGCGGAATTCGATGTAATGCGGGAACTCTTCAACCATTTACGAATCGAGTCCAGTCCTGGGGCGTATTCAGATTCTCGAAAGCCGGATTCTCGAAAGCCGCGGGCCGACGAATGCGCAAGCCGGCCAGTCCTTGCGTCACCTTGCGGACGCCGCGCTCGAGCGCTTGGTGAATCGCCGCGCGGCATCGCTTGTGGTAGACGGCGCAAAGCGGCTCCAGCCGGCCCGAAGAGCTTTGCGGGATGACGCAATCCGGATCGGCCGCCTCGGCTTCTTCGAAAAGAGCGCGGAGCAGTTCGATCGAAAGCGCCGGCATGTCGCAAGCGACGATGAGATTCCAGTCCGCGCCCGTTCGCAGCGCCGAACAGATGCCGGCGAGGGGACCCGCTCCCGGAATCTCGTCGGGAATAACCGGAAACCCAAGATGGCCGTATATTGCGGGGTCGCCGAGCAAGCTGACGCTACCGGCGGCGGTCCGCACGGCGGAAGCGGCGCGATCGAGGAGCGAAGTCTCCCCAATCCGCAAAAAAGCCTTATTTTCCCCCATCCGCGAGCTCTTGCCGCCGACCAGCACGAAGCCCGCCCGACTCATGGAAAGATGATACCATTGACCTTACAAGCGAATACCCGACGTCTCGAAATCACATTCATGCGAATTTGTTTTGCGATACTTGCAAGCATGGCGCTGGCCTCCCCGGCTTCGGCCGAAGCGCTTCCCAGCCGGGTTACCACGGTGGTAAGGGCGGATGAGCGTTCGGGGCGTCTTGTGCGAAGCGTTGTGGTAACGCCCAAGGCGATTACGGCTCAAACGGTTCCTTCTCTCCCCGTGGGTCCGGAAGCGTCAGCCGCCGAAGGCGAGAGCGCGACCGGCATGGACGTGATCGATATGATCGACCGGATCGCGGGCGAACAAGCCGTCGAGGCTCCCCTGGTGCATTCGGTGATTAAAGCCGAGAGCAACTACAATCCATATGCCCGTTCGCCAAAAGGCGCGCAGGGCATGATGCAGCTGATCCCGGCGACTGCCCGCCGCTTCGGCGTGACGAACGTCTTCAACCCGAAACAGAACGTGGAAGGCGGGGCGCGATATCTGCACTATTTATTGGAACTCTACAACGGGAATTATCCCAAGGCGATCGCCGCCTACAACGCCGGGGAAAACGCGGTAGCTCGCTACGGCGGAATTCCGCCATATCCGGAAACCCGCAATTACGTGTACCAGGTGGCGAAGAACTTGAAAGCCGCCCGCGAACATGACGTTCGCAAGGCCAAGGCGGCCAAGCACGCTCCCGTCCAGACCGCGTCGGTGGAATCGTACAATCCCATCCGGGCTTCGGTTGGTGGAGACGGCAAGCTCTATTACAGGACTCCGTAAGCCATGCGCGCGCGGCTGATTCCGGCTATTGGCTTCTTCGCCGCGGCTTCGCTTGGCGCGCAATCGCGGGTGGCCCCTCTCGAAGTGACCGATGTGCGGTTCTGGTCGCTTCCGGAGGTCACGCGCGTCGCGGTTGAAACCACGGGCGAGTTCCGGTATCAATCCGATCACATTTATAATCCGGAGCGGATCTTATTCGACGTGATCGGGGCCAAACCGCGAATCGGGGGTAAGCGGCTGGCTACAAAAGACGTGGGGGACGCCCTCCTGAAACGAATCCGGATTGCCGAACCGTCTCCCGGCGTGACGCGCGTGGTGCTGGATCTTCAGGCTCCCGTCGAGATGACGGCCTCGCAATTGGGCAATCCGGACCGTCTAATGATCGAACTGCGTCCGGCGGCTCCAGGTCCAGTCACGCTCGCCATTCCGTTGGCTCCACCCCCGGTTCTAAAGCCTGTTAAGCCCGAACCAGTCCCTGAAATTGCGCCGGACTTGCCCGCTTTTTCCGCCGCTAATCCGGCGCGCCGCACTACCGGCGATGGCAGCCGTTCGCTGACCCGCGCGCTCGGCCTGAAGATCAACCGGGTCGTAATCGACGCGGGGCATGGCGGACACGATCAAGGTACCGTCGGTCCCAATGGGTTGATGGAGAAAGATCTCGTGCTGGACGTCGCGCTACGCCTCGGTAAGCTGATCGAGCAGCGCATGGGGAGCGAAGTGATTTACACGCGCTCCGACGACACGTTTATTCCGCTGGAACAGCGCACCGCGATCGCGAACCGGAAAAAGGCGGATCTGTTCCTGTCCGTGCACGCCAATTCCTCGCCTTCGCCGCAGGCGGCCGGCGTGGAGACGTTTTATCTGAATTTCACGACTTCCGGAGACTCGCTGGACGTAGCGGCGCGCGAAAATGCCAGCTCCCAGAAATCCGTTTACGAGCTGCGCGATCTGATCCAGAGCATCACGCTCAACGACAAGGTGGAGGAATCGAAGGAATTCGCGGGCAGCGTGGAATCGTCGTTGCAGAGTTTCGCGATTCGATACTCGCCGGGCGCGAAGGATCGCGGCATCAAAAAGGCGCCTTTCGTGGTGCTGATTGGGGCTTCGATGCCTTCGGTGCTGGCCGAAATCGGATTTCTCAGCAACCCGCATGAAGAGAGCCTGCTGATGCGGCCGGAGCACCGGCAAAAGCTGGCGGAAGCGCTGTATCGCGGCGTTTCCCGGTATACGCGGAATTTGAGCCATTTCGAAGTGGCGCGGGGAGAAGGCCGGTCCGCGCCCATGTCCGCGCCCATGTCCACGCCGGTGGACGCCAAGGCGAAATAGCGGTCTTGTTCGCGCATATTTTCTCGAAAGCCGGAAGATACGGTCGATGAGTGATGTGTGAATGCAAGGGTTTCGTGGATGCTGCTGTTCGCTCTTTCCGGGATTGCTCTCGCGGGGGGCACGCAAAACGACAAGCTAAACGACAAGTCGGGAGCGAAGACCGGCAAGTCGGAATCGGCTTCCGATCCGCCGCCGGCTTTCGCCCGAGCCAGCTCGCAGGCCGCTTCGATTCAGAAGCAGCGCGAGGCCGTTGAGAAGCAGCGCCTTGCGTTGGGCGCGCCAAAGTCCGAGAATCCGTTCTTCCTTTTGCCTAGCGCTTTCACGATACCGGCCGACAGTTCTTTCTTCGTTCTGGCCGAACACTAGTGGCCAGCCGCGGCTCGGTAACATGCGGTTTGCTGCTCGTTGAGATACCGAGCCCCGTCGGGGAACGCCTGGAAAAGGCGGCTCGGATTGTGAGGGTCGCCCGCATCGTCCCGGTAACCGATGGTCAAAAGATTGTGAAACTTCCCTTTGAGGGGCTTGCCCGTTTCGGCGGGGAACGGGAACGCCGTTCGCCGTGTCGTTCCAAGCGGGTTGGCGCTTCCCGGTCGTGAGATACTTGGGACGCAAGTTGAGCGTTGCCATTCAAGCCAGTGCAACTCCAACCCGGCGGGGATCATCGAATTTCTGAAAGGATTAATGCATAACTCTATGTTAGTTCCGATGGTGGTCGAGCAGACCTCGCGGGGAGAGCGTGCCTACGACATTTACTCCCGGTTATTGAAAGAGAACATAATATTTTTGGGGACGCCGATCGACGACAACATCGCGAATCTGGTGATCGCTCAACTGCTTTTCCTCGAAGCCGAAGATCCGGAGCGCGATATTTCGATCTATATCAACTCGCCCGGCGGCTCGATCACGGCCGGTTTGGCGATTTTGGACACCATGGCTTTCGTGCGCCCCGATATCGTGACCATCTGTGTCGGGCAGGCCGCTTCGATGGCCGCGGTATTGCTTGCGGCCGGCGCGAAAGGCAAGCGCTTCAGCCTTCCCAATTCGCGAATTATGATCCACCAACCGTCCATGCAGGGTTTGGCGGGTCAGGCGGCGGACATCGATATCTATGCGAAAGAGATTCTGCGGATGCGCGAAACGCTCAACAAAATTCTGGCCGACGCATGCGGACAAACCATCGAGCGCGTGGCGCGCGATGTGGATCGCGATTACATCATGAGCCCCGATCAGGGCGTCGATTACGGCATTATCGACCGCGTAATTTCGAGCCGCGACCTGGCGCCGGCTCCCGTTTCGAAACCCGCATAATCGTTTCCATGCGGCTTCAGGATAAGACTGCCATTATCACCGGGGCGGGCGCTGGAATCGGGGCGGCCACCGCCGCGCGCTTCGCCGAAGAAGGCGCGCGGCTGGTCCTGGTGGATATCGGCGAAAGCAATGCGCGCGCGACGTCCAAGAAACTCGCGGACATGGGCGCGAAAACGGTGGTCGTGGCCGCGGATATCTCGCGCGAAGAAGACTGCCGCAACATCTCCGAAGCGGCTGTGGGCGCCTTCGGCGGCATCGATATTCTGGTCAACAATGCCGCGGATTTCACCACCAAGAGCGTGGAGGATGCCGATATGGCGGACTGGCAAAAGGTGCTGGGCGTGAACGTCATCGGCACCGCGATGGTGGCGAAATACGCCATTCCGCATATGAAAGCGAAAGGCGGATCCATTGTGAATTTGGCATCGATGAGCGGCATTATCGCGCAGCCGAATTTCGCGACGTATAACTCGAGCAAAGGCGCGATCCTGACCATGACCAAGTGCATGGCCCTCGATCTCGCGCCTTTCAACATTCGCGTGAATTCGATCTGCCCCGGATGCATTCTGACCAGCGCGACGGAACGCGAGTGGAAGCGGATGGGAATCACGCGGGAAGAGTGGACCGCCCGGATGGCGCCGATGCACATGCTGAACCGGGTGGGTGACGCGCGCGAAGTGGCGAACGCGTGCCTGTTTTTGGCTTCGGACGAATCGAGCTTCATCACAGCCGCGCACTTGATGGTGGACGGCGGATATACCGGCCGCTAATTCAAGCCGCTTTTTTATGTCGTTAATACAATACACTGTCTTGTATGCGCGACAGAACGATGCGGGCGGCGATCGGGTTATTCCAGCTCATTTCCGCCTGTGAAGCACAATCCGGAAAGGCGGAATTGTTCGGGACCGTTCTGGACCCCTCCGCGCTTCCGGTGAGCCGGGCGAAGGTCCGCGCGGAGAACTCGGAAACGGCGGCGAATTTTTCCACCGCGACGGATGCCGCCGGCGAATACCACCTCATTGGACTGCCGGCGGGCAATTATTCTCTTTTCGTGGAGAAGCCCGGATTTCAGGCGTACCGGCAAATGGGCATCCGGCTTCGCATAGACGATCGCGCGGTCCAGAACCTCCAACTCGCAATCGGCGAGGTCACGCAAGCGGTCGCGGTAAGCGCGCAAGCGCCTTTGTTGCAGGTCGGCTCGGCGGCGGTGAGCTTCGATGTCGAGCAAGCTAAAGTCGCGGCGCTCCCGCTGGATGGGCGCAACTTTATTCCGCTTATCGCGCTTTCCCCGGGTGTCGCGCTGCCGGGAGGCGGGTCGCTGCTGCCGCGCATTAATGGCAGCCGGCCGCGCACCAATGAATATATATACGACGGCATTAGCGCGCTGCAGCCCGAACCCGGGCAAGTCGTGTTTTACCCGATCGTGGATGCCATCGAGGAGTTCCGCGTCAACACAAACTCGTATTCGCCGGAGTACGGGCGGTCCAACGGAGGCGCGGTCGTGCTCATTATGAAATCCGGCGGGAATGCCTTGCACGGAGCGCTCTTCGAGTTCCTCCGCAATGAAAGTCTCAACGCCCGCAATTATTTCGCGCCGGCCGGCTCCACGCCGGAGTTCCGCCGCAATCAATACGGATTCGCGCTTGGCGGGCCAATACAAAAGAACAAAACGTTTTTCTTTATCGACTGGCAAGGCACGCGCCTCGGAACGGGAATCACGCGATTCAGCACGGTGCCCACGCAGTCGCAGCGCGCGGGAGCGTTCAACGCGAAAATCTACGATCCGGCGTCTTCGGCTCGAATGCCGTTCCCGAGCAACACGATTCCGGCAAGCCGCTTCGATCCGCTCGCTCGACAACTGCTGGCTCTTTATCCGGTCGCGAATATTCCTGGATTGGCTAATAACTATGCGCGAACCGGCGTGGAGCCGGAAAATCAGGATCAGTTCGATACGCGAATCGATCGGCATTTCACTTCGGCTCATCGCGTGTTTGGGCGTTATTCATTTCTGCGCGACGAAGACACGCCGGTCGCGCCTCTACCCGACGGCAGCGGCGCCATCGCATCGGGCGTGACCGGCGCCACCGTTACGCGCGGCGATCGGGTTGTCGCGGAACACGAGTGGACGCTCAGTCCGGCGCTCTTAAACCAGCTTCGCTTCGGATACACGCGAAGGAACTCCAGCGGAAATGGACCGCGGAATAGCAGTCTGGCATTGCCGGCGATTCCGTCCAATTCCTTTTCTTCCGCCCTCCCTACATTTCTCGTTGCGGGGTTTCAACAGATCGGCGCCGCGGCGGGCGCGAACTCCCGGTTTACAACGGCCGTCACGGAGTACCTGGACACGCTCTCGTACGTTCACGCGAGGCACACTCTGAAATTCGGAGCGGAGCTACGGCGCGAGGCGCTCAACGTGATTCAGCCGCCCAATCCGGCCGGTTCTTACACGTTCAACACAACCGGGACGAACGCCTTGGGGGTTGCCGGCAGCGGGAATGCGTTCGCCTCGCTGCTGCTCGGCCAAGTGAGCTCGTTTACGATCGACATCCAGCGCCGGCAATTGCGGGAGCGCGCCAATATCGCGGAATTCTTCGCCGGCGACGATTGGAGAGCGACGAACCGGCTTTCGCTGAATTTGGGGACCCGTTATACGCTGAACTTTCCATCTTATGAAGTGAATCGCCAGGGAGCGGTGTTCAATTTGAAAACGCAGGCGCTTGATTTTCCCCGAACCGCGCGCGACCTGGAACGCGGTGACTTCGGCCCTCGCGCCGGAATTGCGTTCCGGGCGTCCCCCTCGCTGGCGATCCGGTTCGGCTATGGCCTGATCTGGTTCGAGCAAACCGGAATCACGACGCCTTTCACGCTTCCGCAGTTTCCATTCGTGCAGACCGTGGGCCGGCAGACGCAGGACAACATCAATGCCGCCTTTCCGCTTTCGAATGGACCGGCCGTGCAAATCACGGAGCCGAATCCGAACTCGGGACTGGGACAAGGGGTGTTCGGCGCCCAGCGCGGCAACGGCTCGGGCTATTCGCAGCAATGGAATTTCACCATTCAAAAGACGTTCGGCGGCAATCTGAATTTTGAAATCGGATATCTCGGATCGAAAAACACGCGTTTAGGCCTGCCCGAAGCCAACCTGAATCAGTTGCCTTCTTCCGATTTGGCGATGGGACCGGCATTGCTCTCGATGGCGCCGAACCCATACTACGGGCAACTTCCGGCCACGTCTTCCCTCAATACTCCGGCCATTGCCGAACAGCAGTTGCTGCGCGCCTACCCGAGGTTCACGACGGTCGCGCTCTTCCGCGACAACGTCGGAAACTCGAGTTATCACTCGGCGCAAGCGCGACTGGAAAAGCGATTTTCGCAAGGACTCACGTTTACGCTCGCCTATACCTTTTCGAAGCTTATCGACGACGCCTCCAGCTATTTTTCGCAGACGATCTTTACCGGGCCGGTCTTGAATAACACGGGGGCGGCCGACGCATTCAACCGCCGTTTGGAGAAAGATCTCTCGAGCGGCGACATCCCTCGCGTCTTTTCCGCGGGATGGGTTTACCGGATTCCGAAATGGGGGAAAATTGCGGGGTGGGAAGTGGCCGGCTTGGTGCGCGTGCAATCCGGTGACACAGTGCCTGTTACCGAGGCGACTAATAACAACGCGAGCCTGGGCTACGCGGCGCAGCGCCCGAACCGGATTGGCGACCCGAATTCGTTGACTGGCCGGAGCGCGGGCGAATGGTTCAATACGGCGGCGTTCACTCTCGCGCCTCAATTCACGATCGGGACAAGTTCGCGAAACCCGGTTCGCGGGCCGGGCCTGCAGGAGGCGGACCTGATGGTGGGGAAAACATTTCGGATTACCGAAAGAATCGGCGTGGAGTTTCGAGCCGAGGTTTTCAACGTAACCAATACGCCGCCGCTAAACGATCCAAACGGAAGTTTCGGTTCGGCGGCCTTCGGGACTATCGCCAGCGCCGGTAATCCGCGCGATTTTGAATTTGCCCTGAAGGTGCACTTCTAATGGCGGCACCTGTAATGGCGACACCTGAAATCGATAATCAACTCGGAAAATTGCGGCGCGCGCGAGGTCAATCCGCCGCGCAGTTGGCCAACACGGTTGGGGTCGGACGTCAAACGATCCATGCAATCGAAGCGGGCAACTACATGCCGAACGCGCTGATCGCATTGCGGCTGGCGCGAGCGCTCGATACCAGCGTGGAAGATCTCTTCCGGCTGGCGGGCGACGGCGCCGAAGCGGATACGCGCACCGAACGGGCGATGTTTTTATCGAATGAAAGCGGCGTCCAGCCCGGCCGGCCAGTGCAACTTGCGCGCGTCGGAAAAAAGCTGATCGCGTCGCTTCCGTCTCCCGCGACGTGCTTTCTGCCGCCGGCGGATGCGCTCGTAATAAGCGCTTCCAAGGTCCGGCTCATCCGATCGGAGGGCTTTGAAAACAGGGTGGTGGTGGCGGGATGCGATCCGGGCATCTCCGTCCTGGCGCGCCATGCGCAAGCCGCCGGAATTGAACTTGTCCCGGTTCATAGAAACAGCTCTCAATCGCTGGAGCTTCTGAAGAAGGCATGCGTGCACATCGCGGGATCGCATCTCCCCGGCGGCGCGAGCGGAGAATCGGATCTTCCCCGGATTGGAAAAATGTTCCCGAAGAAATCGGTCGCCGTGGTTTCGTTTGCCTGGTGGGAAGAGGGAATCGTTACCGCTTCGAACAATCCAAAAGAAATCCGGACGGTGGAAGACCTGGGGCGCCCCGACGTTTCGATTGTGAATCGGGAAAAGGGAGCGGGCGCGAGGCAACTGCTGGACCGGCAACTAGCGTCGCGGAAGATGGAGACGCTCGCTGTAAGGGGTTACCAGAACAATGCGCAAGGACATTTGGATGCCGCGTGGCAGGTCGCGAAGGGCGTTGCGGATTGCTGCATCGCGCCTCGCGCGGCCGCCCAAAACCTGGGATTGGGGTTCATTCCGCTGGCGCGCGAACGCTACGACCTGGCGATCGGTATTGGCGATCTTAGGTCGCCCGCAATCGAGACACTCTTCGATATTGTCAGCCGCGGCACATTCCGGCGGGAACTGGCGAACCTGGGATACGAAACCAGCGAGTCGGGGCGGAGAGTGCTTTAAAATCTTGAAACGCCTTTATCACGTAGTACAATCCGTCGCGGTCCAGATTGCCCTTCCTGCTCTCCAGCACGAACGTTCTGGCCTGGATCGTGGAGAGTGGGAGGCCTATAGTGGTCCCAGGATTTCAGACCAGGCAATAAGCTAATATTTCGACGGGTCGTTACCAAGGAGATGTTGATGACGACGACGAGAAAGCAGCACAGTCCGAAGTTCAAGGCGCAGGTGGCGGTGG
>JBPCKZ010000103.1:0-22446 GCA_051003795.1 Bryobacteraceae bacterium | reverse complement strand
CGAAGTGATCGAAACGCAAGGACTGTTCTGCGCCCTGTACAGCGACCGGGGCAGCCATTTCTTCGTGACGGTAAAGGCGGGCGACAAGGTGGATAAGAATCGCCCCACGCAGGTGGGGCGTGCGATCGAACCGTATTCGGTTCGGGCCGCATGTAGTGGGTCGATTTTCTCCGGACGGAACACCTGTGAAAAACATCGAAGAGCGCCGTGGAAAAGACGGGAGTGGGGAAGCCGGAGAAAACCAGAAGCAGGTTTTCTCCGGCTCCCCACTCCCTTGGAAATCCCGCCAAACCCGCGGGATTCAATTTCCCACCGCGCGCGCGGCGGATTGTGTTCTCAAACCAAAAAAGCGGGCGGCTCGCGCCGCCTAAAACGAAAACCGGACAGATCACGTGTTAATAGAACCGGACAACTTGACTTGTTAACAACACGGGAAGATTCCGGCACTGGAAGACGAGTGTGGACACGGCAGACACGAGTATCCGCGCCACGAATGCCCGCTACTTTACGCCGCCCATTAGCCGCTTCATCGGAGGAACCAGCAGCGCCAAAACGGCGGCCAGGACGACGGCCAACGCTCCCACCAGCCCGAACAACGCGGTCAGTGGAAACGCTTCGTATACCGACGCGAGGCGTCCGCCAATGTAGTTCCCGACAGCGTCCGCGAGGAACCAGACGCCCATCATCAGGCTTGCCACGCGAACCGGCGCAAGCTTGGTCATCGCGCTCAGGCCCACGGGGCTCAGGCACAGCTCTCCAATGGTGTGCAGCAGGTACGTGAGCGTCAACCAGAGCGGGCTGATGGCGTGGCCCGAAGCCACCGGAAGCAGCACCAGAAACCCGAGGCCCACGAACAGCAGCCCCACCGCGAACTTGGCGGGACTCGATGGATTGCGGCTTCCGAGCCTGACCCAAAGCCACGCAAAGACGGGCGCAAGCGCGATCACGAACAACGGATTCAGCGATTGAAACCAACCGGCTGGAAACTTACCCGGAAACATTCCTCTTAGGGTTCTGTCCGTGCTTCTATCGGCGAAGAGATTCAGCGTGGAGCCGGCCTGTTCATACAACGACCAAAACAGCGTGGCGGCAATGAATAACACGAAAATGGCAATCAGGCGGCGCCGTTCCACCGTCGTCCACTGGGCTCCGAATATGAGCCAGCCGAACACGCCCGCCACCACGGCGATCAGAACGATTCCAAACGCATCCGAAATTTGCTGCGCGGAAACGGAGAGCGCGCCGGTGAACAGCAGCGCCGCGGCCGAAACCGTGGCAATGGCGGCGGCGGCCAGCGCCCATTGCATGCGCCGCCGTTCTCCCGGTTCTTGCTTCGGCGGAAGGCTCTTGTCACTCAGATTCTTTGCGCCGAGCGCGTATTGAATAACGCCGAACGTCATCCCCACTCCAGCGAGGCCGAACCCATAATGCCAATTGATGTTTTCGCCCAGATAGCTGCAAAGCAGCGGGGCGGCGAACGAGCCGACGTTGATGCCCATGTAAAAAATCGAGAAACCCGCGTCCCGACGCGGATCGTTCTCCCGATAAAGTTGGCCGACCATGGTGCTGACGTTCGGCTTCAACAATCCGACTCCAATCACGATGAGCACCAGCCCCAAATAGAAAGTGCCGATGCCGGGCAGTGCGAGGGAGTAATGGCCGATCGCAATAATCACGCCGCCATACAGTACCGCGCGCCGTTGGCCCAGCATGCGGTCGGCGATCCATCCGCCGGGCACGCCGAGCAAATAGACCATCGCGGTATATAACCCATAAACGGCGCCCGCTTTCGCGACGGTGAAACCGAGCCCCCCGGTGGCCGCCCCCGCAGTCATGAATAGGATCAGCAGCCCGCGCATTCCATAGAAGCTGAAGCGTTCCCAGAGTTCGGTGAAGAACAGGGTGGAGAGCGCGCGCGGATGGCCGAAAAAGGCGCGATCCCAGTCCACGGCGGCAGCGGGTACCATGCGCGCTTACGCGTTCCCGATGGAAGCGGCTTGCGGGAGGCCGCGTTCGGCAATCTCCCGTTCCCGCATCTTGAACTTCTGTACCTTGCCGCTAACGGTCATGGGAAAATTATCCACGAAACGGATGTACTGCGGGATTTTGAAGTGCGCGATGCGGTTGTGACAGTAGTCGCGGATATCCTCTTCGGTGGCGGATTCGCCGGGCCTGAGCTTGATCCAGGCAAGCACCGTTTCCCCGAGCCGCTCATCGGGAAGGCCGGTCACGTAGATGTCGGCGATCTTCGGATGGGCATGCAGGAATTCTTCGATTTCGCGCGGATAAATATTCTCGCCGCCGCGAATAATCAGTTCGGTTAGCCGGCCGCCAATGTGAACGCACCCGTCCGGGCGCATGGAGGCCAGGTCGCCCGTGTGGAGCCAGCCTTCGGGATCGATGGCGCGCGCCGTCGCCTCGGCATCGCCGTCATAGCCCTTCATGACGAGATAACCGCGGGTGCAGAGCTCGCCTTTGATGCCGATTTCGAGGGTTTCGCCCGACGCGGGATCGACGATCTTGACCTCTGTATTGGGAAACGGGCGGCCCACCGTCGCGACGCGCGTTTCGAGGTCGTCATCGACTCGCGACCCGGTAATCGCGGGCGAGCTTTCGGTTTGCCCGTAGACGATCGTAATTTCGCGGCAGTGCATATCTTCCACGACTCTCCGCATCACCTCAATCGGGCAGGGCGCGCCGGCCATTATGCCCGTGCGTAGCGAGCTCAGGTCGAAACGGCGGAAATCGGGATGATCGAGCTGCGCGATAAACATTGTGGGGACGCCATAGAGGATGGTGCAGCGCTCCGCTTCAACGGCTTCAAGAGTAGCGAGAGCGTTAAATCGCGGCGCGGGAAGAACTAATGCGATACGCCAAGCCAGGCACATCAAAACGCCAAACACGCTGCCGAAACAGTGGTAAAGCGGCACGGGCGCGCAGAGGACGTCGTTTTCCGAGACCCTCAACAGATGGCCGGTGAGCCACGCATTGTTGACCAGATTGCGGTGGGTGAGCAGCACGCCCTTGGGGAACCCGGTGGTGCCCGAAGTGTACTGAATATTCACAACTTCGGCGGGACTGGACGGAATTATGGGCGAATCGACGCTTTGATTGAGAAGTTCGTTCCACTCCGGGGAGCCGAGCACGATCGCGTGCTCCAGCGGCGGCGTTTCGCCCGCGCGCGCTTCAGCCAGGACGGCGCGAAAATCAGTGTGAGCGTCGCGATCCTCGAAAAAGATCGCTTTCATCCCCGATTTGCGAAGAACGAAACTAACTTCGCGCGAGCGGTAAGCCGGATTGACGTTGACTAGAACGGCGCCGATGCGCGAAGCCGCAACTTGCAGATAGACCCATTCGGCGCAGCTTGCCGACCACATGCCAATCCGGTCGCCGGGACGAACGCCCAAGCTCCAAAGTCCGCCGGCGGTCTTTTCGACGTTGTCTTGAAGCTGCTGGAAATTGAGACGAACTTTTTGGTGTTGCGATACGAGAGCCGTCGCGTACGGGCGATCTTTCGCCGCTTCCGAGAGCAGCCGATGCACCGGTTTCTCGATTAACGGTAAGGTCGGGCCTTTCGCGTAGCTTGACAAGACTCTCGGCCCCGTGCCGGGCAAGAGGGCGGCTATTCCTTGGGCGCGCCCGCCGGAACCGCCACGGGCGCTCTTGCCGCTTCCTCGGCAAGCAGTTCATCTCGCAACTCTTCGGCCGAAGATCGCTCCGCGATCATCGCGTCCAAGCCGCCCGCCGGCTTATCCGTCTTGCGATCCTGGCGCTTGGCGGTCTTTTCCTGCCGCTTTTCCATGCGCTTCTGCTCTTTTAGGCGCTTCTGAAAACTAGAACTCCCCCGTCCTGCCATAAAAGCCTCCAGAAAGAAAGTAATCCGTCCACGGGCGGCATCGCGCTCCATGCAGGTACCCGTTCGGGCCTGTTTTAAGCTGAAAGGAAAGCGGGAGCGGGTATCCGAAACGCCAAGCCGTCAAGCCGTGCACCCAGACAAGAACATTCTACCATCCCGGCAACGGTGGAGGAAACAGGGGAACCATCTTCCGATAACCTGTACACATGCGAGCATTTCTCCCGCTATCGGCGGGCCTCCTGGCAAGCGCGTTATTGGCGGCCCCCAAGCGCGATTGGCGGGAGGGAAAAATCGTAAAGGTGGATGCCGAAACAATCGTCGAGGGAACGCATGCCCAACGGTTCTATTACACGATCGACATTGGACCTTCGCTTCTGATCGTCACGGAAAAGGCTGCGTGGCGCTGGTCGAAACCTTCCGCAATCGCGGAAGGCGACACGGTGAAGTGGTCGTTGGACAAGCAGCGCGTCCATATGATCAGCCCCGACGGGGTTGAGCATACGCTTGCCCTCCGCCATCGGGAAGAGAAACCCGCGACGCCCTTGCGACGCCATATAATGTGACTCATGAAGCGGCGTCACTTTGTTGGTGCCTTGGGCGCGCTACCGGTTGCGTCCGCGCTCGTTGCGCAGAATCCGTCCGCGGCCCCTCCTCCGGGAGTTCCCGCCAATCCGGCGCCGGGCGTTCCGCAGAATTCCACCCACCCCGTCGAGCCCCCACCGCGCGCCGATGGAGAACTTCCGAAGATCGACATCGCCGTTTCCGATGCTGCGGCCGATACGGTGCCGCGCTTCTTTGCGGCCGAGCGGTTTGCGGCGCTGCGCAAGCTTTGCAGCACCCTTATGCCCCCGGTGAATCAGGCGCCGGGAGCGCTTGCCGCGGGCGCGCCCGAGTTCCTCGATTTTCTGATCGGCCACTCCTCGACCGAACGCCGGCATGTCTACAGCGCCGGTCTCGATGCACTCAACGCACTCGCAAACGCACAATTTCAGAGGCCTTTCGCCGAGCTCGACGATCCTCAAACAGCCGCAATCCTCAAACCATTGCAACAACCATGGACTTACGAACCGCCTTCCGATCCGCTGGCGCGTTTTCTCCTCGCGGCCAAAGCGGATGTCCGCACCGCGACGGTAAACTCGCGAGAGTACGGCAAAATTGCAGCCGCGACGAGCCGCCGGGGCTTTGGCGGCGGCCTCTACTGGTACCCGCTCGACTGAGGTGAATCCATGGCCGCCAAAGACTACGATGTCCTGATTATCGGTTCCGGCGCTTCGGGCGGCATGGCCGCTTACACGCTTACCAAGCAAGGGGCGACGTGCCTGATGCTCGATGCGGGGCCGCTGGTCGATTTCAATCGCGTGCGCGTTGCCAAATCCGCTTATGAACTCCCGTACCGCGGGTTTGGCGAGCCGGGACGCCTGCCGCACGTGGTTCAAGCCAACGAATTTAACGCCAACCAGTGGGCGGATGAGACGCTGAACCCGTACACGCACGATCCAAAAAGCCCCTTCAATTGGGTTCGGGTTCGGATGATCGGCGGCAAATCGCTATTTTGGGCCCGCATGTCGTTCCGCTTGAGCGATTACGAATTTAAGGCCAAAGATCACGACGGTTTCGGCGAAAACTGGCCGATCTCCTATGCGGATCTCAAGCCGTATTACGACAGAGTCGAGCCAATCTTTCGCGTCGCCGGCAGAAACGAAGGATACAAGCAGCTTCCCGACGGCGTTTTTCTCGAAGACGATTCCCCTTGGAGCGGCGCGATGCAGCGGTTCATCTCCGCCGCGAAAAAGCAGGACATCCCCGTTACCAAGATGCGACGGGCGACGGGTCGCGGACAGTTTGCCAGTTCCTTCAATCTGCTGCTGCCCGATGCAATCGATTCCGGGAACCTGACCATCGTTCCGAACGCGGTCGTTCGAGACATAACCGTGGATAAGAATACAGGCCTGGTGAATGGAGCC
This sequence comes from Bryobacteraceae bacterium, assembly GCA_051003795.1. Taxonomy (GTDB): domain Bacteria; phylum Acidobacteriota; class Terriglobia; order Bryobacterales; family Bryobacteraceae; genus JALYXS01. Next base: position 16,626 of record JBPCKZ010000103.1, on the reverse strand, counting down.
AATTTTCTCGATCGTCATTCGCGGCGCGAAATGCACGCCAAGGCGCGCGTGATCGTGGTGGGCGCTTCATGTCTCGAAAGCACGCGCATTCTTCTCAATTCCAAGATTGCCAACTCGAGTGGCGCGCTCGGCCATTACTTGCACGATCAAACGTACGTCACGCAAGGCGTTCAGGCCATCGTTCCCGAAGCCAAGGACGGGAAGGCGCCGCGCGGCTTGATGGGCGGCGGGGGTTACACGCCTCGTTTCGTCAATCTCAAGAACGGGAACGAAGAAAATTTTATTCGCGGATACGCTTTCGATTTCAGCACCGGCGGAACTCCCGACCCCAAATTCATTCCGGCGTACGGCGCGGAACTGGACCAGGCGTTGAACAGCTATCGAGGCGCCGGTGTTTCCGTCACCATCATGGGCGAAGTCCTGGCGCGCAAGGAAAACTTCGTCGCCATCGACAAGAACGTCGTCGATGCCTGGGGCATCCCGGCTTTGCATATCCAGGTGAAGTATTCAGACAACGAGTTCAATATGGCGAAGCACGCGATGAACAAGTTCGACGAATTATGCCGCGCTGCCGGATTCGAAGTGCTCGCGAAACACGACCGGATGTACCCGCCCGGCTACAGCATCCACGAGCTGGGCACGTGCCGCATGGGCGACGATCCGAAATCGAGCGTGCTCAACAAGTGGAACCAATCCCACGACATCAAGAACCTGTTCGTGGTGGATGGAAGCAGTTTCGTGACCGGCGGATACCAGAATCCGACGATGACCATCTTGTCGTTGTCGATGCGGGCCTCGGACCACATCGCCGACCAGATGCGCTCAAAAAATCTGTGAAGGCGAGTTTCATAGGGATTCTGTGCGCGCTTTCCCAGTGGGCGGCGGTAGCGCCGGAGCAGCCGATCCCGTTCAGCCACAAGGTCCATGCCGGAACGCTAAAGCTGAAATGCAAAATGTGCCACCCGAACCCCGATCCGGGCGAGGCGATGACCATTGCGGCGGCCTCGGCCTGCATGCAATGCCATTCCGCCGTAAAGACGGACAGCCCGACGATTCAGAAGCTCGCGGCCTTTGCGAAGAACGATCGCGAAATACCGTGGGCACGCGTATACCAGATCCCCAGCTTCGTGAACTTCAGCCACAAAGCGCACGTCGAGGCGGGCAATACGTGCGCGGAGTGCCACGGCGGCGTGGCCGCGCGCGACCAGCTTTTTCGCGAGACCGATATATCGATGGGCGGGTGCATGAACTGTCATCGCGCCAAGAAAGCCAGCATCGATTGCACTTATTGCCACGAACCGCAAAACTGATTTAGCGCACCAATTTAGCACGCCAATTTAGCGCACCAGGCACGGGCGCCTGTTGTCGAATTTCCAGCCCGGAATCAAGAACTGCATGGCCGCCGCATCGTCGCGCGCGCCCAGCCCAAGTTTCCGGTAAAGCCGGTGGGCTTCCTCGATCCGGCCCATATCCACTTCTACGCCCAGCCCCGGCTTCTCCGGGACATTTATGGAGCCATCGACAATTCGGAGCGGCTCTTTCGTCAACCTTTCGCCATCCTGCCAAATCCAGTGCGTATCGATGGCGGTAATGTTCCCGGGCGCGGCCGCGGCCACGTGCATAAACATCGCGAGCGAAATATCGAAGTGATTGTTGGAGTGCGATCCCCAGGTCCGTCCCCAATCGCGGCACATCTGCGCCACTCGCACCGAGCCTTGCATGGTCCAGAAATGCGGATCGGCAAGCGGTATATCCACGGCGTTCAATTGAATCGCGTGGCCCATCTGGCGCCAATCCGTCGCAATCATATTGGTCGCGGTCGGCAATCCGGTCGCGCGCCGGAACTCCGCCATCACTTCGCGTCCGGAGTAACCGTTTTCCGCGCCGCACGGGTCTTCCGCATAGGCCAAGATGCGGTGCTTGCCGCGGCAGAGCGCGATGGCTTCGTCAAGCGGCCATGCGCCGTTGGGATCGAGCGTAATCCGCGCGCCTTGAAAGCATTCCGCGAGCGCAGTCACGGCTTCCATCTCTTGCGAGCCTCGCAGCACGCCGCCCTTCAGCTTGAAATCGGCAAACCCATAGCGCGCTTGCGCGGCTTCCGCCAGCCGCACGATCGCCTTCGGGTCGAGCGCTTCTTCGTCGCGCAGGCGCAGCCAATCGTCGCGATCGTTCGGAGCGCTTCGATACGGCAGATCGGTCTTGCGGCGGTCGCCGATATAGAAAAGATAGCCCAGCGTCCGAACTGATTCGCGTTGTTGGCCTTCCCCCAACAGCGCCGCGACGGGGACTTCCAGATGCTGCCCCAGGAGATCCAGCAGCGCCGCTTCGATCGCCGTGACGGCGTGGATGGTCGTGCGCAAATCGAATGTTTGCGAACCCCGGCCGCCGGAATCCTTGTCCGCGAACCGCTCCCGCGCGGAATTCAGAATGCCGTTATATTTGCCGATCGCCTGGCCCAACACCAGCGATTCCGCGTCTTCGAGCGTGCGGCGAATGCTTTCGCCTCCCGGAACTTCGCCGGCGCCCGTGCGGCCCGCGGTATCCGACAGGATAACGATATTGCGCGTGAAGAAGGGTCCATGCGCTCCGCTCAGATTGAGCAGCATGCTGTCGCGGCCCGCCACGGGAACCACCAGCATCTTCGTAATAATCGGCGTGGTCATGCGTTAACGGACACTCTGCGTTCCTTCGTCAATCACCTCAATCGCGTTGATCAACGCATAATTCTTGACCGGAACGAAGGACAACACCAGCTTGCCTTGCGGGTTGGGTTCGAGGCCGCTGAAGGAACACTCGATCCCGCGGTAGCTACCGCCGGCCTCCCGGAACAAATCGAAATTGTGCAGCAGGACCTTGCCATTACACAACACCTCGAAGATCCTGCTCCCTGAGCCGCCTTTGCCAAGCTGATCCGGGCCGAAGTAGGTTTCGGCCATCTCCAGCTTCACGGTATAAATGCCGGCGGCCACCGGGATGACGTAAGAAAAATGCCCAAATCGTTCCCCGCGATACACGCCTGGATCCGACGATCCCGTAACCGATTCAGTCCGCAGCACCGGTTGGCCGCCCTGGAAAAAGCGATCCGCAATCCACTCCCGCCCTTCGCTATCCACATAGCCGCTGTCGCGAGCCACGATGCGGACGGGGCGCATCCTGCCGGGCAAGCTGGGCAGAACCTCCAGTGCATTCACGGTTGCGCCGAACCCGTTTTGGCGGCTGAAATCCAGATGCAACTTGCCGTCGGCGGCCGGACCCATATCCTTGAATACCCGAACATCCGCCCGGTTGCTGCCGCCGGCATCCGACAAAATATCGAACTCGCTCAGAATCACGTGTCCATTGGCCTGAAGGTTGATCTGATGATCGGCCTCGCCGCCCCCGCGCGAGTTCCCCTCCCCATAATCGGTTTCCGCGAAATAAAGCCGCAGTTCGTAGCTTCCCCGCTTCAGTGGAATGGCGTAACGGAAGTTGCCCGCGCGGTGAGTTTGGAAGATTTTCGGGTCGCGCGTTCCGGCGATTGCGCGGCCACGGGTGGAAGCGGGTTCGCCGCCGGTGAAATAACGGTCGTGTTTCCATAAAGCGCCGCGGCTATCGGTGTAATCGCCTTCGAGCGTTCCCGCGAGAATCCGAATTTCCTCGCCCTCCGTGAGTGGCGGTTTCCCGATCGAAGGGGCCACGTTCCGTTCCGCAACGGATTTCGGCCGAAAGAGGAAGGCACCGAGAACCGTAATTACAACGGCTGCAAGAGCGAGGGCCCTCCGCCATCGCGGCTTTCCGAGTGGCGAAATTTCCAAATGGGCCGCGTCCGGCGCCGACACGAGCATAGCCGGGCCACGGTCGCTATCGGGCTCCCAGTTCCGCGCGACGAATTCGGGCGCATATTGTCCAACTGGGATCACGATTTGGATCGGGTGGGTCGCGCCGTCGTTTTCGTAATATTGCTTGAGACGCTTGCGGATGCGGTGCGCCTCCACCCTTACGATTGAGTCTTTGACCTGATTAAACTCGGGCGGCCTGCCTAGGGCTTCGACGGCGATGTTATATTCCTTGATCCGGTTGCTCTCCCCGTTGAAATATTTGTCGCAGATGTACGTGAGAAACTGCGCGAGGCTCGGCGCTTTGGCAAAGATTCCCGATGCCAGCAACGCTTCCAGTTCCGCGCGTTCCCGTTCTTCGCTGACCAACTTGGTAGGAAGTATATCACGCCAAATACGGCGGCCGAATCGCGTTCGACCACGCGTAACCGTCGCCTGAAAACCGGTAACCTAAGCTGTAACGCGCTTGATTCTTAACAGTTTAGATCCATTAACCGAAAATAGGCGGGCGAGTTAACAGCCTTATCCTTGCATACGGCGACTCGGCAAACTACACTTCCTACCCAGGGGTAAAAAATGATCGTTCCAAGTCCGACGAAAGTGGCACGCCTGTTCGCGTCTATTCTAATTTTTTCCGTCGTGGCCGCGGCTCAAACCGGCGTAATTCAGGGTACTCTCGAGGACGCCACCGGCGCGGCTTTGGCCAATGCCAAGGTCTCCGCCATCGACGAGGGCAAGCAACTTGTCGCCCGCGAGACCACCAGCGGTTCCGATGGCACTTTCCGGCTGCTGGATCTCTTGCGCGGCACCTACACCATCAAAGCCGAAGCCGCGGGATTCAAGACGCTGGAGCGCACGGGCCTAACTCTCGATCCTAACCAAGTGATGGGCCTTGGCCAGCTTCGCCTCGAAGTCGGCCAACTCACGGATCAAGTCACCGTGGAAGCGCTTATGCCGCTGGTCGAGACGTCGACCGCAGACCGGGGATTCGTAATCAGTTCCAAGCAGGTAGTGGAATTAGCCTTAAATGGCCGCGACTTCCAATCCCTGATGCGGACTCTTCCGGGCGTGGTTTCGAACGATTCGTCGGATTTCCGCCTGGCGTTTAACAATACCGATTCGTTCAACACGAATGGCCTGCGCGGGAGCATGAATAACGTGTTTCTGGACGGCTCGATTAATACGGACGTCGGCGCCAACGACGGCCAATACACTCAAGTCAGTCTGGATGCCGTGGGCGAATTCAAAGTGGAAACCAGCAACTTCGCCGCGGAGTACGGACGCAATCCCGGAGTGCTGATTTCGATCACGACCAAGAGCGGCACCAGCAAGTTCCATGGCACCGCCTACGAGTTCCTGCGGAACGACGATCTGGATGCCCGCTCGTATTTCACCAACCTCCAGGGCGCGCCCACTCCGAAACTCCGCTTCAACCAGTTCGGCGGCAACGTGGGCGGTTGGGTCTATATTCCGAAGGTTTCCACGCCGAAAAATAAGAAGCTGTTTTTCTTCGTGAATTACGAAGGAACGCGCGCCAGCAGGCCCAATGGAGGCACGTTCGTCGATACCTTCGCTCCCGACCTATTGAACGGAGATTTCCGGAAATCCTTCCGCTTCAATGCCGATGGGTCCCCGGTGTTGATCAAGAACTCCACGTTTCCAGTTGGAACCGTTTTTATGCCTGGAACGGTGGTTCGGGACAGCGCGAACAACATTATCGGGGGCACGCCGTTCCCGAACAACACGGTTCCGCAGTCGCTTTGGGCCAAGAATACGCCGGCGTTCTTGAAGGTGATTAACGCGATCAACCGGCAGCGCGGCGTGCCGGTTCCCGGATCGCCGGACGTGGTGCGAATTCCGTTTCAGGATACATACACCTTCGACAAAAATGCCGAGGTGGTCCGAGCCGATTACAACATCAATGCCAAGAACAACGCCTTCTTCCGATGGGCCGACGATTCACAGCATGAGCAGCAGGGCTACGGGATTTTTTCGGGTAACAGCTATCCGGTTTTTCCGGAGTTCCGCGCGAAACCAGGGGCGAGCTGGAGTTATAACCTGATCAGCGTGATCTCGCCGACGATGACCAATGAGGCAATCTTCACTTACAATCACCTTACTCAAGTCGTGCAGGTTACACCGGGCACGGACCCGGCGACCTATGATCGCACCAAGCTTGGGTTTACCTTCCAGGAGCTGTATCCGCAGTCCAACGTGGATAACCGGTTCCCGAACTTCTCGGCAAGCGGATTCAACGCCAGCATCTTCCCTCCCGGTTGGCTGAGCGAAGGGAAAACGTACGCCTGGACGGACAATCTCACGAAGGTATTCGGATCGCATACGTTCAAGACCGGCGTTTATTTCAACTTCAACGACAACGGCCAGCAGCCCTCCTGGACGGACGCTTCCAATTTGAACTTCAACTCGAGTGTCGACAATCCGAACGACACCGGCAACGGACTCGCGAACCTGCTTCTTGGCAACTATACGACGTTATCCCAATCGAATGGACGGTTCTTTGGTTCTTTCCGGTTCTTCCAAACCGAATTCTTCGCGCAGGATAGCTGGAAGGTCAATCGCAAGCTGACCATCGAGTATGGAGCCCGCTATGCGTATTTAGGCCCGACTTACACTCGCGGCAAGTATTTGCAGAATTATTTCGAGCCGAACCTTTACGATCCCTCGCAAGCGGTGAAGCTGGTTACAAACCAGCCCGGCAAAGCCGTTCAGGGGAGCATCGTGCCCGGCTCGGGGAATCCGTTCAACGGACTGGTTCAAGAAGGCGCGAAAGGCTTGCCGCTCGGCGGCATCCAACATCACTACAACAATATTTCCCCCCGGTTCGGGTTCGCTTACGATCCGTTCGGCACCGGCAAGACATCGATTCGCGGAGGGTTTGGAACTTTCTTTGAGCGCATCCGGCAGAACTCGGATCACTTCGACGGTTTGGGAAATCCGCCGTTGGTTTATACTCCGACACTGCTGGGCGGTAACGTAGATAACATCTCGCCTTCCCTGATCTCGTCGGGAATCCGCTATCCCGTGGGCTTGAACGCATTCGCCGAAGACGGCAAAATTCCCACGATCTATTCGTGGAGCTTGGGTGTCCAAAGGGAGCTGGGCGCGCAGACCTCGATCGACGTTTCTTACGTGGGGAACACGGTTCGGCACCTCGAATACAAGCGCGATATCAATAGCCTTCCGCTCGGGACCACTCTTCAGCCGGGGCTGCTCGCCTCCGTCGGAAGCGTAAACAATGCGCTGCGGCCCTATCAGGGCTTTACCAGCATCAACTTCACCGACTTCGGCGCGGACAGCAACTATCACGCTTTGCAGGTACGCGTAAGCCGCCGCTTCGCCAAGCACCTTACCGCGAATGCCAGCTACGCGTGGTCGAAAGCTTTGGATCAGAGCGACGCGGATACCAACAGCATTCAGTATGCTTTCAATCGCAACCGGGATTGGGCGCCCGCCAGTTTCGACCGCACGCATGTGTTTACTTTCGACTATGTTTACGAGCTCCCCACCTACAATCGCAACGGCTTTACGAAAACCGTTCTGGGCGGATGGCAGGTTTCGGGGATCACGCGGTTTTGGACGGGACCTCCGTTCACGATCACCTCTCCGGGTAATCCGGGAACCCTGGGCAACGGGCCTCGCGCGGATTATATCGGCGGCGATCCGTTGGCCAATGGCACCGTGAAATCGCAGTTTTCGAATCCCACGATCGAGTTCTTGAATCCTTATGCTTTCGCGCGAGCCGCAGATGGAACGCTTGGAAACACGGCGCGCAACATCATCCGCGGGCCGGGGATCAATCAGTGGGATATCTCGCTGTTCAAGAACACGCGGCTGACCGAAAGCGTGAACCTGCAGCTTCGCCTCGAGACGTTCAACACGTTCAATCACTTGCAATTCACGGGGTTCAGCACGGGAGTTCCGGGCCAGGTACAGCCCGGACAGGCAGTCACGCCGGCGACGGTCGGCACATTCGGCCAGTTCACCGGCACGCGCGATCCGCGCAATGTCCAACTGGGAGCGAAGCTATACTTCTGATTTGAAGGGTCGCTTTTATCCGTGGCTGCTGTTTTGCCTCGGCGTTGTTTCCGCCGCGCAGACCGCTCCTGAAATATTCGATCGGGCCGTCCAGTCGCTCTCATCCGGCGATTATGCGGCCGCCCAAACGGGCTTCCAGCAGGTGCTCTCGAAAGAGCCGGGCAACATGGGCGCGCTCGGGAATCTCGGCGTTGTATATTCGAAGACCGGACAGTACGCCATGGCAGTGGAAACCTACCGGCGCGCGTTGAAGCTTGCGCCGGATGAGCCGGGACTCCTTCTGAACCTCGCGCTGGCGTATCTGAAACAGGAAAACTACCGGGATGCGCTGCCAGCTTTGGAAAATCTGCTCCGTATGCGGCCGGGCGACGAACAGGCGCGAGAGTTGGAAGCGACCTGCCGGATTTATACCGGTTCCGCGGCGGTCGCCGTGCGGTCGCTCGAAAACCTGCCTCGCACAAGTGGCGTCTTGTACCTACTGGGCGTCGGCTACTTGAAGCTGGGCCGGCGGGATGACGCGGCCAAGCAATTCGCGAATCTGATTGCCGGCGAACCGCCCGCGCAATCGAGCTTTCTGCTTGGCAAGGCCTATTATGAAAGTGGATTGTTCGATGAAGCGGCGGTTCAGTTCGAACGCTCGTTGAAGCTCGCCGAGGGGCTGCCCGATCGTCACCTGGAACTGGGAAAGACCTATGTGAGCCTGCGCCGCAACGAAGAAGCGGAGAAGGAATTGCGCTTGGCGGTTGCGGCCGACCCGCGGAGTTCGGAAGCGAACTACTTCCTCGGCGGTTTGCTCGAAATGCTTCACCGCGAGGACGACGCGTTTCCGTTTCTGCGCGCGGCGGAGAAGTTGAATCCCGATTTCTGGGGTCCGCATTACTATCTCGGACGGGCGCTGCTTGAGAAAAACAAATATCAAGAGGCAATCTCCGAGTTGGAACAGGCTTCGCAGGCTTATCCAACGGGCGCGGCGATTTCTTACCAGCTTGCCCGGGCGTACCGCGCTGCCGGACGCGATCGGGAAGCGGCTAAGGCGGCGGAACGCGTGAAATCGTTGCGCGCGAGCGAGCGGGAGAATGAGATTGAGGTGTTACGGAACAAGTAGCCGCTCATTTCACAATCGTGTCCACGGTCGCTTGCGCGATCGGATGATATCCCGCCCGAGCGTTTGCATAAATCGCTTTCGCTCGCGCCCGGCCTTCGGGAGTCTTGACCAACTCCTCGTAAAGCGGCTTCAGATACTTTCGCCTGCCAACCGATGTCAGGAACTCTTCGAGGCGCGGGTAAGCCGGCTCATAGCGATTACGGATCGCCATCAAGAGCCATTGCTCCAGAATTTCGTCGTTGCCCGTTTGCGTGAAGTGGTAGGCCGCATCGAGATCGCGCATCTGCGCCGGCGTAAGTTTCTTGGGCAGAAAGCGCAGGAAATGGAGCCATTCTTGCGTGCTCCACAATGCCCCCTTCTCCTGATTCAGGAGCGCCGACCCGCTCAGCCATTGCGTCGCTTCGGCTTCCACCCGATCGAACGCGGACGAGTGCGGTTTGGGAGCGCCGGCTGGAATTCCCGGCTGGAATACCCATTCGTTCACGTTAATTTTTTTGGCGAGCTCGGGATATTTGTCGAGCAAATACTCATGAAGATATTCGAGCGATTGCGCCGTCGTGATGCTTTGAAAAGCGAAGCGATCGAAGCACCCTTTCAAATACGCGTCGAGGCGCTGCCGCCCGAAAATCCGTTCCAGGTCAAGCAAAAATAGCGCGCCTTTTTCATAGGGGACCTGCGTGAATCCATCATCCGGATCGCGCCCGTTCAGATCGACGTGGAGGATCTGGTCTTTGGGCGGCAATCCGGCTAGCTCCTGTTCCAAATCCTGACGGCCCAAGGCGGCCTCCATCTCCGCGCGGGGCTGCCCATATACGCGCTCGACGATTCGCCGCTCGATATAGACCGTAAAACCCTCATTCAGCCAGAAATCGCTCCAGGTCGCATTCGTGACCAGATTGCCCGACCAGGAGTGCGCCATCTCATGCGCCACCAGCGAGACCAGGCTCTTATCGCCCGCGAGTACGGTGGGTGTGGCAAAGGTTAGACGGGGATTTTCCATGCCGCCAAACGGAAAACTCGGCGGAAGAACCAAGACATCATACCGGCCCCAGCGGTACGGCCCGAAAAGCTGCTCGGCGGCTTCCAGCATCTTTTCCATATCCTCAAATTCGTGGGCCGCTTTCGGCAGGACGGACGGCTCGGCATACACGCCGGTTCGCTTACCTACCGCTTGAAATGCGAGATCCCCGGCGGCGAGCGCGATCAGATACGACGGGACGCGCTCCGTCATGTTGAAGCGGTAATCGCCAGTCCGGAACGATCGCGGATCGTTCTCGGCGCTCATCGCGGCGGAGAGATCGCGAGGCGTGCGGATGTGAGCCGTATACGTAAGGCGGACGCTCGGCGTGTCCTGCAGTGGAATCCAGCTTCGCGCGTGAACCGCTTCGGATTGAGTGAACAGGAACGGATGCTTTTTGCCCGCCGTCTGATCGGGCGTGAGCCACTGAAGACCGGAGGCAGCGGCACTCGTCGAATATCGGATTCGAACATAGCGGGCGTTGCCGGGTAGCTGGATCGTGAGCGGCGCGCCCAGAAATTTGATGGCGTTTCCAAGATTGAAATCCGCGGCGGTAAAGTGCGTGTTGTCGGGAGAGGTTTCAGCTTTGTCGATGTGAAGATCGCGCGTATCGAGAATTAGGGGGGCGTTTTCCGGCCCGCGCCGTTCCACCGTGAGCGTGACGCTTCCATTCAGAATCTTGCGGTCGAAAAGGACATCGAGGTCGAGATCCGCGTGGGTAACTAAAACGTCTTGCGGATTCGATAGCGAATGGATGTCTTTCGGAATCGCGGGAACGGGAACCGGGGCAACCCGGGGACCACATGAGGTGAGCATAAGAACGAGAGCGGCGAAAGTCGGGAAAGGCTTCACTCATTACGATTATGCGCGTTGCTACAATCGGCTCGGAAGCTAATCCTGGCCGGTGCCGGGCACGGACTTCAAACCCGGTGTGCGGTACTTGTATCGCGGGTGGGTTCGACCCCCACTAGCTTCCGCCAGAAGGATTGCCATGGATCTCGACGCCGAACTGAAGAAGCAGATGGACGAATTGAAGGAACACTTGATTGTTCTGTCCATGATCGAGAACAAGTCGTCGCGGCGCATCCAGGATCACGAGCAGCGCATTCAAGAGCACAACGATTGGCTTCGCGATCTGAACGTCGCCATGACGGCCATTGTGGAGCGGCAGAAGGAGAGCGCGGAATGGCAAAAGAATTTCGAGGCGGCAATGGCGGAACAGAAGGACCGAATCGATATCCTAGTAGCGCTTGCGGACGATTGGATTCGCCGCCGGGACGATGACAAAGGAAAGGGCAGCGGCAACGGCCACCAGTAGGGCTGCTTGCGCACTGTGACATAATCTCGTCGAGATGAGAACACCTCAATATGAAACATAATCCCAGCATTTCATCCAGCCGCCGTGGCTTCATTCGCGCCACGGCCGGGGCCGCCGCGCTTTCGGCCGCTTCCGCGAAAGCCGCGAAGCGCCCGCTCGAGCCGCTCTCGCCGGGCATGAAGATTTCTTACCAGCTCAGTAGCAATTTCACTCCCGAAGACCTGACGTTCGCAAAGCAGATCGGGGTCCAATATCTCAGCATCGGGACAACCGGCGGGACCTACGAGATGTTCGCCGACATGAAAACGCGCGTGGAAGCGGCCGGCCTGAAAGTCGCGAATATCGGCAACACGAACGTGCACAACATGCCGGCGGTCACGCTCAACCTTCCCGGCCGCGATCAAAAAATCGAAGAGTACAAGCAGTATCTTCGAAATCTCGGCAAGGCCGGAATCTACTACACCACTTACGCGCACATGGGCAACGGCATCTGGAGCTCCCCGCCCGAAACGGCGCGCGGGGGCGCCCCCGCGCGCGCATTTCACGAATCCAATGCCAAGGGATATTGGGACGGCAAGGTCTTCACGCCTCCCGTCACGAATGGGCGTAAATTCAGCAAGGACGAAATTTGGGAGAACTACACCTACTTCATCAAGCAGGTTGTTCCCGTCGCCGAAGAAGTGGGCGTGCGCATCGGCATTCACCCGGACGACCCGCCGGTTCCCGAATTGGGCGGCGTGCCCCGCTGCATCTTTGGCAACTTCGACGGCTACGTTCGCGCGATGAAAATCGCCAACAGCCCGAACGTGGGTGTCTGCCTGTGCTGCGGCACCTGGATGGAAGGCGGCAAGTACATGGGCAAGGACGTTTTCGACGCCGTTCATGAATTCTCGAAAATGGGCAAACTATGGAAGATCCATTTCCGGAACGTGAGCGCGCCGATTCCCGATTTCGTCGAAGCCTTCGTCGATAACGGCTATACCGACATGAAAAAGCTCATGCGAACGCTGGCCGAGGTGGACTATCGCGGTATTCTGATCGCGGATCACGTTCCGAAGATGGTCGGCGATGGGCATACCGGCTGGGCATTTAGCCTGGGCTACATCCGCGCTTTGCACGACATGGCCTTGGACGAGCGCCGATCCTGATTACGGCGTCCCTAGGATGGTAACGTCCTTCGTGACCGCGCCCGCTTGGATGCGGAACACATTCGGACCGGCGTTGGGCCCCAACCGCACATTGATGGCGAACGAATCCGTAACGATTTGATCGCGAAGATTCACGGACACAACCGTGCCGCCGCCCGACACCGCATAGGCCGTTGGTTTGATCGTGGCTTTCAGAGCCACCCCATTTTCGTCCACTACGCGAAAAAATGCCGCTTCGGGGTCGAACGTGCCGGCCGGAGCCGACGGATCCGATAAAACGATCTGGATGCGCTTCGGAGCCGACGGAACCGCATAAAAGTAGGGCATCCGGCTCTCGATTCCGGTCGCGCCGCTTTGCAGCCGGATGACACCCTCGTAAGCTCCCGGCGCGGTTGGCGCGCGGGAGAAATCGAAAGTAACGGTTTGCGAAGCCCCCGGCGCGAGTTGCAGGGTCTGGGTCGAAATGACCGGCGCGGCCGCGCGCGCAACGCTCGGCGCGACTGAGATCGTCACCGTATCCGCGGACGCGCCCACGTTCGTAATGGCGACGGTCTGAACGGGATTGGCCGTTTGGCCCTGCACGCCGAAGGAAAGCGAAGCGGGCTCGGCGGTAATGGTTCCGCGATAAGCGGCGGCCGCGTCGAGCAAGCCCGCCCCGCCCTGCTGCACGTTCACGGGACCGTCGGCGGTCGACGCGAACGCGGCCGCGTTGTTAATCAGCAACGATTTGTATTGGGCCGCGGTCAACCCCGGGCGCGCGCCCTTGATCAGTGCCGCCGCTCCCGCCACCAATGGCGACGAGAAACTCGTGCCATCCACTTCGATGTATCCATCGGGGCTGTAAACGTCACCCTTGGAATCGGTGCTTTCGGCGGCGGTGTACACGAAAGCCCCCACGGCGAGCAGGTCGGGCTTGATGGATCCGCCCGGGCCGGGGCCGCTCGACGTGAAGTCGGAAAGATACCGGGTGTCGATCGGAAAAGCGCGAAGCAGGAAATCGAGCGTGGTATTGGGAGCGGGCTTACCGGCAAGCGCCTGTTGTATTTTGAGACCGTCCGCGTAGCTCATCGCTTCCGCGGGCAAAGACACGCCGAGCTGTGGCGAAAATAGATCGGGTTGAGCCGCGTAGTTGAATAACAGCCCCGCAACTGCTCCCGCGACCCTAGCGTTCGCGAGCTTAACCGCGGTTCCACACTGATCGGGATTGCGCGGAATCAAAGCGATGAAACCCTTCAGGCTACCCGCCGGAAGCGCGTCGCACGCGAGCCCCGTCGCATCGATCGATGTGACATCCACGAGCGGCGCGGTGATCGGGGCTTTTTGTTGGGGACCAAACGCAGGAGCGGCCGCGAAGGCTCCAATACCATCGATTGTCGCGAGTCCCACGAAGGCTCGGTCGTTGGGAATGGCACCCGCCGCGATGGCACTCGGGACGCCGGCTGGAGAGCCGATGGTATTGAGGTCCGGGCCATCGTTGCCCGCCGAAACGACCACGATTACATTCTGTAAAGTTGCCAGGTAGATGGCGTCGGCGAGCGCGTCGTCTTCGACGGGCCCGCTAACCAAACCGCCCAAGCTCAAATTGAGCACGTCCATGCCATCGATCACGGCGTCGTTGATGGCGCTTAGCAGGGCGCTGTCCGAAGTTGAATCGTTCACGCCGGGAGAACCGAAAACCTTGTAGTTGCCGAGATAGGCTTTCGGCGCCATCCCCGTGATTGTGGCGAGCGGACCGGTGTTGGTGTTCCCCGCCGCGGCCATTCCGGTGCTGGTGCCGTGGCCAACATGATCCCGCGCTGAATTATCGCTGTCGGGAGCATCCAGCAAGCGCACGTAGCTGCGCGCAACGATGATTTTGTTGCTTGTGAATTGACGGTCGCTTTCCCTTCCAACCTGCGGGAATCCGGGCGGCATCGGCAGAGACGCGTCTTGAAAACCGGGATGTCTGTTGTCGATACCTGTATCGATCATGCCAATCTTCATCCCCAGGCCCGCATTCTCGAAACCGATCTGCGCCCACACTTCCGGCGCGCGATGGATCGCGACCGCGTGATCGAGATTCGGCCGATAGTAATGCTCCTGACGGACGCGCTTCACGCCAGGCATTAGCGCCACGCGCCCCGCTTGTTCCTTGGTCATGCGCAAAAAGCAGGCGTTCGAAACCGTGTCGATGCAGTCGAGGATTTCGACGTTCTCTTCTTGCGCCAATATTGCCGCGCGCATGTCCGCTTGCTCACGCCGGATCGACTCCAGACGCGCGCGCGCCGGTAGACCCTTCAAACTTGATTCTTTGGACCGCGATGTTTTCCGTAGGTTCGCAAGATGGAGAGCCACCGGGTCCCCGGTAAACTCGACGATATAGCGATTGGGCACGAACTGCGCCGGAAGCAGCGCCGCGCTCCCCGCGAAGAAAGCGATCTTCGCAAATAGGGACTTTTGAACTCCTGAACACATGGTCAGAAGCTACCACATTGCGAAATCCAGGCGCGCTACGATACATCCTAAACACTCCAATGACTGTTTCCGAACTCGACACCCCCGCGCTCCTGATCGACCTTGAGATTATGGAGCACAATCTGCAACGTGCGGCGAATTACGCGGCTACCCACCATTTGCGGCTGCGGCCCCATACCAAGACGCACAAGATGCCGGAGATCGGCCGCCGGCAACTCGCGCTTGGCGCCGCCGGTCTGACCGTCGCGAAAGTGAGCGAAGCGGAAGTAATGATTGACGCGATGCTCGATGCGTCACCCTCCGATCTTCTGGTGGCTTATCCCGTGATCGGCCGCACCAAGCTGGATCGGCTGGCTAAAGTGGCGGCCGAAGCCCAAGTGACGGTCGCTCTCGATAGCGCCGCCGCCGCTCGCCAGCTTTCGGAGGCGGCCCAAGCGGCGGGCGTGAAAATCGGCGTGCTCGTCGAAATGGACGTGGGGTTGGGCCGGGTCGGCGTCACTCCCGCCGAGGCGCTCCGCCTCGCTCAGGAAATCGAAACTCTGCCCGGCGTCCGCTTCCGCGGCCTCGCATTTTATCCGGGTCACATCAAGAACCCAGGCGGCAGCGATGCCGCGAAACTATCGACCCTGAGCGAGCTGCTCGAAGCCACAATAGCCGATTTCCGCCGCGCCGGAATCGAAGCGGAAATAGTCAGCGGCGGCTCCACGCCCACCCTGTTTCACTCACATCTTGTCAAAGGCCAGAACGAGGTTCGCCCCGGAACCTATGTCTTCAACGACATCAATACGGTCCAAAGCGGGGCATGTTCGCTCGACGATTGCGCGGCGGCCATCCTGGTTACCGTGGTTTCCACGCCGCGCGCCGGAAGCATGTTTATCGATGGCGGGTCGAAGACGTTTTCGTCGGACCGGTCAACCGCGGGAGGAGAGACCTTCGGGCGCGTAGTCGAAGCGCCGGGTTGCCGCTTCTATCGGATGAACGAGGAACACGGTTTCATCGACACGGCCCAGGCGGAACGGGAATTTTCGGTGGGACAGAAGATTCGCATTATTCCGAATCACGTGTGCGTCGCTGTAAACCTGCACGAAAACGTGTATGGAATTAGAGGTGAGAAAGTGGAGGAGGTTTGGAAAGTGGCAGGGAGAGGCAAACTGCAGTAGCCTCTCCCCGCTAAAGTAACAACAATGCCTTAGCCCTGCAAAATTACATCTTCACGCTGTCGACTTTCACGGTGTCGCCGTCGAGTTTACCCGTGACCGTCACTTTGTGACCAATGTGATCCGCGACTTTGCTCTGGTCGTCGATCTTGTAGACCTTACCGTCGGACACCAATACCGCGGACGCGCCGCCTTTTACGCATTTAGCAGCGCAAGCGGCGTGGTCGTCCGATGCAACCTTCGCGGGGTTAGCCGCGCACTTAGAGTCCGAAATATAACCGGTCCACTCCTCGGCAAAAGCGCTGATGGAAAACGTGGACAAAACCAATACGGAAGCAAAAACGATCTTCTTCATAGTAATACCTCCTTGGAACAACTAGAACTATCCTAGCGTACTAAAGATACGGGTGCAATCGGGCAACCGGATTGGGGTGCGCGTCAAATTTGTGGATGTGAGGCCGGGCGGAAGTCAGCCAGCGGCGCGTGATTCCCAGAATTCTTCCCATCGTCCGCTGAGTTGGCAGCACCGTAGTGCAATGATGGCGTTGGCCCCGG
>JBPCKZ010000102.1:0-10659 GCA_051003795.1 Bryobacteraceae bacterium | reverse complement strand
CAGCAGTGCCGCGACGGTGAGAAGCCGTCGCGCCCGCGCCCGCGTGGAGAGCACGCAAGCCACCGCGAGCAAAACAATGGCTAGCCCGAGAGGGTAAATGAACTGGGGCAAGATCTTGCTGGCGGTGAAGAACATCCTCCCAATCTAGCGTTCCGGATCGGATGCCATCGTCGCCTAGTGCTTCTTGAGTTCCCACTTCGCCACCGCCTCGCGATGTACCTCATCGGGGCCGTCCGCGAGGCGCAGCGTTCTTGAGTTGGCCCACATGCCGGCCAACTCAAAATCCTGCGAGACGCCAGCGCCGCCATGCGCCTGAATCGCCCTGTCGATCGCGCGCAAAGCGACGTTGGGCGCGATCGCTTTAATCATCGCGATCTCCGCTCTCGCCGCTTTGTTTCCGACGGTGTCCATCATGTAGGCGGCCTTGAGAGTGAGCAGCCGCGCCTGCTCGATTTCCATGCGGGATTCGGCGATATCGGCGAGAATCGTCCCCTGCTCGGCGATCTTCTTCCCGAATGCCACGCGCGAGCTTACGCGGCGGCACATGGCTTCCAGAGCGCGCTCGGCCTGCCCGATCAGCCGCATGCAGTGGTGGATGCGTCCCGGCCCCAGCCGGCCCTGCGCGATTTCGAAACCGCGCCCTTCGCCCAGCAGGATGTTGGAAGCGGGCACGCGGACGTGTTCGAAACTAATCTCCCCGTGCCCGTGCGGCGCGTGATCGTAACCGAAAACCGTCAGCATGCGCTCAATCCGGACGCCCGGCGTGTCGAGCGGAACCAAAATCATGGACTGCTGTTGGTGCTTCGGCGCGGCGGGATCGGTCTTGCCCATGAAGATCGAAATTTTGCAGCGCGGATCGCCCGCGCCCGAGCTCCACCATTTCCGCCCGTCGATTACATATTCCTCGCCGTCGCGCGCGATGCTGGCCTGGATGTTCGTCGCGTCGGACGAGGCCACGTCCGGCTCCGTCATGCAAAAGCAGGAGCGGATCTCGCCTTTGAGCAGCGGCTCCAGCCATTGTTTTTTGTGCTCCGGCGAGCCATATCGCACCAGCACTTCCATGTTGCCCGTATCGGGCGGGGAGCAATTGAAAACCTCCGGCCCGATGAACGACCGGCCCATGATTTCACACAAGGGCGCGTATTCAAGGTTCGTGAGGCCCGCGCCGTATTCGCTCTCGGGAAGAAATAAGTTCCAGAGGCCCGCCGTGCGCGCTTTCGGCTTCAACTCCTCGATTACGGGAGAAGGCTTCCAGCGGTCGCCCCTCGCGATCCGCTCGTGGAAGCGCTTCTCATTGGGATAAATGTGCTCGTCCATGAACCCTAGAAGCCGGGCTTGGAGTTCTTTGACCTTCGGGGAATGATCGAAATTCATTTATAAATTTTCCTGAGAGCTTTTCTTCGCCCGCGTCACTTCTTCGTCAATCCGGCCTTTTGGGCCGCACATTATGAACAACTACCGCAACGTACTGCTCGAGAAAAAGAAAGACGTTCTCACCGGACTCGGCTCGAAGATCGACCGGTCCCCCCGGATCGGTCCCGTAAACGAGGACGACCAGGCCCAACTCGCCAACGAGGAATCGGTCTCCCTTCGCCTAAACAATCTAGATTACTCCCGCCTCCGGCTGATCGACGCCGCCCTGGATCGGATCGAAACCGGCCACTACGGAGTCTGTCTCTCCTGCGAGGAAGCAATTCCCGATCGGCGGTTAAATGCAATTCCGTGGGCCAACTACTGCGTGGTCTGCCAGGAAGTCCTTACCGAAACGGCGGCGTAGCCGCTTGCGGGCGGTAATCTACTGCCCCAACTCGTGACACGTGTTGCAGGCGGCGGCCGCCTTACTCTGCTTGTGGCAATCGACGCACCACTTCATCTTCATGGGGTGCTCGGCCTGCACCGTGTCCCGGCTCATTACATCTCCATGACAGCTTAGGCATTCGATTTTCGCCGTGGCATGCGTGCCGTGGTTGAAGAAAACGAAATCCGGCAGTTCGTAAACACGCCGCGATGGAATTTTGCGCGCGGTCATATCCACATGGCAAACATTACAGCGCACGCCGGCCGGGAAGCCGGCCCGGTCGCCCGTCTCCGCCTCGGCGTGGCACGAAACGCACCTCAACTTCAGCGGCGCGTGCCGCTTATGGCTAAACGGGCTCTCCACGCCGCCGTGAAGCGTTACCGCAAGCGTTAAGGCAAGCAGAAGGCTACCAGCGCATCGGAGTACGTATCGTTGTATTTGTTGCCTCCTCCCGCGGCGATAGCCACGTATTGTTTCCCATTTTTCTTCGACAGGAACGTCATGGGCGTCGCGTGAGCGCTCGCGGGCAGCCGCACGGTCCACAGTTCCTTGCCGGTGTCCTTGTCGAAGGCGCGGAACCGGCTATCGTCCGTCGCGCCGATGAAAACCAACCCGCCCGCGGTCACAATCGAGCCGCCCATGTTGGACGTACCCGTCGGCGGGATTCCTTTATCGATCAGCGCGTCCACCACGCCCAGAACCGAGCGCCATCGAAACTCGCCATTATCCAAATCGATCGCCGTCAACGCGCCCCAAGGCGGCTTCTGACAGGGCAGCCGCTGCTTGTCCCAGAATCGCGAACTCGGCGTGTTCATGCCTCGGGCGCGGTACGGTACCTTCGATCCCGCCGGCATCTTGAACATCCGCAAGATCATTCCGACGTCCATCGAATTCACGTAAAGCGTGTGCGTTTCCGGGTCGAATGACGCGCCGCCCCAGTTTGCCCCGCCGTTGGTTCCCGGAAACAGCACCGTCGGTTTCAGCCCCAGCGGCGTGTAGAGATCGCCGAACGCCGCGCCTTCGATCAGCTTGGAACAAAACGCGCGGGATTCGGGCGTTACATCGGTCAACTCTTCCGGCCGGAAACTTTGGCGCTCGAAAGGCGGGGGCTTCACCGGGAAGGGCTGGGTCGGATACGCCGCCTCGCCGGGAATCTCACTCGGCGGCACGGGTTTCTCGACAATGTCGAACAGGGGCTTGCCCGTGGTTCGCTCAAACAGGAAAGTGAAGCCCGTCTTGGTCACTTGCGCCACGGCATCGACCAGCTTGCCTTGATGCCGAACGGTGACCAGCGTGGGTTGCGCCGGGATATCGTAATCCCACAGGTTGTGATGCACGGTCTGGAAGTGCCAAAGGCGTTTGCCGGTGAGCGCATCCACCGCGACGAGCGCGTCGCCGAACAGGCCCGCGCCTTTGCGGTCCCCTCCGTAATGGTCGTAAGAGGGCGAGGTGAGCGGTAGAAATGCGATGCCGCGCTGTGTATCGACGCTCGGGATGGACCACAGGTTCGCGCCGCCGCGGCCCTTCCAGGAATCGCCTTCCCAGGTGTTACCGCCCAATGTGTCGCCGCCGAATTCGCCTGGGCGAGCGACCGTGTGAAAGCGCCACGCCAGCTTGCCGGTGCGCGCATCGAACGCGCGCACGTCTCCGTTGGGGCCGAGCGGTTCGGAATCGGGCACAATCGAGCCGCAAATGACCACATCCTTGTAGACCGCCGGGGGCGACGTCATGCCGTAGCCGCGCCCGAAATTGCGCTTCTCGCCCGGATCGATCATGCCCGCGCGCAGATCGACAAACCCGCCCGTGCCGAAGCTATCGGCCGCCTTGCCGGTCGTGGCGTCAATCGACCACAGTTGCCCGTCGAGCGTTCCATAAAACAGGCGCTTCCGCTTGCCGTCCGTCCAGAACGCCGCGCCGCGGCTCGAAAGCAACATTTGAGATTTGGTCCGGTCCAGCTTTGGATCGAACGCCCATAGTTGCTTGCCGGTTTCGGGATCAAGCGCAATCAGCCGATCGAATGCGGTCACCACGTAGAGGACGCCGTCGATCATCAGCGGCGTGTCTTCGAAGGCGCTCTTGACCGGGTATTCGGTTCCGTCGCTAACATCGCCCGTGTGGAAGGTCCACGCGGGCTTAAGCCGCGCGACGTTCGCGCGGGTGATCTGCTTCAGCGGCGAGTAGCGCGTCCCCCCGGCATCTCCGCCGTAAACCGGCCAATCTTGAGCGCCGGCGGAAAATGCCAGAACGAGCGCGAGCCAAATAGACTTCATCGCCGCTCAAGCGCGCGGCAATGGCTCGAAGATCGCGAATATCGCGCCCTGCGGATCGGCCACGATGGCCATTCGCCCGACCTTTTCGATATTCGTGGGAGGCATGAACAGGCTTGCGCCCAGTTGCCGCGCTTTGGCGGCCGATTCATCGCACTTCGAGACCAGGAAGTACGCGAGCCAGTGGGGCGGAACGTTCGGCATGCGATGCGCGAGAGGGGGAATGCCGCCGATGTGCTCCTCGCCGTTCTGGATGTGGAGATAGCCCGCGACGCCGCCTTCGCCGGTGGAAATTTTCCAATTGAATGCGTCCGAGTAGAATTGCTTGGCTCGGTCGGGATCGGGCGTGCTCAGATCGGCCCAGCAAAGCGTTCCCGGCACTCCGGCGATCCCCGTGCCTTTGTGCCTCTTCGCCTCCCAAATGGAGAATGTCGCGCCGGTCGGATCCTGGAGCACGGCCATGCGCCCGACATCCATCACATCGAACGGCGGCGCGATCGCCTTGCCGCCTTTCTCGCCTGCAAGCTTGGCCTTTTCATCGGCGCTCGCGACGGCGATATAAAGCATCCAGTGCGGCGGAACGCCTTGCGCGTGCTGGTCGGCTCTCAGCGAATAACCGGCGGCTGCATCGCGGCCGTCCAGTTGGAACATGGTGTAGTATTCGTTCGGCCCCATGGGAAAATCGTTGGCCTTCCATCCAAATAGGGAGCCGTAAAAATTCTTCGCGGCGTTTTGATCCGTGGTCCCCAGCTCGATCCAGCAGAACGAGCCCGGCGCATGATGGTCGACATTCGGCATGAAAGGATTATAAAACAATCATTTCAGAGGGCCTAAGAGAAACATTAGGGCAATTGTAGCGGTGTTCATGTCCTTGCTGCGGGCAACCTGCGCGCCGCGATCGAAGAACGGCTGATCCGACGCGTCATGCCGGAATTCGAGGCGGCCGATCACGTGATCGTTGTACTTATACTCTCCGGTGATCGTGCCTTCCTTCACTTTCTGCTTCGTGCCGGTGGTAAAACCGCTCGCGTCGTTGTACCATTCCGCGCGCGGTGAAAGCGAGATCTGCTTGGTGATCTGAAAATGCGCGGCGCCGGCGATCCCATACCAACTGTCGTATCCCGGTCCGATATGGTTATCGCGCCCGTAGTCGTAATTGATGTAGAAATTTGCTTTTGCGTTAGGCGTGAGCAACAAAGTGGTGTCGAAAAGGTTTCGCTTGCCCGTACCTGTACCTAAGTGATTCGGCCCTTCATAGTAATTTGAAGTCCACGCGAATTTCGTCTTGGTAAGCGCGGCGGTGACTCCGATATTTTTAAGATTGTTGTTACCCCACAAAGTGTTCCATGCATTGACGACCTGAAAGCCGGCCGAAAACGTCTTCGTGATCGGAACGCTCGAGCGGAAACCGAAATGATAGTAGGGGATCGCCCAGGCAAATAGAAGCGAGCGGGAATAATTCCAGTTCGTGGGACTCTCGATCACCTCGGCGCCCGCCGATGTCACGAACTCGCCGAAATCGAACTCCGCGCCGTGCGTGTGATTCGGTTTGGCGATCACGTACATTTGTTCGATATAGCTGAAGCCGTGCGGGGCCGGATCGGGCGCGTGAATCAAGCGCATGGCTTCGCCAAATCCGGCATCCACATGGAACCCGAACGCTTTGTCCGACTTGTCGATGGTGATCTTGGCCAGATTCAGCTCCGGCTGGCCGTAATTCAGATTGAAATTCTGGAGTTGGTTCGAACCCGAAGCCGGATGATTGAAATTAAAAGTGAAGTATCCGTCGCCAAGAGCGCTGAAAACGAAACCGTTGTATTTGGGAGGCGGCGCGGGCGGTGTCGCGTCGGCCGGCTTCGCGGCGTCCGGGGGCGCCGGAGTGGTCTGAGTGGCCGGCGTCGATTGAGCCTGTTCGTCGCTATCCGCGGCCGCGAATGCACACGACAGGAAAGCTAAGCCATATAGGGCAATTTTCATATATTTGGCGCTCGATTCAGTCATCAGTTTAAGTTCCGAAAGGAGGGAACGGAAATAGATTTTTTGTATTGGCCCGATCCAGCCGGTTCTTGTACGATGGTGCGTGCCCAAAATTCAGCGCGTCCTGATCAGCGTCACCGATAAAACCGGCATCGTGGAATTCGCGCGCCAACTGAGCAAACTCTCGATTGAGATCGTCTCGACCGGAGGAACCGCCAAGCTGCTGCGGGGATCGGGCATCCCCGTTCGCGATGTCGCCGAAGTGACCGGCTTCCCGGAAATGCTCGACGGCCGCGTTAAGACGATGCATCCCAACATCACCGGCGGAATTCTGGCGATCCGCGCCAATCCGGTCCACATGGAAGCGCTCGCGGCGCATGGGATCGCGCCCATCGACATGGTGGTCGTAAACCTGTATCAATTCGAAAAAGCCGCGGCGAAAGCGGACGCGCCATTGAGCGATCTGATCGAGAATATCGACATCGGCGGTCCCACCATGATCCGCTCGGCGGCGAAGAATTACCAGGATGTCGCCGTTGCCGTATCGCCGGATTCTTACACCCCGATTCTCGATGAACTGCGCGCCAACAATGGCTCGATTTCAGCGGAGACCTGCTGGAAACTCGCGCAACGGGCATTTCAGACCACGGCGGATTACGACCGCGCGATCGCCGCGCGATTGATCGCGCGGGCGGATGCCCCCGCGCTCCCCGCCACTCTCGACGTGCGCGCCCCCAAGCGAATGGATCTCCGGTATGGCGAGAATCCGCATCAATCGGCGGCGCTCTACGGGAGTTCGCCGACCGGGGTCGCCGGCGGCGAACAGTTGCACGGCAAGGAGCTTTCCTACAACAATCTGGTCGATCTTGACGCCGCGTGGCTGCTGATTAACGAATTCGAGCGACCCGCGGCCGTAATCGTCAAGCACGCCAATCCGTGCGGGTGTGCCGAGCAAAACACGCTGGCCGAGAGCTATCGCAAGGCGCTCGAATGCGATCCGGTGTCGGCGTTTGGAGGCGTGATCGGATTCAACGCCCGGGTGGATGAAGAGACCGCTTCCGAGGTAGTGAAGACGTTCATCGAGGCCATCGCCGCGCCGGATTTCTCGCCCGAGGCGATTGCCGTCTTGAGCGCCAAGAAGAACTTGCGCCTGTTAAAGGCGATACCGGGTCCGGAATCGCTGATAGTGAAAAGCATTTCGGGCGGTTACCTCGCCCAGACCGTGGATGCGCACAAACTCGCGCCTCATTCGGCGGAGGTGAAGACGCGGCGCGCGCCGACCGAAGAGGAGTGGAGTGCGCTCGAGTTCGCATGGAAAATTGCCAAGCACGTGAAATCGAATGCCATCGTGTATGCGCGCGCGGGCCGGACGGTGGGGATCGGTGCGGGTCAAATGAGCCGCGTGGATTCGGTGCGCATTGGCGCTCAAAAAGCGGTGCTGCCCTTGCAGGGAACGGTGATCGGCTCCGACGCCTTCTTTCCATTCCCCGATGGCATCGAAGAGGCGGCCAAACACGGCGTGACGGCGGTGATTCAACCGGGCGGCTCGGTGAAGGATGCCGAAGCGATCGCCGCGGCGGACCGGCTCGGCCTGGCGATGGTGTTCACCGGCGTGCGCCATTTCCGGCATTAGTTTAAGAGATTGTTTCAGCAACGGCTGCACAACTAATCGCAGGAGACTCCCTGTGATTAGACTGATAACGTTTCTGTGTCTGGCCGGCGTGATGCCGAGAGCATCGGCGACGGTGATCGCGCTCGGGCAGAGCAATGAGAACGTCAAATTCACCGGCCTGGGCGGCAACGCGTCCGGCGCGGGCCAGAGTAGCGTCACCTGGGGATCTTGCGCATTCGACGGGACCAATACGAAGTGCACCGTGTCGGGCCCGTTTACCGGACTCGGCGGGGGCGGCACTTTCAAGTTTGTGCTCGCTTATCCCGGTAATGGCCCAACGCCGCTCACAGCCATTTCGTCAGTCCCCGGAGGCGATCTCATTTTTTTTAACTTGACCGCCGGTTCCCTGGTGATGACGATAATGGAAAGCGACGGTTCCTCCGTCACGTTTTACGATCCATCGCACTTTAATTTCACTTTTTCCGGCGCCACGTGCTCGGGCATTCCGGTTTGCGCGGTCGGACAGGTAGGGCTTACACCGAACGCCACGCTTAGCGGACCCATCTCGGGCGCGTTCGATGCCACTCCAATCGTCCGAACCTCGCTGGGGGTGATCAGCGCGAGCGATTACGGAGGATTTTCCGCAATCGCGCCCGGCTCCTGGATCGAAATCTTCGGCACAAACCTCGGTACCACCCAATTCCGCGTGTGGGGTACCGCGGATTTCAACGGGATCCAGGCGCCCACGGCCTTGGCTGGAACCACGGTAACCGTGGGCGGACAGCCCGCGTTTGTCTATTTCGTCAGCCCGGGACAGGTGGATGTGCAGGTGCCTTCGGGCGTTGGGACCGGACCGCAACCGTTGGTGGTGACCACGGCGGGCGGGGTCGGCATCCCCGCCACCGTTACGGTGAATTCCGTGGAGCCTGGACTCCTTTCGCCGCCGGCGTTCAGGCTCGGCGCGGGCCAGTATGTCACGGCTCTTTTTTCGGATGGCCTCACCTTTGTGCTGCCTCCCGGCGCAATCCCGCGGGTACCCTCGCGGCGCGCAAGACCGGGAGATGCCATCACGTTGTACGGCGTGGGTTTCGGACCAGTGGCGCCGGATTACGCCGCCGGCCAAATCGTTCAGCAAACCGACACGCTCCGCTCCAACTTTCAGGTCTCGTTCGCGGGGATGCCCGCAACGGTGCTGTACTCCGGATTCGCGCCGGGCTACATCGGTCTGTATCAGTTCAACGTGGTAGTGCCGAACGTTGCGGCCGGCGATTCCGTTCCGTTGACGTTCTCGCTCGGCGGGACTAATCTCCCCCAGACTCTGCTGATCCCCGTGCAGAACTGAGCGCGCCCGGTGCATGGGATTGCGCCCATCGACATGGTGGTCGTAAACCTGTATCGATTCGAAAAAGCCGCGGCAAAAGCGGATTCGCCATTGAGCGATCCGATCGAGAATATCGACATGGCCGGCCCCACCATGATCCGCTCGGCGGCGAAGAATTACGAGGATGTCGCCTTTGCCGTATCTCCGGATTCTTACACCCCGATTCCCGATGAACTGCGCAGCCAACAATGGCTCGATTTCAGCGCAATGAGAACGTCAAATTCACCGGCCTGGGCGGCAACCCGAACGACCGAAATTAGAGAGAGACGACCACCTTCCTGGCGGATACGCCCTTCATCTGAAGGTCGAGCCCGGCTTGTATGGAATGGAGCCCATTTCCGACGACATACGGCTCCGGGGTGGCGACAGATCAACCCTCCGCGAGGGCCCGGGGCAGAAAATCCACGTAAACGACCCTACTCACCTCGTTGTCCATTAGAGAAGTCCCGAAGATGAACTTCGAGCGGATATGCTGGGTGAGGGATTTCAACATCCTCGAAACGTTGAACGACAAGAGCTTCGGGGCCTGCCGGAGAAACTGAAAGCCTATGTTAGAGCCCTTCGTCATTTTTTCAAACGATATGGGAAACGTAGCGATCGAGACGAATTTGTCACCTTGGCACGCGTGGACAATGTCGAAACAGGCTTCAGCCGATCCAGCTCCCATGGCAAGTGCTCCGGCGATCGTCTTACCCTTGAAAGCTCGGATAATGTCCTTGACGACGGTCTGGCTGTTGTAGTCGAAGACTTGACTCGCGCCGAGCTTCTTGACGTAGTCGAAATTTCTTGGCGAAGACGTGGTGATGACCTCGTAGCCGGCAGCGACGGCGAGTTGAATGGCGTTGCTGCCGACGCTCGTCGATCCTCCCCATACCAGAAGGGTCTTGTCCGTGGCTTTCCGCGCTTCCGAGGGATATTGAAGAGCCAGCTGATCTTTCTGGAATAGACCGCAGGCTGCGGTGGACAGAGCCAAGGGTAGAACGGCGGCGTCTTCGTAAGACATGGTGCGGGGGATGGGTGCTGCCATGCGGGCGAGAACGACGGTGTATTGCTGAAATGCGCCCTCCGCCGCGCTGTTACGCTTCTTGTCGACTCCCACAGCATGGCTGAGGACTCGATCACCTACCTTGAAACGAGAAACGCCGGAGCCGACCTCAACAACTTCTCCTGCGAGATCCGAACCGAAGATGAAGGGGTATTTGACCCAGGAAAACAGGCAGTCACCGGCGCGCTGTTTCATCCAATCCAGCGGGTTGATGGATACTGCGTGATTCTTAACGACGATCTCGTTCTCGCGCGGCGGAGTATACCGCGCGGACTTGACCTCAAGTTCGGCATATTTGGCGACTGACCAGGCGGCTGTATTTGCGGGCATTGGAATCCATCCTTTTCTTGTTCTGAGCTTGATATTGTTTGGACACGCGGCTTGCCGCTCATCCACTCGCAATACCAGGTTAATACTACTGGGTCATAAAAATAACATTCCTGATCACTCTTGTCCAAATTAGGTTTCTACCCCATGTGCAGTGTGAGTTTTCGGCAGAGATGCATGAATTTTGCGCGGCATAACTGTTAAGGTCGTTCTGCCGCCGGTTTACCCGGCGAGAGGAATGGCGATGTCCAG
>JBPCKZ010000101.1:0-18321 GCA_051003795.1 Bryobacteraceae bacterium | reverse complement strand
CGTGTGGACACGGGTCTGGAAGTGGCAAAAACCTGTGTCCACACGAGTGTGGACACGGCAGACACGAGTGTCCGCGCCACATTACAATCCCATGATCTGCATTCCCGCATCGACAAACAGCACGTTGCCCGTCACCCCCCTTCCTAAATCGCTTGCTAAAAATACCGCCGCGTCCGCCACCTCCGCCGGGTCCGTATTCCTCCGCAAGGGCGCCCGCTTGGCAACCGTGTCGAGCACCGTCGAAAAATCCTTGATGGCTCGCGCCGAAGCCGTCTTGACCGGCCCGGCGGAAATTCCGTTGACGCGAATGCCGCTCGCGCCCAAATCGCTCGCCAGATAACGCACCGCCGCTTCGAGCGAAGCTTTCGCCACGCCCATCGCGTTATAGTTCGGCACCACGCGCGTAGAACCCAAATAGGTGAGCGTGGTCAGCGATCCGCCGGCCGTCATAAGCGGCGCGGTCGCCCGGGCCACGGCCACCAGCGAGTAGGCGCTGACGTCCTGAGCCAGCAAAAAGCCCGCGCGCTGAGTTTCGAGGAAAGGCCGCGCCAAATCCTCCTTGTTCGCGAAGGCCAGGCTATGCACAACCGCATTCAGCGGACGCCCGAGCGCGCGAAGGCCCTCCGTCAGGTTCGCCAAATCCTCGTCTTTGGCCACATCGCAAGGAATCAGCGCCGCAAGCGGCCAATCCATGGCGAGAGATTCGAGCGCGGTCTTTTGGTGCTCGCCCGGATACGTTAACGCGAGCGAAGCGCCCTCGCGCGCGAACGCTTGGGCGATGGCAAAGGCCAAACTCCACTTATTCGCGATTCCCATAATCAGGGTGAGTTTGCCCTTTAGCAGTTCCGGCATTCGTTATTAGTCTAGATCCTTGCCCCCTTGCACCCGCGAATTCTGCGGCAGTAGCCCCAAATATTCTAAAGTAAATCGGCCAGGGTGCCGATCACTCTTTTGAGATGAGTGCCGTGCCCTCGCCACCAGCGGAAATCCTAAAGACGATCTTGCCACGTCCATGGGCTATAGCCGTGGGGCTGGCGCTCTCCCCCACGCTGCTCTTTGCCGTTACTGGTACTGCCAATCAGACACTTTCCGCGCAAATCAATGCGATCGGAAAGCTCTCGGCGCCGGCAAGCTTGACCCTAACCCACGCCGGTACAACGTTTGCAGCCTATTCGGGCAATCTTACGGTGAGCTATCGCGCGCGCACCACGGCATCCACGGGGAGCGGCGCTCTTACGCTGAAAGCGACTGCCGACTTCAGCCCAACCGGTGGACCTTCGGTTGCGAGCGGCCAGCTTACCTACACATGCAGTTCCGCTACTCTCGGGACCGCATGTTCGGGAACACAGACAACATCGGTGGCGTCGCAAACCAGCGTGCTAACCATGGGCGCCGGCGTATGCACCGGAGGCGGCGGATCGTGCAGTTCAGCCAATCCCAATACGGTCCAGAACAGCTTCACTCTATCGAACAGTCCTACTTTCAAGACTGGAACGTATTCGGCCACTCTCACCTTCACCATAAGCGCTCTCTAGATGCGCTACAAACGATGAGTTACAAAACGGAAAAAATTATGAACAAGCGCAAAATTCTCGCCTTCGCCGCGGCGCTTGCCGCGTGCCCTGCCATGCACGCGCAGTTCGCGGCCACCGGAACCACGACACTGTCCATGACGGTCGCCGCCGAAGCCGCCCTCCAGGTGACAACCACCACTACCACCCTGGCCGCAACAGGCTCAATTTTCAATGCTTACACGGGTACGACCAATCTGACCTACAAGATTCGTACTACCCAGTCGACCGGGACCGGAACGCTAACGTTAAAGGTGACGTCGGATTTCAGTCCGGCGAACGGTCCTTCGGTGGCAACGCCCCCTTCCGCCGGTGACGCTTTGACGTACACCTGTGTCGCGGCGGCGCCCGCCACGGCGTGTAGTGGTTCGATTACTGCCAGCACCACCGCCCAAACCAGCGTGGCCACATTTGGCGCCGGAGCGAGTTCCGCAAACGCCGGCAACACGGCTTCGACGGCGTGGTCGTTAACGAATGACCCCATTTACCAGACCGGGGCGTATTCGGCCACCGCTACCTATACAATTAGCGCTACATGAGCCTGGCGCGACTGGTCCTCTGCCTGTGCGGCAGCGCTGCTTTGCTAGCCGAACAGAGGCCGCGCATTATCGCCCCGGTCGCGAACGGCAGGATACGGCCCCTTGCTCACACGTCGCTTGGCGCCATCTCGGCCAGCCCGAGCACGATTAGTTTCACGGCGACGGATCCCAGCCTCGGAAGCGTGCCGGGAAGTTCAGCCGCCACTGTCAACTGGACGACGTCAAGCGGAGCGAGTAACAGGACCTGGACCTTGCAAGTGCAAGCGGCAGCAACATCATTCACCAATTGCGCCACCGTTCCAACATCGGCCGTAACGGTAACGTGCGGCAGTGTCACCGGCGGAACCGCCGGAGCATGCGGTCCGGCCGTAACACTCTCAACCACCGGACAGCAGGTTGCCAGCGGCGCCGAAGTTTCGGGCGCTAACGATCCATATTCCGTCACGCTGAGTTTTTCTCTGACCGATAGCTGGAGCTATATCGCCGAACAGAGTCCATCATGCACACTAACGATTACCTACACCGTCGACGCGCCATAGGCGCCTGTCTGCTCATACTTTCCGTGCCGTTGGCTTCGGCTCAGATCGGCTTGGGATTGAGCCCCATGCGATTGGAGGTGAAGATGGAGCCCGGGATGCAACGTTCAGGCGTATTAACGCTGAGCAGCGATTCAAAAGATAAGATTCGAGCCCGTGCCGAAGCGCTGGATTTTTTGATCGATCGGAATCAAACGCCTCAGTTTGAGCCAAGATTACCCTCCGAGTCGGAGTTTTCCTGCCGGGACTGGGTGACTATCAATCCCGTGGAGACCGAGATCAATGCGGGCAAACAGGTGAATGTCAGATACACCATACGCGTTCCCGCGGACGCTGGATCCTCGCGTGGATACCACTGCGCCATAGGATTTACGACCCTGCCCACCGATGCTCAAATCGGAGCCACGGGAATTAGAACCGCCGTGCAATTCGTCTCCGCGCTATATATCACCGCGGGAAGACCTGGGATCGAAGGGGAGTTTAAGCAGCTGCGGCTCGTGCATGGCAATCCGGGAGACGAAACGCGGTGGGTTGGCGAGGTGACGCTTCAGAATCAGGGGCTGACGCAATTTCGACCGATCGGCGAACTGTCCGTCCTGGACGCCGGCGGAAAAGTTCTGGAGTCGGTTCCGCTCACGCCTTTGCCGGCTCTCCCGCGGAGAGAACAACGCTACCTGGTCCATTTCACCCGTGATTTCGCCCCAGGCGACTACGCGCTTCGCGCACGGGCCGATTTCGGCGGCAGCGCCATCGAGGAGAGCACCGCCGTCGTGCACGCCGAGCCCTAGGCCCCAAGCCTGCGGTTATGCTCATGACACGGCACCGGCATGAACACGCGCGGGGCCTGTCGTGGTTGCCTCTCGTTCTGCTCGCCGCAAGTGCGGCGCCCTTGCGCGCGGAGGGCGGCGGTCAAGCCGAGGTGGCGCTGCAGGGAGCTTATCTGGGCGGCGACTCCAGCCGTTTAACGGATATCACCGGAGTTGCCGCAAAATTTCAAACCTTTTTCCCCGGCCTGGGCGTCTTGACCGGCAATCTGGAAACTTATGGCGGGGAAGGAAGGTTCCGGGCCGGCGACAATTACATCGACTTGAACGGGGCAACCTGGTATGGGCTCCGCTGGAGGCTGACCGGCGGCGATTTTCGCGTTAACACGTCGCTATTGCCGTTTCCGTTCACCAATATCTTTCTCCCCGAGCTTGCCGGAGAAGGCGTGAAGATCGAAGCCTCCAGCGCAACGCGCAGGTACACTCTTTTTTACGGAATAGAAACCCTGATGGCCGGACCTCGCGTCCCGTTTCGCATCAGGGTTCCCCAGAAGGTGCTGGGGGCATCCGTGGTGGACAGAATCGGCGAAAAGCTGGAAGTGGGCGCCCGCTTCATCGATCTTTCGTCAAACCCGAACTCCTCCTCGAATTATCTGTTCGCGCCGGGACAGGAGTTCCGCTCGGCCGCGACACTCTCCGGTACCGTACTTTACAAGGCTTCCGCCAATCTGGAGTTATATGGCGAGGCGAGCGCGGCGGCCACGAGCGGTTCAACGGTGTTTCCCGGCGCCCGGAAGCCGTTGTCCTTTACCGTTGGCCCCGTCTGGAAATCGCGCAAGCTCACGATCAAGGCGAATTACATTCATCAAACCGCGTCGTATCTTCCGGTCGCGGGATATTTCTTGGGCGACCGCGCCGGACCATACGTCGAGGCTCAGTATAAGCCGGTCGAGGCGATTCAATTGTTCGGGTCCGCCAGCGAATACCGGAACAATATCGCAAATTCGGAGGATCTTCCGACGTTTCTCAGTAAATCGACCTCAGCCGGCGCTTCCGTTTCGCTGCCGTTCCGCTTCAGCGCGAGCGGCCAGTTGTCGACGATCGACTTCTCGGCTAGACAACCGGACGGTGAATCGTCCACCTCTCTCAACCGGCAGATCGTCGCCACGCTCGGCCGTCCAATTCGCAACCATAGCCTTCACTTTTCCTATCGCGATTTGACCACGGTGTCGGACGGACGAAATGAACGGCAGCGATCCGCGGAAATCGAGGACGTCGCGCAGTTCAAGCGATTTTCGTTGGGCGCGGCGGTCCGCGAACAGCGCCTGGCGGCGGAACAATCGAAGACCACGCTGTTTGTCCGAGGGAGCGCGCAAGTGCGATTTGGACGTTTTTCAGCCTACGCCTACATCGAACATGGAGACGATCTTGCGAACCGCACTGTTTTTCTGACGAACACGTTCAATACGACAGTCGTCGGGGGCGCCATGCGTTTAAGCAAGACCTGGAATTTGCAGGCCGAGGCGTCGCAGAGCCGGCTCGCGACGGAGCTGAATGCCGAGAATATTTTTTTGCTCCAGAACCAAGGCGCGGTGGTCACCAATGCGGTTGCGGGCGTGAATCAATGGACGGCATACTTCAGGCTCGGCAAGAGCTTTCGTTGGGGGCGCGGCCTGCCCGCGAGCGACCTGGACCGGTATACGGCCGAGCAGATACCAATTATCGGAACCGTGGAAGGAACGGTTGTTGAAAAGCGGCTCGCAGGAGCCGTTGCCGTGAAAGGAATCCCCGTGATTTTGGACGACGGCCGGGTAGTCGCGACCAATGAATCCGGCCTCTTCCGGTTCTCGCGCGTACCCGAAGGCCAGCACACGGTGGCCATCGCGATCAATCAATTGCCGGCCGAATACGATCCCGGCGCGAATCCGGAAACGCCCATCGATGTAAAAGCCCGGCGCGTTTCGAATGCCGAACTCAGCGTCACGCCTCTCGTATCTTTTTCCGGCAAAATTTCCGGGCCCGATGGCGTGGCGCTGAACGGCGTGATCCTCAGGCTCCTGCCCACGGCGCGCTACACCACGCCCAGCGCGGAAGGCCGCTTTGCATTCTATAATTTGCGCGAAGGGGAGTACGACCTGACGATTGAGCCCAAGAGTTTGCCGGAATTCGCAACCGTGGATCGAACAACTGCTCAAGTCTCATTGAGAGGCGGCATTCAGGCTGCTGAGCCGATTTTCATTCTGACGGTTAATAAACCGCAAAAGCCTATCCATCGCAGCGTCGAGAAGCCGTAACGGGCTGCCCGCCGTTGCGCGCTGCCTAGCGCAACTTCATGACCGCCCCGCCCCCCGCCTTGCTGCGCTGCGCGGCATCCATGAACGAAAAGATTTCAAGCGTTTCATCGTTCGGCACAGGCGGCTGGCCCGTTTCGAAAAACTTAACGATCTCGACCAGCAGCGGCCGGTAGCCTTCCTTCGCTTTCGGGTCGCTCTGCACCACCTCCTTCTGCCGGAACACGACCGCGCCGTGCGGCCCGTACGGCCGGAGCGCGCGCACGCTGCCGATCCTGCCGTCTTTCCAGCGGCCCACGATCAGGTCTTCATCCGGCGTGGAGGCGCGCGTGACCTCCTCGCAGCCCCGGCCCATCAATGCGTACAGCAATTCGATGGGATGAATCGCATACCAGGAAAGGTCGAGCGCGTGATGCTCCTCGAGCGGACCGGGTCCCCAAGTGGCCACGCCGCGGGTATCGGGAAACGTCATCGAGTTGGCAATTTCGCCAAAGCGAAAGCTCGATGCGCTGAACCAGGGCACGCTCGCTTCTTTCGCGAGACGCGCGATCTCGCGAGCGTCTTCGAGCGTGGATGCGAGCGGCTTATCGATGAACATCGGCTTGCGCGCCGCGATAACTGGCTTCGCCTGCGCGAGATGCGCGCGCCCGTCGACGCTTTCAAGCAGCACGCCATCCACCTTCTTGCACATCGCCGCGATGTCGGAAAAAAGCTCGACCTTCCATTTCGCGTGTAACTCGTCGGCGAACTTGTCGACGCGCGACGAGCTCTCTTTGATATCCTTGCTGCCGCCCTTGTAAGCCGCGACAATGCGCGCGCCGGGGATGTAGTCGGGCGAGGTTGGATCGTTCAGGACTTTGACGAAGGCGATGACGTGGGAAGTGTCGGTTCCGACGATGCCGAGCCGGAGGTCGGCCGCGCTCCCCGCTGGTAGGCAGAGCAGAGCGAGGAAACAAATTCGCATTCGCGCATTGTACTAGATGGGCACGGATACAATCTGCGAAGATTGAATTGCTGGAGGCCTTTATGCAATCTATTGCCGGGACCAAGGAAGAAATTTACGAGTTGATTGACCGGGTGCCGGGCGAGGAGCTGATTGCGATTCGGCGTTTTGTCCAGTTTGTACTCGCCCAGATCTATGACGACGAGGAACTCTCCCCGGAAGGTGAACGATTGCTCGCCGAAGGCCGTGAATCGTTAAATAGTGAGACGGTATATACACACGAGCAGGTCCGCGCCGAACTGGGATTGTGACGAAAATTCACTGGTCCAATCGTGCACGACTGGATGTTCGCGCAATTGACCGTGTCACGGCTATGCAGATTTTGGGCACGATCGACCAATTTGCCCGCTTCGGAATTGGCGAGGTAAAGCATTTGCGGCCGCCACTCAAAGAACTTCGGTTAAGATCGGGGGACTGGCGTGTCTTCTTTGAAGCCGAAGGTTCGAACGCTATTCGCATCACCCGGATCTTGCACCGCAGCCAAGCTTACCGCTAGACCGAAGATTTGCCTCTCGACCTCGACACCTCTCTCGCCTATGTAAAAGGCATCGGCCCCGCGCGCGCGGCCTTGTTTGAAGCCAAGAGCCTCCGCACCGTCGAAGACCTGCTCGCCTACGTCCCCTTTCGCTACGAAGATCGCAGCAACCTGAAGCCGATCGCGCAGCTCGCGCCCGGCGAAATGGCGACCGTCGTGGCCGAGGTCCGGTCCGCCAAGCTGTCGGGATTCAAGAAACGCAACCTCGGCTTATTCGAAGCCGAATTCAGCGATGCCTCGCGCGCGGTCCTCACCGCCAAGTGGTTCCACGGCGGATATCTCGCCAACTCGATCGTTCCCGGCCGGAAGATTGCGTTATTCGGGAAAGTCGAGTTTGACGCCTATCGCGGACAGCTTGCCATGCTGCATCCCGAGATCGAAATGCTAACGGGAGAAGACGACGAGGGTGAATCGGCGCTGCACGTCGGCCGCGTCGTTCCGGTTTATGAAGCGATCGGCAAGATCAATACGCGCGCGATCCGCGCGTTGACCCATCGGATTCTTGAATCCATTAACGAACTGGACGATCCGCTGCCCGAGGATCTGCGGCGAAGGCTGCGGCTTCCGGATCGTTTGACGGCAATCCGCGAAGTGCATTTCCCACCGCCCGAATCCGACCTGCGCATGCTGAACGCGTTCCGTTCGCCTGGCCAGTTCCGGCTGATCCTCGAGGAATTTTTTTGGCTCGAATGCGGTTTGGCGTTGAAGCGGAGCAAAGCCCGCCTGCTGCCGGGAATCGCGTTCGAGTTAAACGATCGCGTGCGGGAAAAGATCAAGGCCATGCTGCCGTTCAAGCCCACGGGAGCGCAGAAGCGCGCGCTCGCCGAAATCGCGAAGGACATGGCCGCTCCCACGCCGATGAATCGCATGCTGCAAGGCGATGTCGGAAGCGGCAAGACCATCGTGGCCGCGGAAGCGGCGGTGATCGCCCTCGAGAACGGGTTTCAGGCGGCGGTGCTCGCTCCCACCGAGATCCTGGCCGCGCAACACTATCTTTCGCTCAAGCCCATCTTCGAAAAGCTGGGTTACGTGACGGCGCTGCTTACCGGATCTCTGACGGCGAGAGAAAAAGTTCAGATCAAAAAACTGCTCGCCGCCGGTCTGGTGCATATTGCGGTCGGCACGCACGCCTTGATCGAAAAAGACGTCGAATTTCAGCGCTTGGGCTTCGTCGTGATCGACGAACAGCATCGATTCGGCGTCATGCAGCGATTCGAGCTATTGCAAAAAGGAATTCACCCGGACGTGTTGGTGATGACCGCGACGCCCATCCCGAGAACGCTCGCGCTGACGCTGTATGGCGATCTCGATATATCGATCATCGACGAACTCCCGCCGGGCCGCTGGCCCATTCTAACGAAGCACGTAAATGCCGATCAAATCGAGAAAATCTACAGTTCCTTGAAGCGGCAAATCGAAGCGGGGCGGCAGGCGTTTGTCGTTTACCCGGTCATCGAAGAAGGGGAAACCCAGGCCATGAAAGCGGCGCAGCAAATGCATGAGCATCTATCGCGCGACGTTTTCCCGGACATTCCCGTGGGCTTGCTGCATGGCCGGTTGCCTCCTGGCGAAAAAGAAGCGGCCATGGACGATTTCAAGCGGAACCGCACGAAAATTCTGGTGGCGACCACGGTGATCGAGGTGGGCGTCGACGTGCCGAACGCGACCGTGATGGTGATCGAGCAGGCCGAGCGTTTCGGATTGGCGCAGCTGCACCAGCTTCGCGGGCGCGTGGGGCGCGGCGCGGAGCAGAGTTACTGCATTCTTGTAACGGACAAGATGAACGACGCGTCGCGCCAACGGATTCGCACCCTGGTCGATTCGAACGATGGTTTCCACATTGCCGAGATGGATCTGAAGTT
Organism: Bryobacteraceae bacterium; assembly: GCA_051003795.1. Lineage (GTDB taxonomy): Bacteria > Acidobacteriota > Terriglobia > Bryobacterales > Bryobacteraceae > JALYXS01. The sequence goes on along the minus strand of JBPCKZ010000101.1, from coordinate 9,220 downwards.
GCGGGGGCCGGGCGAATTCTTCGGAACGAAGCAATCGGGATTGCCTTCGCTGCGAATTGCGAACATTTTGCGCGACCAGGAGATTCTGGAAGTAGCCCGTCGCGAGGCGGAAGCGTTCGTTGCGAATCCGCCGTCGAAGGAAGAGTTAGCAAGGGCCGTCGCATATATTCGCGATCATTGGCAGCGGCGCTACGGGCTAGTGCAAGTGGGATGAGCGTAGGCTTGGGGCGTGAATTTGGGACTACAATCGGGCTGTGTCTTGCGACGAAGATTTGCATCGGCCGATCGACATGATCCCGGAGTCGGACCGGCCTCTTGCCAGCCGCTTTCTGCGTTTTCTCGCGGAGGGGGCGCCGATGAACCGTTGACCGAAGCCGATGTTGCGGCAATTCGCGACGGTGAGGCGGATATCGCTCGCGGTGAGTACGTCACGCTGGATGAAGTGAAGCGCGAACTCGGATTGTGAAGTTCGGATTGTGAAGTACGGGTTAGGCCCGTCATGGGATAACCGTCCATTTGGCGGCGCCTGCCTCCCTAGGACAGGCAGTCTCGCCGGGGAATTCCTAAACGCTACGCGACAAGGCAGGAGTAATCTCCTGGAGCCAATTCCCTGAAATGGGGACACGAGTTTGGCCTACGCTTGCTCCTGCCGCAATTCCCAAGAAAAGTCGTAGAACACGCGCAGCTGATTGCCGTCCAGATCGGCGACCCTGAACTCGCGCAGGCGCCACGGTTTATCCTCCGGCTCGGCAAGGATCTTTGCCCCAGCCTCCCGCCAACGATGGTACAGTTCGTCGACTTCGTGCTTACTATCTAAATTCAGCCAGACCATGACCGTCCCGCCGCTACCGTAGTGTTGGCGAAACGATGGATTCGTCAGAAACATACGGCATTCCCCCTGCGAGATGCCCCCGACCCCGCCCTGGTTATTACCCCAGTCGAAATGGAACCCGAGCACATTCACGTAATACTCGGCGGCCTTGTCGACGTTGCTAACCGGAATCTCCGGAACGGCCTTGGGAAAGTCCTTGAGCATGTTCTCCAGCCTACGCCACTTCGGCACAAAACGACCTTTCATCTCACCTGCGCTGAGTGCCACCATTTTGGCCGGGCTTGCAGTCTCTTTGTCCCGCTTCTCCATTGCCGGCATCCGCAAAGTGCCCGGCTGTGTTGATTGATCCTACCGTCTTATCTTTCCCAACCATCGGGGCACGGTGCGTCGGTATTCGCGATACTCGGCGCCCAACCTGGCTTCCAGACCGCGCTCTTCGCGCGGCACCACGATAGGCCCGACCAACAGGGATCCAACCGCAAAGATACCCGCTACGGCAAAGCTTCCATAGAATAAGATCCAGCCCAGCCAGATAGTCAGCTCAGCCAGATAGATCGGGTTGCGGCTATATCGGTAAGGGCCCTCTGTAAGCAGGTAAGACGGAGTGGGGTAATGTGGCGTTTTTTCCACCAGCTAGCCGGCTGGAGCCGCGCGGTAGTGTTCGCGGGTACACAAGAAGAATATGTAGAACCCAGCTGCTATCGGAATCAGGCCCACGACATTTAAAAGGCTGGGCCGTCCGCCGAACCAGCCATGCCGCGAATCGAGGAGCGATAAGGCCCAGGGAACACCGATATGTACGGCAGGAAACATCACAATCTGAACGCCAATGCCGGTCCAGCGCGATATACGACGTCCAAACAACCATTTCATATTTTGACCTGTCTTGTTTTGCCAATGCCGAGGGTTGACTCCGGACCCGTTCGCATCGACTGCCGCGAACCATAGGAGAGAGACTGCCATAACCATTCGAACGGCCCGAAGCGGAACCGCTTCAACCAAAAGCGGCTCAGGTACACCTGCGCAATGTAGACTGCCATCCCGATACCAGCCGCCGCGGCCGAGCCAAGGCGACTGAACAGGCCGAACCCGTATCCGTAAAATATAACGCCGAGCACCAATGACTGGACCAGGTAATTGGTCAGCGCCATACGACCTATCGCCGCGATACCCGGCATCCGCGCTGCGCGCTGCGGCGTGAGCCACAGCAGGAGTCCCGAGAGGTATGCCAGCGCGAGCAGGATGGGAGCATCGATATGCAAATTCCGCGGGGCCTGCCAGGGCGCGTGACCCGAAGCCGCAGCCCACACGTCGCAAGCGGTCATGGTCCCGCCGAAAGCCATACAAGCCAACAGGCACAGCATTAATTTTCCCCGATGGCGCCGTGGCGATAAGAGGATTCCGCTCCGCCAGGCAGCGACACCCCAGTACATCAAGCCCACCGTCCGGGGCAACACCGAAATCAGGAGAGGAACGATTAACGACCAGGTTTCCTGCCAGCGAAACCTGAGAATTGCGAAGTAGCCCTCATAGCCATAGACTTCTCGCGTTTGCGCGATATCGGAAATTGCAGCAGGCCCCGACGGCAGGTGAATTCCGAACCAGGCAAACTCAGGCAGTGCGATGCATGCAGTGCCGATCAGCAGCAGAATCGGCCAGGGCGCGCCAATCATGGGCAGAAGCAACAGTCCGCAGATTGCGTAGAGCGTGAGAATGTCACCATTCCAGACGATAAATAAGTGCATCGCGCCCAATATAAGGAGCCAGCCCATTCTCCTGGCCAGGAAATATCGGGCGTCGACGTTGCGTGATGACGCGCGTTCCACCTGAATCGCGATCCCCACGCCGAACAGAAGGGAAAAGACGGTGAGCGCCTTGAATTCCAGAACGCCGGCAACAAAAATCTCCACGGCGCGATCTGCTCCGTGCAAACCAGCGTAGCGTTTCAGGATATGCTCCAGCAGGGGAAGCCGGAAGTCACTGAGAATATTTACGATCAGCACACCAAACAGAGCTAAGCCGCGGATGATGTCCAGGGTGAGGATGCGCTCGCCTGAGTTCACCGGATACCATTCCGCCGAATTCACGGTCGCATTTTCCATAGGCCATTGCCGGCGTTGATTCCTTCAAAGAATACTCCGTTCCACGGAGCGACCGCTCCATTTCTGCGCTGACACGAAAATTCGAAACGCGGGTTGGGACGGTTTGGACACGCTAGCTGGTTGAAAGCGATGCCCGCGCTTAACGGCGAACCGTTTAGAAATGCTCTAGCCACCTGAACCTGACCGCAACCGCCATACTGTGGATTCGTCAGCGTTTCCGCGCACCCGCTCACAACCAGGCCAGGCTCATTCCCGTAAGATGCGAGCATTGGCCTTTTGCAAGGCCGCAAATCGAGTCGATAAACCGCGAATCGTGGGACGGGCGAACTTGACGGCCCAAGTACCCTATCCGATTTGCTATCTTCGTAGAGTCACGATAAAGCAACAATCGCTCGCCCGGTAGCATTTTTGGGAAGCTGGTGAAAATCCAGCACGGCCCCGCCACTGTAAGCGCGGAGGGCCGATCCATTCAAAGCCACTGTCCCGAAGCTGGGATGGGAAGGCGGATCGGTTCGATGAAGCGCAAGTCAGGAGACCGACCGGCGAGACTGGAACGTCGATGGCAGCGGAGGGCTGCCCTACATGAACCGACTCACTACGTCTCTATTCCTGTTCGCCCCACTGGTTTTCGCCGCTGGCGAAACTATCCACGGCACCGTAACCGATCCTTCGAAAGCGCCTGTTTCCGGGGCGCAAGTGGCCGTAGTCAGCCGGCTCGGAGTTGTCTCCGAACGCGCCACGGATCGCGCCGGCCAATTCGAAATCCAGGTTCCCGAAACCGCAAATGCGAAGCTGATCGTCACGGCTCCCGGCTTCGAAACAAAAACTCTCGGCCTGGGTACTTCCTTGACAATGGATATCGAACTCTCTCTCGCTCCGCAGAACGATTCCATTCGCGTCACGGGTTCCGCGATCGATGTACCGGCGAGCGAGCAGGGCAGCAGCGTAAGCGTGATTTCGCGCGCGGAACTGCGCGAGCGTAATGAAGCGCAGGCGATGGACTTGCTTCGTGACCTGCCTGGGCTAGTAGTCAGCCAGGTTGGCTCGCGCGGAGGTCAGGCGTCGCTCTTCATCCGCGGCGGAGATTCGAAGTACAACTTGGTGCAAATCGATGGCGTCACCGTAAACAGCTTCAACTACGGCGGCCTTTTCGATTTCGCCCACGTGCCGACGGAGTTTCTGGATCGCGTGGAAGTGGTTCGCGGTCCGCAGTCCGCGATTTACGGTTCCTACGCGAATAGCGGCGTCGTGAATTTCGTCACCCGCTCACCCGAGGATGGTCCGCTTCTCGACGTGATAGCCGAAGGTGGCAGTCATGCGGAGCACCGTTTCGCGGTCAGCGGCGGCGGCTTGGTGAAAGGCTTCGGCGTGACCGCGTCCGCCTCGCGTCTGGACGACAACGGAGCCGTCGCCAACAGCGATTACCGGAATGAAAACCTGCTGCTGACAATGGGGCGGCACTGGGGGAAGCAGAGTTTCTCGGCCGATGGTAATTTCAACTCGAACGAAACGGGCGTTCCCGGCCCTTACGGGTCCGATCCGGCGCATCTGTTTTCCGGTCTCGACCGGACCAGCCGCGACAAAAATAATTTTTCCGATTACCTGTTGCACTATCAGGCGGATCTCTCGAGCCGCGTGCGCCAGGAAGTGTATGGCAGTTTTTTTCTGAACAACAGCTCTTACCTGGGATCGTACAGCAGCTTCAATAAGGACTTGCGCGGCCAGGCGGAAACGCGCACGATCGTAAGCGTCTCGCGCAATTACACCACGGCCGCCGGAATCGAATATTCCCGAGAAGAGGAAAAAAACACCTACATCACGGACAACAGTTTCCGCCAATTCCCGTTGCGCCGCGATCAGGAAGGCATCTATTGGGAGAACCGCCTGCAATTCGGAAATCGCCTGTTCGCGAATTTAGGCGCGCGCGCGGAAATCTTCGAGACGCCTGACATTCCGGCATTCGCCAGCCCCTATGCGCCGCGTCCCGAGCTCAAGGCAAATACCTATTTCAAATTGAATCCCAAGCTGGCCGTCGCGTATGCGCCGCGCGAAGGAATGCGTATCCATGGCTCCTTCGGAACGGGCATCCGGCCGCCGGGCGGGTTCGATCTCTCGTCGACGAATAATCCGGTGTTGAAACCCGAGACCACCATCGGCTACGATGCTGGAATCGGGCAGCGGTTTCTCAATAACCGCGTTTCTCTCGATGCCACATATTTCTACAATCGCTATTCCGATCTCATCGTTACTCTGGGCGGTTCGCTCGCGCACATCAGCTCTTACCGCAGCGACAATTTAAACAACGCCCGCGCCTACGGCGGCGAGTTCACGGGCGAGTTTCGCCCCGCGAGGTGGATGTCCGTCGCGGGCAACTACACATTTCTCGAGTCCAAGATTCTGGCAACCACCGGGACGAACGGTCTCGCGCAAAAGTATTACTATGTCGGACAGCCGCTGCTACGGCGGCCCAAACATTCGGGTTCCGTGACTTCATCGTTTCAATACCGGAAAATTACGGCCAACGTCGTCGGCTATTTTCGCGGCGCGACTCTCGACATCGAACCTAACTTTGGCCCATCCGCCGGATTCTTTCGCAATCCCGGATACCGGAACATCGGCTTCAACCTGAACTATGCCGCGGGCCATGGCGTTACGGTGTACGGAAACCTTCGCAACGCGTTCGACCGGCATTACGAAGAGGTCTACGGCTATCCGTCGCCGATCCTGAACTTCGCCGCGGGAATAAAATGGAGCTTGCGTGGAAAAGGCCTCTAACGTTTTCAGCCCGCCGCGTCTCGCGATAAACCGTGTCTACACGCGCACCGGGGATTCGGGCGACACCGGACTCGCGGGTGGTCAACGGGTCCGCAAGAACGCGCCGCGGATCGAGGCTTATGGCACCATCGACGAACTCAATGCATTCATCGGGATCGCCCGCCAGACCGCCGAAGAGCGGATGCATCTGTTCCCGATGCTGGGCGCGCTCGCCCATATCTTGAAACGCGTGCAGCACGAATTATTCAACGCGGGATCGATTCTCGCGACGCTGCCCGAAGACGTGCATCCGAAACAGGCGCGCATCACCGCCGCCGAGATCTCGCAACTGGAATCCGAAATCGATAAGATGAATGAGGATCTCCCGGCGCTGCGCTCGTTCGTGCTGCCGGGCGGGTGCCGTTTGAACGCGGAATTGCATGTTTGCCGCACGGTTTGCCGGCGCGCCGAGCGGATTTGCGTGGGCTTGGGCGAGGCTGGCGAGATCTTGAAATATCTGAACCGCCTTAGCGACGCGCTGTTCGTCTGGAGCCGTTGGGCTAGTCTTCAGATGGGAGCGCCGGAGACGTTGTGGGAACCGAATCGGTCGGCATCGGGAGCGAATCATGGAAGAAACGAATAGGATGAGACCAGTAGCCCTGGGGTTGACGATACTGAGCGGGGTGGCCCGGCTGCTGCCGCATCCTCCGAATTTCACGCCCGTCGGAAGCATGAGCCTGTTCGCGGGCGCGCGCATCCCGGGATGGCTGGCCTATTTGCTGCCCCTGGTTGTGATGGCGGTCACCGACCCGCTGGTCGGCGGTTACACCAAGGCCACTGCGCTCATCTATTTCAGTTTCCTCATCAGTGTTTGGATCGGGCGGCATTTACGGAAATCCGATAACCCCATCCGCATCGGGGCCGCGGCGTTTTTGTGCAGCCTGCAATTTTTCCTGATTACCAATTTCGCGGTGTGGTTGGGAAGCAGGTTCTATCCGCAGACCTTTTCCGGGTTGCTTGAATCGTACGCATCCGCGCTTCCGTTCTTCGGCCGGACACTCGCGGGCGATCTCTTCTTCACCGCCGTGCTGTTCGGTTTGCACGCGTGGTTGAGCCGGACCGCGGCACGCCCGGAATCGAAATCTTCGGCCGTGACCGTCAGCGAGCGGTTCTAAATTTAGCAGAATTAGTAATAGGTCAATTCCGGGCTTTATCGGGTGTTTACCCGATTGTTCGCGCTTAGTCCTCGTCTTTACGATGATGTTATGGCGCGTCGCACCACCCTTTTATTCCTTTTATTTATCGGTGCCATCCTCGGCGCGCCCGCACTTCCTATAACGGGCGCCGCCGTCCCAGGATTGGAATCGTACGACCAGATCGTTCCGGACCTGATGGCCCGCTGGAACATTCCCGGCGCTTCGGTTGCCGTGGTGCGCGACGGCCATCTGGTGTTCGCGCGCGGCTACGGCTATGCCGACCGGGATCAAGGCGTGGCGGTTCAGCCCGATTCTTTATTCCGCATCGTCAGCATGTCGAAGCCGGTCACGGCGACGGCCATCCTGCTGCTGATGGATCAGGGCAAGCTGAGTCTGGACGACAAGGCCTTCGGCATTCTGAACCAGTTTCAACCGCCCGCGGGGAAGACACCCGATCCGCGGCTGAAGACCATCACCATACGCAATCTGCTTCAGCACTCCGCCGGATGGGATTATTCGACCGACCCAGTGGACCCGAGCGACGATTTCGTGCGTATCGCGAACGCCGTGGGCGGCCTTCCGCCAGCCTCGTGCGAGGACCAGATCCGCTACATGATGGGACGGCCGCTCGATTTTACACCCGGTTCCAAGTTCGTTTACTACAACTTTAATTATTGCGTCCTGGGCCGGGTCGTCGAGAAGATTACGGGGCAAAATTACGAAGAATACGTCCGCGCGAACGTCCTCGCGCCAATGGGTATTCACGCCATGCGGATCGGCCGCTCGCTTCCCGAAAACCGCGCCGCCGGAGAGGTCGCGTATTACGATTTTCCGGACTCTCCGAACGTGGCGTACGCCTTCCCGGGCTTGACTGGAAAGACTCCCTATCCGGACGGCGGTTTTCCACTCGAGCAGACGGACTCGTTTGGCGGATGGATCGCTTCGGCGATCGACATGACCAGGTTCATCACCTCGTTCGACGGCCGCCGTGGAATCGCGTTTCTCTCGCCGGCCGCGCGGAAAGCCATTGAGGCGCGTCCCGATATTCCCGATTGGGCCGGCAGTTCTTACTGGTACGGCCTGGGGTGGCAGATCTCCCCGCAGCGCGTCGGCGCAACCTGGACGCACAACGGCACGCAGAACGGATCGTACGGCTACATGCTGCGCGCGAACGACGGAATGGCTTGGGTCGTCCTATTCAATTCGCTCCCCTCCGACGACGAAACATTTTCGAAAGAGGTAAGCGGCGAAATGCAGCGCGCGTTCGACGGGGTTACGTCCTGGCCTTCAACGGATCGGTACCCGCAGTGGCCATCGGTCGAACCGGGCGCTTCGCCGCATTTGGGTCCGCTCGGTCTGGTCAACGCCGCAAGTTTCGCGCCGGGAGTCGCGCCGGGGGCTCTCGTCAGCATTCAAGGCGCCGGCCTCGCGTCGCAATCCATTAGCGCGCCGAGCGTGCCGCTGCCTCCCGTTCTTGGCAACGTACAGGTGACCGTCAATCGCCAGAACGCGCCGCTGCTTTACATCAGCCCTTCGCAGCTGAATTTTCAACTTCCGTTCGAAACGCCATCCGGGGTGGCCACCCTTGTGGTCACTGTCGATGGCCGCGCGAGCGCGCCCCTGCCCTTTCTGGTGAATGCGGCCGCACCCGGGATTTTTCAATTCGGAATCAATCGCGCGGTGGTGCAAAACGCGGACGGCTCATTGAACGCCGCGAACAATCCGGCGGCGGCGGGAGCGACCATAGTGGCATACGTTACCGGGCAGGGGCTGGTCGATGCGAGCGTAAGCACGGGAGCGCCTCCCGTATCGGGCACCCTGGCCCGGCCAAAGCTTCCGGTCACGGCTACCATTGGCGGACAACCAGCCGAAGTGCTGTTTGGAGGCCTGGCTCCCGGTTTCGTGGGATTGATGCAATTGAATTTGCGCCTGCCGGGGATGGCGCCGGGAGACTATCCGCTTGCGGTGACGATCGGGGGCAAGCGGAGCAACGCGCCGACGATCGCGATCCAATAGCCGCACGTCGGGACGTTCTGGGAAGTGTATTCTGAGTCCTTGAATGACTCCGCGTGTGGCTTCCAGGCTCTCCTGGAAAAGACGCTAACCGTGAGGCGGGTCACGAAGGCGATGGGCGGCTACCAGTTTGTGCTGGCGATGATTCTGGGCATCTATATCGGGTTCAGCCGCCTGAATCAACCGCGGTTCGTTGCGCGCGTTCCCATGCTGACGGGGATCCTGAAAATCACGCGGTTACCGCCCCAGTCCACGTTATGGCGTTTCCTGTCCGCACTGCACGGGAGTGCCGCACCGCAGCTTCTGACGGTGCAGAGCGAGAT
>JBPCKZ010000100.1:0-4866 GCA_051003795.1 Bryobacteraceae bacterium | reverse complement strand
CCAGGGCGTCGTTGGCTGGGGCGAAGGCACGCTCGAAGGCAAAGCCGCCGCCGTGATGTCCTGCGTTCAGGATTTCCGCGATTTCCTCATCGGCGGCGATCCCATGCAGGTGGAGCATCACTGGCAGTCGATGTACGTCCACAGCTTCTACCGCGCGGGTCCGGTGATCGGCTCCGCGATTTCGGGCATCGACCAGGCGCTGTGGGACATACGCGGCAAAGTGCTTGGCGTGCCCGTGTACCAGCTGCTCGGCGGCCCCTTCGACGCGCGCGGCGTGCGCGGATACTATCATACGAACGCGGGCAACCGCGAACAATTGCTAAAGCTACGCGAGACGGCCTTGGCGCAAGGCGTGTCGTGTTTCAAGATTGGAATTCCCGGCTACTATGAGTGGATCGAGACGCACGCCAAGATCGACCGCGCCGTGAAATCAATGCAAATGGTTCGCGAGGCGCTTGGACCGGATATCGATATCGCGGTCGACTTCCACGCGAAGACGAGCCCGAGCGTCGCGTCCATCCTGGTGAAAGAAGTGGAGCCGCTGAACCTGTTGTTCGTCGAGGAACCGTGTCCTCCGGAAAATGCGAAAGCGATGGCGCGCATTGCCAGGCGCGCGACCACGCCCATCGCGACGGGCGAGCGTCTGGTGGCGACGTACGGTTGCCGCGAGCTGATTGAGATGGGCGTGGTGGATATCCTGCAAACGGATATCAACCACGTCGGCGGGATCAGCGGATTGTGGAAAGTGGCGGCGATGGCGGATGCGTCGGGCATCTCGATGGCGCCGCATGCGTGCGAAGGCCCGATTGGCGGGACCGCGACACTCCATGTGGACGCCGGGATGCCGAATTTCCTGATTCAGGAAATCTGCGGCGGCGTGGAGGTCTCGCGAACCGACAAAATCTGGGAAGAGTGGCTCGGGTTTCCGGCCATGCGCATGGTGAATGGGCGTTTCCCTCTGCCCCAAAAACCGGGTTTAGGATTTGAGCTTACCGAAGCGGCGCTCGCGAAATATCCGTTTGGTGGAACGAAACCGATGGCGCGCGTGTTTCATGAGGACGGTTCGGTGGCGGAATGGTAAAGATGGCCGGGAGTACGTTCGGGCAAATAAGGATAATCGCCCTAGCCGAAACTTTCATCGGCGGAAGGACCATAGAGTCCAGGGATCTTGATGTTCAACAGGCGCAAATACACAGTGAGCTGTGCCCGGTGATGAACCAGGTGGTTCAGGAACATCGTGCGATAGAGGACCATGCGCGGAGCATCCACAACGGCATGGCCTTTGAAGATAAACTTCCAGTGTTTTCCGAGATCCTCGTCGGAACTGGCGCTAAGGTGAGAGCGGGCTTCCGCGGCCGCCCGGTTTAGCTCGGAGAGGAGGTGTGCCGTCGACTCGAAGCGGATGTCGGGGAACTTTTCCCGATCCATATCCATTTCCTCCGACGTCAGGATGCGCGTGCAGAAATCGGGCAGGCGGGCGGCATGGAGCGCAAGGCGGCCAATGGGCATGGACCTCTCGTGCGGTTTCCATTGGGGGTCGTTTTCGGGTATGCGCTCCAGTATGCGGCGCGTGTTCGCGATTTCGGGATCGAAATCCAGTAGAAGGATTTCCGCGATTTTCATACAACCAGTTTAGGAGACTTATCGGAAGATAAATTTCATGGCGAGCTGAATTTGCCGGCTCGATCCCGAATCTCCCACCGCAAAACGGGTGCTCGATATCTGCCCAAACGTATTCCCCGCGGCCGTGCTGACGGTCCGGTTCGGCTGCCCGAGGTTCGGATGATTCAGCAAGTCGAAGAAGTCGGCGCGAAATTGCAGGTTCGTCTTCTCCGTCACGCGCGTGTTTTTCTCGAGCGAGAAGTCGATATTTTGAAAACCCGGCCCGATAATCACATTCCGGCCAAGATTGCCGAAGTGAGTGGCCGCGACGAAAAGACAGCCGGCCGCCGGGGCCGTGCAAGCGAGCGAGGGGAAATACTGAATATTTCCATTGCCGGCCGGATGAAACCCGGTGGGAACCGGCCCGAGGATGTCGGGCCGCACCACCGCAGGTCCTCCCGTTAGAGACGTGTTCGTCGTAACGATATTGACCGGGTTCCCGCTTTGCAATTGCGTAATCGTTGAGAACTGCCAGCCTTCGACGATCCTGTTCCCGCTGAACGGCAACTGATAAATTCCGCTGAACACGAAGCGGTGCCGCGCGTCGTAATCGGACAGGCCTTTGCCGCCGCGAATGTCAAAGCTATTCTGAACAACGTATGTGTTTGTATTGAGCGAGTTGTCGTCGAGCGATTTCGAGAATGTATACGAACTGTTGAACTGCAGACCTTTGGCGAACCTCTTGGTGGCAGTCACCCACAGCGCGTTATAGGTCGAATTTCCGCCGCTATCGACTTCGCCGATGTTGCCGAGCGTCCTGCCGGGAAGGATTGGGCTATTCGCCGACAGCGCCGGATGCGGCCGCGCGCCGCCGGGAAGCGGCTGGTTCAGATTGCGAATCAGCCGGAGATTCGTACCCTTCGATCCGAAATAGCCAAGCATGACTCCCACGCCGGAGACATCCTGTTGCACGTCCAAGTTCCACGACTGCACGTAGGGATCGCGGAAGTCGCGATTGATGGTTACGGGCGAAATCGCGTTGGCCGAACCGGTCCCGGTGAATGCGTTCGCGAACGTGACATTGGTCGACGAGACGGGATTCGAGAACGGCGGATTCGTCGAAAGCGCGCTCACGATATTGGCGACGGGCTGATCCGTAAGCAACCCGTAACCGCCGCGCACCACTGTCTTTCCGCCATGGAATGCGTCCCACGCAAAGCCCACGCGCGGCTCGAAATTGCGCGCGTTCCGCTTGAAGACATCGCCGATGCCGGAGCCCGTGCGAATCAACGAATCCGCCACGGGATCGAAAACGACGAAACGATTTTCCGCTTCGGTGGGCGTGCCGTTCCATTCGTAGCGGAGGCCAAGCTCGATCGTAAGATTCTGCCGGATTTTGTAACTATCCTGCGCGAAAAAGCCCAGCGCGTCGATATAAACGCGCGCCGGGTTGAATCCCGGCGTAACGGTGAAAGTGGCGGCCTGCCCGTGTAGGAAAGCGTCCACCGTGTCGAAGGCGAACGTGCCGGTGTCGCCCCCGAAAGTGTTGCCGTTGTACCGCCGGTATTCGCCGCCGAACTTGAGGGAGTGCTTGCCTCGCAGATAAGTGACACTATCGGAAGCCACGGCCGTGTAGACGCCGCGGCCTTGTGGAAATCCCGACGGCCCGCCGAAGTTTAGTCCAATGTCCCGGACGGTGATCTGCGGCAGCCCGATGGGCGTCGTGACGCTATCGTTGATGCCGAAATCGACTGGGTTCAACGGCGTGTTCGGCGAGAACACGATATGGATGCGGTTGTAACCCAGGCGCGCTTCATTGACCACTGTCGGCGTGAAGATATGCGTCTCGTTCAACGTCAGAATTTGCCGCCGGGACTCGCGCGTATCGCCGAAACCGGATATGTTGTTGCCCTGCAGGGTTGGCTCCTGCCGGCGATCGTGTTGCAGGACGAAGTACCCGTTCAACCGGTCGTTCGCGCCGATTTCGTGGCTGATGTTCGCGGTCCCCTGGTCGATATTGACCAGCGCGGTAGCCGACCCCACGAACTTATTGCCGGGACTGTTCGGCTGCGGAACGAGCGGCAGCAGTTTGATCGCGGACGGATTTCCTATTGCCCCCGCCTGAGCGCGTTGGGTGTCGCTGAATACGGTTTGATTGATGGTCAATCCCTGGCGCTGGCGCAGGCCTTCGTAACTGAGGAAAAAGAAGGTCTTGTTCTTGAAAATCGGCCCGCCTCCATCGGCTCCGAACTGATTACGCTTGAACGGAGACTGCTGCACGCCCACGCGATTGAAGTAATTCCGGGCGTCGAAGTAATCGTTGCGAAGGAATTCGAAAGCTTCGCCATGAAACTCGTTAGTGCCGCCGCGGGTGGCGATGTTGACGATAGCTCCGGAGTTGCGGCCGTACTCGGCGCTGTAAGTGGAGTTATCCGTCTTGAACTCCTGCACCGTGCTGATGGAGGGTTGGAACGTGATCTGGCCGTTAGTCATGTCGTTCAGGTTGATGCCATTGATCATGAAATTCACGGTATCTTCGCGATTTCCCGCCGTGTTGAACGATGCACCGCCCTGATCGCGCAGCGGAGCGGTCAGGAAGCCATTCTGCGGCGGGGTAACGGAGCCCACCACCAGAACGCCGAGATCGACAAAATGCCGGCCGTTTAGCGGGATTTCCTGAACCGTCCGGTAATTGACCACTTCGCCGACGGTCATGGTCGTGTTCTCGATCACGGGCGCCTGTGCCGTAATTTGCACGACCTCGCTGGTTCCAGCCACGCCCAGAGTAAGATTCTGGACCGCGGGTTTTCCAACCTCGACCGGGACGTTGTCGACGGCTACGGTTTGCATGCCGCTCGCCTGCGCTTGAATTCGATAAGTACCCGGAGTAAGTGCCGGGATGACGTAGGAACCTTCCGCATCGGTTACGGCGGTGCGTTCCTCGGCCGTCGAGACGTCGCGGGCCGTCACTTTGGCGTTGGGAATAACCGAGCCGGTTGCATCGGTGACGACGCCTTGGACGGCGGATGTGGATTGCGCCGGCGCGATGGCCGGACGATAGAACAATAAAGAAAAACCGGCGATTGCGGCAACGAGGATTTTCATGCGAAGACTCCCGGGAACTTAGTTAATCGCATTGTAACGTAGGTAGCTTCAGAACTCCGGGATTGGGGGGGGGGGGGGGGGGGGGGGGGGAGGACCAAAAAAGAAGAACAAAAAAAAAAAAAAGCGAGCCACGTGCGGCCGAACCCCCCCACCACAGCC
>JBPCKZ010000099.1:0-7061 GCA_051003795.1 Bryobacteraceae bacterium | reverse complement strand
GGGTAGCAGTTATCGCCGCCGTTCTGCACCGATCCACTGCCGCAATAAAGCGTAAACGGAAAGCCGCTCTGCAGCGTGGCGATCCCGCCCACCTGCCATCCGCCCAAAACCGCGTTCGCCACGGCATGGGTATCACCGAGTAGCGCTTTGCCTCGCCCGATGGGCAACTCGTACAGGAACGAAGTCGTCGAACGGTGCCGGAAATCGAAAGCCGAGAGGCCCCGGTCGAGACGCAGGTTGTAATCGTTCGACGGAGTCAGCGAATCGCCATCGACCGTGCGAATGCCACTGCCGTTGTCGATCGACTTGCTCCAGCTATAAGAACTCAGAATGGTAAAGCCGTGGCTGAATCGCTGCTGGAACCGGGCCTGTAAAGCGTGGTAAGTCGAATGGCTGGGGTCCGCCATCACCTGGAAGGAGCCGCCATAGACCGGATATTCCGGACGCCGGTTATTGATATTCGTCGGCGGTCCGGGCGTCGCGGTGTTGTAGGTCATGAGGCGCTGCAAGTGAACCCCGGCCGATCCGAGATACGAAACCTCGATCGAACTGTTGCTGCCGACTTGCCGCTCCACGCTAAAAGACCACTGCGCCACGTACGGCGTGGATTGGTTGTATTGGTTTACGAGAATGAACGACGGCACGGAGTTTTGCAAAAACGGAATCTGAAAATTGAGGCTTGGAATCAGGTTTGACTGCGCGTTTTCGCTGCGCCGGGTGGAGTACGGAGCGTTGCGCACCAGATCGAATTGCGCGTTGCCGATATCGCGCACGTAGTAAATGCCTCCGCCGCTTCGAATCACCGTCTTCGAATTCAGGCTGTAAGCCACGCCCGCGCGCGGCGCCCAGTTGTTAAACCGCGCTTCATAAGCCCGGCGGCCGAACATCCCGTTGCGCACATACGGAACGATGGACGGCAGCTTGAACGGCGGATTACCTTGATACGGATCGCCGGTGCCCGCGCGAACGTACTCCGGAAGCACCGAATTGTCCCACTTGAACGCGATGTTCACGATTGCATCGTGGGCGTCCAGGTAAGGCGGCTCGAATTCATAGCGCAGTCCATAGTTGACGGTCAGCTTCGGCGTGATTTTCCACGAATCCTGCGCGTAGAAGTTCAGGGATACGCCGCGGAAGTTCGCGATCGGCGCGCCCGTTTGTCCCTCGGAAACATTGATATCGCCCAGCAGGAAATCCGCGATCGAATTCTGCGGGGGGACGCTCTTGAGGTTGGGATCGGCGGTGTAGGTGCCGTTGAAGGTGAAGCGTCCGCGCGCCACTACGGATCCGAGCTGGTTGTAGCGCATGCGGCGGCTGTCGGTCCCGAACTTAAAGCTGTGCTTCCCACGGGTCCATGAAAAAGTGTCCGTCCACTGGAAAAGCGTGTCCCAGTTAACGAACGGGCAATCGCTGCACTCGCCGACCGTTGAAATACCGCTGAATTGGAAAACGGGGACGCCCCAATACTCCGGAATGCTGGTTTGGACGCCTCCGATGCCAAGCTGTCCAACAACGTTTCGAATGTTGGCGCTCGGTTGTTGATTCGCGGCCACCAGACGGCTGATGGAAAACTTGAACTCGTTCACCTTATTCGCGCCGAGCACCAGAACGTGGCCGATCATGCCTTGATGGGCTGTCACGTCATTGTTATATCCAAGGCCGGGAGTGGTGAGCGGAAGGTATCCGGCGTCGTGAGTGTGGCTATAGCGGGCCTGAATGGTGGATGAGGCGTTCATAACGTAATCGCCGCGCAGCGTCCACTGATCGTTGTCGTTGCGGCGGCCTTCGTTTTCCACGAAGTTGGCGTTGTAATTTCCCGGCGCGCCCTGATTGGGCAGCGGGAAATAATTCTTCAAGACTGTCGTCGAAATCGAGGATATGCGATTCGCCGGGATTATATTTCCCGGGAACGCCGATTCCGAGATCACCTTGCCGGTTGAGGGATCGACTACCCGCGTCAGGGGATCGAAGATTACGGCGCTCGAACCGGAGAAATCGCCGACGCGATCCAACGCGTACGGCATGTTGAAATTGTTGGTCAATGCCTTGCGCTCGCGCAATCCTTCGTAATCGAAGAAGAAGAAGAGCTTGTTCCGTCCGTTGTAAAGCTTCGGGATCCAGATCGGGCCGCCTATCGTCGCGCCGAATTGATTGCGTTTGAAGGGAGCGATCGGGCCCTTTGGATCGAAGAAATTCTTGGCGTCGAGTTGCGAGTTTCGCAGGAACTCGAACAACGCGCCGTGGAACTCGTTGGTGCCGCTCTTGGTCGTGATGTTGACTTGGCTGAGACCGCGGCCATATTCCGCGCCATAGGTTCCGCTCTCGACTTTGAACTCCTGAAGCGCGTCGACCGAGGGCAGGAACAAGTAAGTGTTGAAATTCGGATCGGTGTTTTCCACGCCATCGAGCGAATAGTGATTAAAACTGGTGCGCTGGCCGCTTACATTGAGCGAGAAGGAATTGCGCGCGCCGCCCATGCGCTGCTGGCCTTGCGAGGATGCCGGTCCATTGGTGGTTGCACCCGGAGTAAGCGACACCAGTTGGAGGGGATTCCGTCCGTTCAATGGCAAGTCGATAATCCGGCGGTTCTCGATGACGGTGCCGATCGAGGCGTTCTCCGTTTCAATAACAGGAGCGCCGCCGGCTACTTCAATGGTGTCGCTAGTGTTTCCCACCTCCATGGTGAAGTCGAGGCGATCGACTTGGCCGACTTGCAACTCGACATCGCGGCGCTCGGCGACCTTGAATCCTTTTGTCTCTACTCTCAGTGAATAGTTGCCCGGCGTGAGCGAAGGCAGGCTATAGACGCCGGAATCGTTCGAAGTGGCGGTGCGTTGCGAGCCCGTCCCGCTATTGGTGGCTGAAATTGTCGCCCCGGCGATGGCGGCGCCCGTTGCATCCGTAATCGATCCCGTAATGTCGCCGGTTGGCGTCTGGGCGTCGAGAAGAGCGGCGGCAAGCAGAAATAAGGCAAAAAGCGATGCGCGGTTTACAGACATGGAAAACCCCTACACAGAATGTGTGAAACAACCCCGGATAGGGGGAAGATATCAAACCTTCCGTCCGGCTGTCAAATTTTGGCGCTTCCCGCTGCCTCGATCACAATCTTCATCAGCAATTCGGTCCCGGTTTGCAAATTCTCGATGGAGATGCGCTCGTCGTTGCCGTGCATTCTCAACTCGCCTTCGCGGCGGAACAGCGGGACGCCATACACGGCCACGCCCTTCGCCCTTAGATAAGCGCCGTCGGTGGTGCCGCGCATCAGAAACGGAACCACGCGGCTGTTAGGCGACGATGCGAGAAACACCTTTTCCATCGCGCGATACAGGGGCGAGGTGAGCGAACTCGGCTCCGTCGCGGGCTGCTCCTGGCCTCCGGCGGATTCAATCTCCACCAGAGGGTCGTTTATAATTTTGCGAAAGCGGGCGTAGACCTCTTCCTTGGTTTCGGTGGGTAAACGGCGCACGTCTATCTGCGCTTGCGCTGCGTTGGGAATTACATTTATCTTTACCCCCGCTTGCAGCATGGTCGGCGAGACGGTGGTCCGTAGCATGGCGCTGAATTCGGGCTCACGCTCGCGGATCTGGTTCGCGATCGCGCTTGAGAGCGCCGGGTTTTCCAATTTTGGCAATAGAGTCTTGAGCCACGCGAAATCCGTGATCTTCGCCATCTCCTGAAAATACTGGCGAGTGGTCGCGTTCAACGCCACGGGCTCATCCGCATCGGCGAGGCGGGTCACCGCGCGCGCCAGATGCAACACGGGGTTATCCGCGCGCGGCAGCGAACCGTGCCCCGCCGTGCCGCGGGCGTTGAGCGTGACGCGCGTGGGGATCTTTTCCGCCGTCTGAATCTGGAAAATCCGCACGCCGGAAGGCGTATCGATGGTGTAAGAAAACTCGTTGAGCGCGAATTCGGCGTCGATCTTGGGATAAGCGTTTTGGATCAGCCAAGTCATCCCGGTGGAGCCCGCTTCCTCATCCGATTCCGAAACCAGAATCACGTCGCGGTTCAGATGAATGTTGCTCTTTTTCAGTTCGACGAGCACGGCCAATTCCGCGGCAAGCAGCGATTTGTCGTCCTCGGTGCCGCGTCCGTAGATCGCGCCATTTTTGGTCAAAGCCGCAAATGGATCGACGGTCCACTGCGTCCGATCGGCCGGAACCACGTCGCTGTGCGCGATGAGCAAGAGCGGCCTCGCATTCCCTGAACCCTTTAATCGCGCCACGAAATTCATCCGCGCGGGATTCGCGCCAAGCAGTTCGCACGAAATTCCGTTGGCATCCGCTACTTGCTTGAGGTACTGCGCCACGCGCGTCTCATTGCCCGGAGGATTGGTGGTCTTGAGGCGCACCAGGTCCGTCAAATAGCGAACGACCTGGTCCTTCGGCGCGGCAACGGCCGCACCGGCCGACATCAACAGGAGCAACACGCGGAAGCGGTTCATAATTGATTGATGTTACCGCGCGCCTCACGGGCGGCCATCCCGCTTGTGTTGGCCGCAATCTATTTCCTCTACCTGTTCAACTTGACCGCCATGGGCGTTGTGATGCGCGACGAACCGCGGTATGCCTCGATCGGGCGCGCCATGGCGTTGTCAGGCGACTGGATCACGCCGCGATTGTGGGGCCAGCCCTGGTTTGAGAAACCGGCGCTGCTCTACTGGATGACTGGCGCGGCGTTTCGCCTACACCTTTCGGAAGACCTCGCGCCCCGTCTGCCTGTGGCGCTAATAAGCATCGCGCTTCTTTTTTTCTATTTCTGGATTTTGCGCCGGGAATTTGGAATACGCGCCGCCGCCTACGCTGCGGTCATGCTCGGCACGTCGGGGGGATGGCTCGCTTACAGCCATGTGAGCGTGACGGACCTTCCGCTCGCCGCGACTTTTTCCGCGGCCATGCTGCTGACCCTACCCTGGATTGGATCACTGAAGCTTCGCTCACGGAACCGGAGCTGGCTGCTGCCCGCGTCCGCGATGTTGGCTTTAGCGGTATTGGCGAAGGGCCTGGTTCCGTTAGTATTGGCGTTGCCGCTTGCGTGGAGTGGACGGAAACAATGGCGCGATCTTCTATCGCCGAAACCGGTTCTGATCTTCGCGGCGATCGCGTTGCCCTGGTACGCGCTCTGCACCATTCGCAATGGCAGCGTTTTTCCGCGCACGTTCTTTTGGGAGCATCACTTCCAACGATTCACTTCGGACACTTTGCAGCATGGACAGCCTTCCTGGTATTACGTCCCGGTGTTCCTCCTGGCTCTGTTTCCGTGGACGCCGATGCTGGTTACCATTTTCCGGCCCGCGCTCTACCGCGATCCCCGCGTGCTTTTCCTGCTGCTTTGGTTGATTTTCGGATTTGTGTTCTTCTCCGCCGCCACGAACAAATTGCCCGGTTACCTGATGCCGCTGCTCCCGGCGGCGACGGCGCTCGCGGGCATCGGACTGACAAAATTCCGTCTGGCGGGCGGACTGTTGTTCGCATCCACGATTCTGCTGGCTCTCACGCCGGCGATCGCGAATATTCTGCCTCTCGCGCTGGCGGCCGGCGCGTTTCGGTTCAGCTTCGCCTTTACCTCAGCGTCCCAAGGATTCACGAAACAGCTCTGGATCTTGGCCTTGGCGATGGCGCTTGCGGGAATTATCCTCTGGTTTCTGGATAGCCGCAGGCGCCGGGACGCGGCCTTTGCATCGCTCGCGGTCTTCACGGTCTTAGCGGCTGTTTACCTCGAGACAACGGCTTTTCCCATAATCGATCGGGCCGCCTCCGCCCGGCCGATATGGCGGGAATTGCAGCGGCGAAACCGCCCGGCTTGTATCGGGGACATCGATCGGACCTGGCGATACGGGCTGAATTATTACTCGGTTGTACCGCTGCCGGATTGCCGGTCGTCGAACGCGTCACTGCACGTGGTGCCAGGCGGGTCACGGCTCGAAGTCCGGGAGAATCGCGCCGGGTTGCCTTGACGTTCCCGCGTTAGGCGTTGTACTCTCGCACGAAGACCTACATGCTGCTGCCTGCCACATACGCCGTTTCCCTGCTTTTGACGATCGTCAGCATGTTGTGTTGGGGATCGTGGGCCAACACGTTCAAGTTGGCTGGCCCGAAGTGGCGGTTTGAGCTTTTCTATTTCGATTATGCTTTCGGCGTGCTGATCGCCGCGATTTTTTACGCGCTGACGTTCGGCAGCATGGGTTACGACGGATTCTCGTTTCTGGACGATCTTACCCATGCGGGCAAAACGCAGGACGCGTTCGCCTTCGGGGCGGGCGTTATTTTCAATCTGGCGAACATGCTGCTGGTGGCGGCCATCTCGCTGGCTGGCCTGTCGGTCGCGTTCCCCATTGGCATTGGAGTCGCCTTGGTCATCGGCGTGGGCTGGAATTACGCGCTGAAGCCGCACGGGAATCCGGCGCTGCTGTTTTCCGGCGCGGCGATCATCGTGGCGGCAATCGTGGTCGATGCGTTCGCTTACCGCGCCTACGCGCTGATGAAGGTGGAAGAGCTCGCGCGGAGCGGGAAGGCGAAGTCGACGCGGAAACAAGTAAACCTTAAAGGCGTGCTCATCAGTTTGGTGAGCGGCCTGTTGATGGGCTCGTTTTTTCCGCTGGTCGAAATGGCGAAAGGAGACCCCGACATCGGGCTGGGGCCTTACGCGGTCGGCGTGGTATTCGCGCTGGGTGTTTTTCTTTCGACGTTCGTTTTCAATCTGTTTTTCATGAATCTTCCGGTGGAAGGCGAGCCGGTGGAGATCCGGGAATATTTCCGAGGCAAGGCGAAGCGGCACGGGCTTGGTATATTGGGCGGGTTCATCTGGAGCACCGGCACGATTGCGAACTTCGTCGCCGCGAGCGCGCAAGGCAAGGCGCAGGTCGGCCCGGCGGTCAGCTATGCAATTGGACAGGGCGCTACCATGATCAGCGCGCTTTGGGGATTGCTGCTTTGGAAGGAGTTCGCCGGGGCCGACGACAAAGTACGATTGATGCTCGGCATAATGTTCGCGCTGTTCGTCGTTGGTTTGACATTGGTCTCGATTGCGCCGTTGTTTACTGGCCGTTGAACGATTTCTGA
>JBPCKZ010000098.1:0-7480 GCA_051003795.1 Bryobacteraceae bacterium | reverse complement strand
CCGTAGAACTCTTGCGCGTGAGTAATGTACTGGGTGGGCTTGCCCTTGAGGCGCTCGTGCAGATAGCGGCCGTAATGCAGCCATTCGACCTCGCGCAGTTCCCGCTCGGGGTGCGCGTAGAGGTAAGGGCGCTCGCAACGCAGCGCATGGCACAAGAGCACTTCGGCGGTCAGGCGGGGAGCGGAAACGCCCGCGTCCGCGAACAATTTCGTGCCTTGCAAAATCGCCGTATGAACCGTCAATTACGCGTGGGTGCCATTACCGTTACCGTCGTTCTTCAGTTTCTCGGTCTGAAAATGCGAGTTCACCGCTTCGACAATCTGATCGATGCGCCCGTCCATCACCATGTCGAGCTGATGAACCGTAAGCCCGATGCGGTGGTCCGTCAGCCGGTTCTGCGGAAAATTGTAGGTTCGAATCTTCTCGGCGCGGCCCCCGGTACCGACCATGCTGCGGCGCTCGGCCCCGACAGCCGCTTGCTGCTTTTCGAGTTCCAATTCGTAAAGGCGCGACCGCAGCACGCGCAGCGCCTTCGCGCGATTCTTGATCTGCGACTTCTCGTCCTGGCAAGACACCACCAGGCCGCTCGGCATGTGCGTAATTCGGATCGCCGAGTAGGTGGTGTTGACAGATTGACCTCCCGGACCCGAAGAGCAGAACGTGTCGACCCTTAGGTCTTTCTCTTCGATCTTGACCTCTACGTCGTCGGCTTCGGGCAGCACGGCAACGGTAATGGCCGATGTATGCACGCGGCCCTGCGTCTCGGTCTGCGGCACGCGCTGCACGCGGTGCACGCCGCTCTCGTATTTGAGCTTGCTGTACACTTTTTCGCCGTTGATGAGCGCGATCACTTCCTTCACGCCGCCCACCGAAGATTCGCTGCTCGAGGTGATTTCCACTTTCCAATGCTGCGACTCCGCGTAGCGCGAATACATTCGGAACATCTCGGCCGCAAACAGCGTAGCCTCGTCGCCTCCCGTTCCCGCGCGGATTTCGAGCACGACGTTCTTCTCGTCGAGAGGATCTTTCGGCAGCAGCAGGATCTTGAGCTCTTCCTCGATCCTCGCCAGCATGGGCTCGCTGCGCGCGATCTCGTCCGCCGCCATTTGCAGCAGTTCCGGATCGGATTCGGACATCATGCCGCGCGCTTGTTCGATTTCGCTCGATGCGCGTTTCCACTCTTCATACTTGGAAACGATCTCGGCCAGATCGCTGCGGGCCTTCGCCGACTTGCGGTATTGATCGCCGTCGTTGAATACCGCCGGATCGGCGAGTTGACGAGTTAATTCGTCAAACCGCTTAGCGGCCTGATCGAGCCTCTCTCTGAATTCCATTCAAGCCGCGGATTACGCGATAACGAGTTCGCCGCCCTGCTTTCCTTCGAGAGTCATCGCGCGATTCAAAGCGCAGATGGCGACGCTGGTCTGTTCATCCGATGGCGGCTGAGTGGTAATTCGCTGCAGCCACAAGCCCGGCGCCGTAAGCGTGGCCAGGAACGAACCGCGGCGCTTCGCGGCGAAACGGATCAACTCGTAGCTCATCCCGGTAATCACGGGCAGAAGCGCGATGCGCGAGACCAGTTTTCCCGTGAACGAATCGAACGGGATCAGGATGTAAACGAGCATCGAGATCACCATCACGACCAGGAGGAAACTCGTTCCGCAGCGCGGATGAAACGTGACGAATTCTTGCGCGTTTTCGACGTTGACCGGCTTGCCGGATTCAAAGTTGAATACGACCTTATGCTCGGCCCCGTGGTATTCAAAAACGCGCTTGATATCCTTGGCGCGCGAAACAAAATACAAGAACGCCAGAAAGATTGCCATGCGAAGCAGGCCGTCGGCGACATTGAAGGCGATGCGGCCCTGCAGCATCGGATAAATTTTTCCGAGTTTGGTTACGACGAGCAGCGGGACGAATTTATAAAGGAAGATGAAAAAAGCCAGGGAGAAAAGGAGGTTTAGACCGAGCATCCAGGAGGAGAGTTCTTTCGGCTTCTCCGCGGATTCACCGGTCGCGAGCGCCGCATTTGCCGAAAACCGCAGCGCTTTGATCCCGAGCGACATGGCTTGGCCCAGCGTCCCGATTCCCCGCAGAACGGGATATTTGAAAAGGCGATATTTCTCCGCCATGCGCGGCACCGGCATCTCTTCGGTGACGATTTCGCCATCGGGCTTGCGAACGGCGACGCAATAGCTGTGCGGAGCGCGCATCATGACGCCCTCCATCACGGCTTGGCCGCCAACTAGAGTTTCCTCCCCACTCTCGAGAATGGGAAGCATTTGAATGTGGGCAAAAAGACGTAGAAAGGTGCGGACGGACACTAGGACCTCAAAGATCATTATATGTCAGCGTTAAAATCGGGAATGCATCCCGTATGTCGGCCCAACCGGTTCCGCGAATCACGCCCGAGCAATACTTGGAAGCCGAGCGAGCCGCCGAAGTCAGGCACGAGTATTATCAAGGTCGGATTTTCGCCATGTCGGGCGGGACGCATCCGCATGCAATCGTCATCTGTAACTTTGCGGGCGAGCTGCGGCAAGCGTTGAAGAAGCGGCCCTGCTTGGTTTCAACGACGGATTTGCGGGTTCGCGTCTCCGAAACGGGCCTGTACACGTATCCGGATATCGTTGTGGTTTGCGGCGACCCCGTTTACTCCGACGATCAAAGGGACACGCTTCTAAATCCAACGGCGATTGTGGAAGTGCTTTCCAAATCGACCGAGGGACACGACCGCGGATTCAAATTCGCCCAGTACTGGAAGCTGGATTCACTGAAGGCCTACATTCTCGTTTCCCAAGACGAGGCGCGAGTCGAAAGTTTCGAGCGGCGTTCCGAAGAGCAATGGATCTTGACGGAATACGTAGGAATGGAAGCCGTATGCCGGATTGGAAGTATCGACTGCAATATCCAGTTGAGCGAAATTTACGACAAGGTTCCGTTCACGGCCGGCGCTTAAAGCCAGCATCGGATTCTTCTCCGATGCCGTCGTGAAGGCCGGTCGCCCGATTGTCCTTGCGCGGCAACACTCCCCATATGGATGCCAGGCAGGAGCAAGATCACGCCAGATCTTCGAGTTTCAGGCGGCCGGTGTAGATCGCCATTCCCACGGCGGCGTGGATGTCGAGCTTGTCCAAGGCGCGAATATCGTCAATGGTTGTGATGCCGCCGGCGGCGGTTAACTCCAACCCCGTGGCCTGCCGCAAGCGCCGGAACCAGTCGAGATCGGTTCCCTGCATCATGCCTTCCTTATCGACATACGTGCAAAGAAAACCGGAGCAGTAAGGCTCCAGCGCGCGCACGACATCCTCGGCCGAAAACGACATCGCCTCGCGCCAACCCTTCACCACAATTTTCCCGTGTTTCGAATCGAGCGCAACTATCAATCGATCTTTGCCGATTTCGTCCGATAGCGATTGCAGAAAATCCCGGTTCGGCCCCTTCGCATCGAAAGCGGCCGTGCCGACGATAATCTTGCGCGCGCCTTGATCCACCAGCGTCCGCGCGCGCTCGATCGAACGCACGCCGCCCCCCACTCGGATCGCGGCGCGCGAGGCTAACAGTTGAACCAACTCGTCGTTCGCGCCCTTTCCGATCGCGGCATCCAAGTCGATCACCTGGATCTCGGGAAACGCGGCGAATTTGCGCAGCATTTCGAGGGGCGCATCGCCTTCAAGCGCCTTGTCGCGGCCTTGCACAAGCTGGACGACCTTGCCGTCCATCAGGTCGATACACGGGACGATCATGCCGCTTTCCGCACGGGAACGCCGTCGCGATACAGGTGCTCTTTCAGTTGCTCCACGGTGTAAGTCCCATAGTGAAAGATGGAAGCGGCGAGCGCGGCATCGGCTTCCCCGTCGGTCAACACGCGCGTGAAATCTTCCGGTTTCCCGGCGCCGCCCGAAGCGATGATCGGGATGCGAGTGGCTCGCGAGACGGCGCGCGTGAGATCGCAATCGAAGCCTTCCTGGACGCCATCGGTGTCCATCGAGGTCAACAGGATCTCCCCGGCGCCGAGCTCTTCGCCGCGCGCGGCCCATGCCACGACGTCGATGCCCTCGTCGTCGCGGCCGCCGCGGGTATAGACGTTCCATGCGCCGGGCGCGCGGCGGCGCGCATCGATGGCGAGCACGACCGCTTGCGCGCCGAATTCCCGGCTCAGTTCGGTGATGAGATCGGGACGGCGGATCGCGGCGGTGTTGACCGAAACTTTATCGGCGCCGGAGAGAAGGATCCGCCGCGCGTCGGCAAGCGAACGGATTCCGCCGCCGACCGTAAGCGGGATAAAGACCTTGCGCGCGGTGAGGGCGACGACGTGGGCCATGATGGCGCGGGCGTCGCTCGATGCGGTGATATCGAGGAAGACCAGCTCGTCCGCGCCGTCGCGATTGTAACGCTCGGCGAGCTCGACGGGGTCTCCGGCATCGCGGAGGTTGACGAAGTTGATGCCTTTGACGACGCGCCCGCCGGCGACATCGAGACAAGGGATGATGCGTTTAGCCAGCAAAACTTATACCTGGAGCTCCACGAAGTTGCGAACGATCCGCAAGCCGACCGGCCCGGATTTTTCGGGATGAAATTGCACGCCGAAGATATTTTCCGATTCGAGCGCCGCCGTATACGGGACGGAGTAGGTGCAGGCAGCCGACGTCGCGGGTGTCTCCGGAACGTAGTAACTGTGCGCGAAATATACGTAAGGCCTCAAACCGATATTCGCCAGCAGCCTCGAGGGCGAGCGCGGCTCCAACTGGTTCCAACCCATGTGCGGCACGCGCTCCGAGTTGGAAAAACGCCGCGCCGTGCCTTCGAAAATCCCGAGGCCCCGCTGCTCCGGCGCCTCCTCGCTGCCCTCGAACAACGCCTGCAGACCGAGACAGATGCCGAGGAAAGGAACGCCCGCGCCGATCCGCTCGCGCAGCGTCTCGCGCACTTGAAGATCGTCGAGCGCGCGCATGATCTGGCCGAAATGCCCAACTCCGGGCAGGATCAACTTCGATGCGCTCCGCAAGCCAGCGGCATCGCTTGTCAAAACGAACTCCGCCCCAACCTCTTCGAGGGTGTTGAGCACGGACCGCAGATTGCCGGCGCCGTAATCGAAGACGGCGATCACAATAAGCCTTTCGTCGATGGCAATTGGTCTTTCAGCCGCTCATCGGTCGAGCAAGCGTACCGCAATGCGCGCGCGAAGCATTTGAAAATCGCTTCGATCTTGTGATGATTCGATCGCCCGTACAGCACCTTGGCGTGCAGATTGGCGCCCGCATGATTCACGAAACCGCCGAAGAAATCCTCGAGGAGTTCCGATTGCAAATCCCCCACCAGCCGCACTTTCACGCGGTCCTTATACACCAAAGCGGGGCGGCCGCCCAGGTCCAGCGCGACCACGGCGAGTGTCTCATCCATGGGCAACACGAAATATCCCGCGCGATTGATGCCGCGCCGGTCGCCCAGCGCTTTCGCAAAAAGCTGGCCCAGAACGATGCCCGCGTCCTCCACCGTGTGATGTTGGTCCACGTCGAGATCGCCCTTCGCGTCGAGTTGCAGATCGAACCCGCCATGCTTGGTGAACAGTTCCAGCATGTGATCGAGAAAGCGAATGCCGGTCGAGATCTCATATTGGCCCGTGCCGTCGATATTGAGTTTCCCGCCTATTTGCGTTTCTTTGGTATCGCGCTGAATTCTAGCCGTTCGCAATCGCGGCCTCCAGTTGGTTGATGTCGTCCACGACCGCAACGGCCTTTTCGGCGCGAAGCAAACCGATCAGGTCGTCGCGTTTGGGACTCGCCTTGGATGCAATCCCGATGAAAGGCACCGCCGCGGCGCGGGCGCTTCGGGCATCGTCCACCGTATCGCCGATGTACCAGATTTCTTCGTGTGGAACCATCTCTCGAATTTTCAGCAGCCCGTCGGGCGCGGGTTTCGTGCGCTCCACATTGTCCGCCCCGATAATCGGACAAAACAGATTGGGCGCGAAACGTTGCAGCGTCACGTCCGCTTCCCAGCGAAGCCTGCCCGTGAAGATCGCCAAATCGTATTTTTCCGCAAGCCGGTTGAACAGCCCATCCGCGGCAAGCCACCGCTCGCGCAAAATCAAGCCATCCGAGCCATCGCCGTGGAAAATCGCTTGAAAGCGATCGACTATCTCTGGATACGCGGCGCTCCCGCCGAGGTCTTGAATCAACTGGTGCGATAGTTTCCAATCGTCGTTGAAACCGCCGCGATTTTTGTAATCCTGAATCAGATCGCGCGCGATGCGCCGGCCCGTGAAGTGCTCGACGGTGCGCTGAATCGTCTCGCGATAGGATTCGGTCACATCGACCAACACGCCGTCCATGTCGAATACCAAAAGCTTGCTCATTACCAGATTTGTTCCAGTTCTTCGAGCAGCCGGCGCGTCTGCTCGCGGGTGCCGACGGTGATCCGCAGGCCACCGGGGATTTCATAGCTTCGATCGCGAACCAGAATCGCGCGATCGCGCAGGGCGTCGCGCACTTCGATGGCGCGCTTGCCGGCATCGGCCAAAACGAAATTCGCCGAGCTTGGCACGTAGGGAATGCCTAGTTTCTCAAGGCCCACGCACATCAGCTCGCGCGCCGCGAGCACTTCCGCGACGTAATTCCGGACGTAGCCGGTATCTTTCACGGCCTCGCCCGCGGCCAAGCCGGCTAGCGTATTCACGCTATAGGGCGACTGAGTCTTGCGCAAAAAAGCGATATTCGCCTCGTGCGAAAACAGGCAGCCGATGCGCATGGCGGCCATCCCATAGACTTTCGAAAACGTGCGGCTCACGAACAGATTCGGATACTGGTCCAGGCGGCGGAGCGCGGTTACGCCGCAGAACTCGTAATAAGCTTCGTCGATCAGCACGACGGCGTGACGGGCGCGCTTGAGAATGCGCTCGATAGCTTCGAGACCGGTCGCCGTGCCGGTTGGATTGTTCGGATTCGCGATGATGACGGCGCGTGTCTCCGGCGCGATTCGTTCGAGGATCTCGCGCACGGGTACGTCGTACAGCGGCGGTTGATAAGCGATCTCGCAAATTTTCGCGCCCGCTACTTCGGCGTAGAAGCGGTACATCGCGTAGGAGGGGCGCAGCAGCAGCACTTGTTGCGCGTCGTCGACGTAGGTGTTGATGAACACTTGGATCGCTTCGTCGGTTCCGTTCGTCAGGATGAACCGCTCGGGCTTCACTTGAAAATGAGCCGCGAGAGTCTGCTTGGTTTCTTCGTAGCTGGGATATACGGCGAGACGCTCCGGTGTCAGGCAATCCTTCAGGAATTGCGTGACGCGCGGGGAGCAGCCCACGGTGTTTTCGTTGAAATCGAGGCGCAGTTTTTCGAGTCGATTGCCCGTGGGAGGCGAGTAGGGTGCCATCGAGAGGACGGCTTTTCGGGGCCGGACTGCGCCTTTGGGGAGTCTAGTTCGCATGTGGCGCGGGCACTCTTGCCTGCCGTGTCCACACTCGTGTGGACACTTGTTG
>JBPCKZ010000097.1:0-32102 GCA_051003795.1 Bryobacteraceae bacterium | reverse complement strand
GCGCTGCGCGCGGCCCGCCTGGAAATGATTCGCTCGGGATCGTATCGCGCGCGGCCCGAATACTGGGCCGCTTATTTTCTAGTGGGGAACTCGCAAACAAAATGACTTATGCTGGTGTAGCCGTGTCACACTCTCCGGAGAATGTGACCAATGGTTCTCTGGACGCCGTTTCAGAACAACCGGTTCCCTCGAGCCCGTCGCCCGACTGGTTCGAATTGGTCGAAAGAATCAAGCGTCAGGAAAACAGTGGGATGGAGGACCTGTACAAGCTTTTTTCGCGAGGCATCCGTTATTATCTATGCAGGCAATTGGGGCCGCAGGATCTGGACGACAAGGTCCACGACAGCTTCCTCATCGTGGTGCAGGCGATCCGCCGCGGGGATTTGCGCGAACCCGAGCGGCTGATGGGCTTCGTTCGGACCGTAGTCCGGCGCCAGATCGCGGGGCACATAGACGTCGCCGTGCAGGCGCGAAAACAGCAGGTCGATCTCGAAACCGGCCACGGAATCCCGGACGTGCAGCTCGATCCGGAAAAGGTTGCGATCCACCGGGAGCACGAGGAGATCGCCGGGAAGGTGCTCAAGGGCATTTCGAAGCGCGACCGGGAGATTTTGACGCGATTTTATCTCGACGAAGAAAGCCAGGACGAGATCTGCACGCGCATGAACCTGACCGAAACGCAGTTCCGGCTATTGAAATCGCGGGCGAAAGCGCGATTCGGCGAGCTGGGCAGGCGCAAAATCGGCCGTCGAATCGCAATCGGTACGTTTTAGAAAAACTTTAGAGAAATTTCGCGGATGCAATCCACTCCACTTGCAAAGACGCTCAATTCGTATTTGCCGCGTTTTGAGCGAACTGGAGGAAGGAACCAAATGTCCCAAGAAATGTGCCATGTTAACGACGACCGCTTCGAACAATACGCCATGGACCGATTGAGTGGCGGCGAGCTCGAGACCTTCGAGGAACACCTTCTGATTTGCCATCCTTGCCAACTGAGGCTGGACGAAACCGATATCTATATTCACGCGATGCGGCGCAGTCTGACGGCGCTTCGCAACGCGCCCGCATCGCAATCCATGTGGGACCGGCTGCAAGACCGGATCGGCGGCTTGCGGACGCCCACATGGGTATCCACATGGACGCCCACATGGGCATCCGCGCCGGCGTTTGCGGGGGCGCTAGCGATTGTTGCGCTGGTCGTTGGAATTTCCACGCAGTGGCCGCGGCCGGGCGCGACGACGCTTTCCGAAGAGTTCGCGACCGTCCGGCTCGAAGCCATGAAGGGGGAAGCCGGGAACTCTGTCGCGAACCGTCCTCTCATGTTGCTGCTCGATGGACGCGGCCTCCCGGCGGCCTCCCGCTACCGTTGGCGGATTGTGGACCAAAGGGGCAAGCCCGTGCGGGAGGGCATCGCGGCATCGGACTCGCCGGACCAGGTTTTGCGCGCCGCCGTACCGAAGCCGCTAGGAGCAGGACCGTACTTCGTGCGGATATTCGCGAACGAAACCGGAAGCGAGCAGGTGCGTGAGTTTGGCTTGCGCGTGCGATAGAACGCGCGCGCGTTAAAGCTGTAGGATCAAGTAATGCGATGTATCGTGTTGGCCTTGGCCGGCGTGTTGTGGCTGGCGCCGGTCGAGGCAAAAAAGCTGCGCTCTTCTAAGTCGCAAAACGCGGCTTCCCACCAAAACGTAACCCCCCGCGCGAAGCAGATCAAGTCCAAGAAATTCAAGCCAACTGGGAGCGCGAAGGCCAAGCGCTATTCCAAATCGCAAATAGCGCGACAGCACGGCTAGCGTCCGATGGACGCTACCGAGCCGGTTTCCGCGGCCGACTCACCATCGCCAAGCTCCGCTAGCGCTCTCTGGCGCGCCATCACCCGCTTTGACGCGAGTAAGATCGCGCCATGGCTGGCGCTGCGGAACTCGATCGGCATTTTATTCCCCCTGATTGCCGGCGTGGCCGCGGGCAATATGGGGCCCGGGCTAATCGTTAGCACGGGGGCGCTGAACGTCTCTTTTTCGGATGGCGGCGATTCCTACCGGGAGCGCGGCAGGCGAATGCTCGCCTCGAGCGCCATCGTCGCGGTGGCCGTTTTTGTAGGCGCGGTTTCCGCGCGGAACGGCGTGCTTGCGGTGGCGCTGGCCGCCGGCTGGGCTTTCGCGTCGGGCATGCTGGTTGCGATCGGGACGAAGGCGGCGGACATCGGAGTGGTAAGCCTGGTAACGCTGGTCGTATTCTCGGCGCAACCCTTGGCGCCAGAACGCGCGGCATGCGCGGGGCTGCTTGCGTTCGCGGGCGGGTTGCTCCAAACGGCGCTCGCTTTGGCGCTCTGGCCCGTGCGCCGGTACCGGCCCGAACGCCGCGCCCTCGGAAACCTTTATTTGGAACTTTCCCGCGCGGCGGCATTGACCGTCCGCCGCTCGGAGGCTCCTCCGGCCAGTACGCAAACCACCGAAGCGCAAAATGCGGTAACCGGCCTGGGAGGCGATCACAGCGTTACCGCCGATCGGTACCGCTCACTCCTCAACCAGGCTGAGCGGGTTCGCCTGAGCATGCTGATCCTGGCCCGTCTTCGCCGGCGCATCGAACGGGAGGCGGATGGCGAGCGCACGGCCGAGATCCTGGATCGTTTTCTATCCATCTGTTCCACCCTCCTTGGCGGGATCGCGAATTCGCTTGGTACGGGTTCCCCGGAAACGAACGAGCCGGATCGATTGAGCGAATTGGACGAAATCGTGGAGCGCTGGCGCCGGATGGTCACAAGCTCCGCCCCGGCCGCCGCCATGATTGCGGATGCCCGTTTCCAGATGGATGCGATCGGCGGGCAGCTTCGTTCAGCGGCGGAGTTGGCCTCCCATTCAACGCCCGCGGGGAGCGACGCTTTCGAGGAACGCGAATCGCGGCAGCCTTGGACTCTCCAGGTGAGCGGCAGAATCGCTACCCTGCGAGCCAATCTTACGCTCGAATCGGCGGCATGTCGCCACGCTATCCGCCTGGCAGCCTGCCTCGCGGTGGGCGATACGCTGGGGCGCAGCCTCGACTGGCGCAGATCGTATTGGCTGCCGATGACTATCGCGATCGTGTTGAAGCCCGATTTCACGGCAACCTTCAGCCGGGGCGTCTTGCGCCTCGCGGGTACATTCGGCGGCCTGGCGATCGCGACCGTCCTCTTCCACGCGCTGCCGCTCTCGACGGCGACTCAAATCGCGCTGATCGGAGTTTCATTTTTTGTGGTGCGCTGCTTTGGACCGGCCAACTACGGAGTTTTCGTTACCGCCGTCAGTGCCCTGGTGGTGCTACTGGTGGCTTTGAGCGGAGTTGCTCCGAACCAGGTAATTGCCGCGCGGGCGCTGAACACGGCGGTGGGAGGCGCGCTTGCCTTGCTCGCCTATTGGCTCTGGCCCACATGGGAACGAACCCACATCCAGGAAACGCTGGCTTTATTACTCGATGCGTATCGAGATTACTTCCGCGCCGTGTGCCAGGGTTATCTTGACCCTGCCGGATCTTTCGAAAAGGAGCGGAACCGTACCCGCCAAGCGGGACGGCTCGCGCGTTCCAATCTGGAAGCGGCGGTCGACCGATTGGCCGCCGAGCCGGGCGCTTCCGCGGCGGCGTTGGAGGAGTTGTCCTCCATGCTCGCGAGTTCCCACCGGGTGGTCCATTCATTCATGGCGCTTGAGGCCGGTCTGTCAAACCGCGAGCCGGTTCCAGCGCGCGGGGCTTTCCGGCAATTCGTAAACGACGTGGAACGGACCTTGTACTTTCTGGGAGCGAAATTGCGCGGATCGAAGATTTTGCCCGGCGATCTTCCGGCCCTGCGGGAATCGCATCG
Organism: Bryobacteraceae bacterium; assembly: GCA_051003795.1. Lineage (GTDB taxonomy): Bacteria > Acidobacteriota > Terriglobia > Bryobacterales > Bryobacteraceae > JALYXS01. The sequence goes on along the minus strand of JBPCKZ010000097.1, from coordinate 28,267 downwards.
CCAGCTAATCAAGTCCGGGGATTCACCCACCGAAAGCCACGATTTGGTAAATGTTGAAACAGACCGTTTGACCAATAGCGTAAATACGCTGGGGGAGCAAATCTGCGGGTGGGTGGAAGAAGAGCCGACGAGGTAGCTAAACTCTGAACAGGCCGGGGCCGGGGTGCTAAGGACACTCCCGGCCCGCTCAGACTCGAATCAAGCGGCGCTCGCGAGAAGGCCTTCGAGGGTCTCCGCCGCTTCGAATTCATGACGGTCGGCGGCTTCCTGGCATTTGATGCAATATGCGGCCTGCGGAACGGCGTTCAACCGTTTCAGGCTGATCTCTTCGTCGCAGTGCAAACACGTGCCGTAGCTTCCGTCCGCGATACGGGCGAGAGCGCCCCGCACATGCCTCAGCAGAATCGATTCCCGGTCGAGATTGCGGATGGCTAACTCACGTTCGCCTGCCAGCTGCACTTCATCGAGCGCGTCCGGCGTTTTTTCGATAGCGATGTCGTCCCGATTCCGCAGCGAGTACGCCAGTTCCGATTGCTTCGCTTCGAGTATTGCCTTAAATTTTTCCAGTTCAGTCTTGCTCATGTCTATCTCCCTCTTCGGCCAAAATTGCGTTTTTAATTAATCCCTGTATAAGACGTCGATCTGCCATGAAAGTTTCAAAAAATCTTAGCGATACTTGCTAAGATTCCGCGCGGTTCTGCTTCGTTTTTAATATTGGGCCGCGCATGGCACACATTGTAAGCACGATTAGTGCCAAAGTTTGGCCCGAAAAAGAGCAACCCCATAGCCTACCCCAAAGTTCTGCTATTCGCCAACTATTCCCCTCGGTATAAGCGCTGATTATCACATAAGAGCGGGAGCATTTTATTACCCGCACAGGTTGATTTACGAGCCGGACGCTCCGTTGGTTTATAAAGTGTTATTAAGCAATTGCGGCACGGGCGTGGGCGGTGGTTGAGACGACTGCCAATACGAGTCGCTACTGCCCGCTGACGTTCATGAGCCAGGTTCCCGTCAAAATCAATCCAAGCGCCACATACTTCGGCGTGGTTACCGGCTCCTTGAAGAACACGCGAGACCAGATCATCGTAAACACATAAGAGAGCGAAACCATTGGATACAGAACCGAGAGTTCACCGTGCTTGATTCCCATCCCGAAGAAGAACGAAGAGATGAGAAACAGCACGACACCCGTGAATGCTTGAAGGCTGATTAAGTTTCGAATCCCGTGCCGCAACTTCTCCGCGCCCAGCTTCAAGAAGACGGCGCCAAAGGACCCAATCAACGAAGCGAAGATCACCAAGAACATCGAACTCGCCGGGGTTTTCACTTTTCCGCGCTCTCTCTGCCGCTCCGGCCAAGAATGGTCACGCCCGCGACGATCACGAAGATCCCGGCTATCTTCCACGGGTTCAGCCTGTCCTCAAAAAAGTAGATGGATAGGATCGCTACCCAAACGTAGCTGAGAGCGATTATCGGGTAGAGAACGGACAGCTCGCCATCGCGCAGCGCCAACATCAAGAGAAGCGTGTTGATTCCATACAAACAGTAGCCGGCCAGTAAAGGAAGGTTCGTGACGATGCGAATAGGATCCAGGTGATCTAGCTGGTTCACGCCGGTCTTCATGAAAATTTGCGCCGCCGCGCCGAGGATGGTGCAGCAGAATACGAGCGCGATCGACTGGCCGCGCGTGAATTGCCGTCGCTCCGGATCGGAAACTGCTTTTTTATCCAAAGACGGCGCGGAACTGGTCATGAACCCTGGAGTCTTAACAGCATAGCAGTAGTTTCGATACAATGGTGCTCTGTGGCCCGAGAAAATATCGGCGTAGCCGAAAAACGCGTTAATCCCGTTAATGACGAAGCGCCTCCCGTTCATCGCGATATGGCGCGGGGCGTGATCGCCGAGTGGGTCGTCACCTTTATTCTGCTGCTGTTTGGCACCACCACGCTGGTTCAGGCTTTTGTGATCCCCACCGGCTCGATGGAAGATACGTTGCTGGTCGGCGATCACTTGCTCGTCGACAAACTGGCTTACGCGCCGGGCGGAACGATCTCGAAGCACATCCTGCCTTACGAGGACGTGAAGCGCGGCGACATTATCGTGTTCCGGTATCCCATCGATATCCGCCAGACCTTCGTGAAACGCTGCATGGGCGTTCCGGGCGACCACATCCGCGTGCAGAACAAGAAGCTGTTCCTTAACGGCAAGATGTTGAATGAGCCGTACGTGGTTCACAAGACCGAATACATCGATTCCTACCGCGATAATTTTCCGGGCGATCCCAATGTGCCGCTGTATCCGCCGGCTCAGGTCATGCTCGAAAAGGACGTGAAGAACGGGGAGGTCGTGGTTCCACCGGATCGTTTTTTCGCCATGGGCGACAACCGCGACTCGTCGCTCGACAGCCGCTATTGGGGATTCGTTCCGCGCGAAAACATTATCGGCAAGCCGCTGATCATCTACTGGTCGTACGATGCGCCCACCGAGCAGCTCGCCGATCCCACCATCGGCGTCGATCACATCAAGGATCTCGCCCTGCACTTCTTTACGAAGACGCGTTGGAACCGGACGCTTAATTTGGTCCACGGTTATCCCGTTCAGTAGCGGATGCCCGAATCCCATTACCACGGCCTTATTCTGGCCGGAGGGCGGGGTACCCGCTTCTGGCCGCGCAGCCGCCGCCGGCACGCAAAACAGGTTCTAAACGTGGTTGGCGTGCGCTCGCTGATTCAGGCAACGGTTGACCGCCTGATTCCGCTGATCCCCGCCGAGCGGTTGTGGATTCTGACCAACGATTATCTGCGCGACGAGGTCGTGCGCCAGTTGCCGGAAGTTCCGGAGCGCCAGATTCTGGCCGAACCCCAACAGCGGAACACCGCGCCCGCCATCGGTCTCGCGGCGCACATTCTGCAATCGATCGATGCGAACGCGGTGATGGGCGTTTTTCCCGCGGACCACGTCATTTTGAAACCGGACCTCTATTTGGAAATGCTGCGTCCGGCGTTTGCGGCCGCCGAAGCGGGGCAAATCGCCGTGCTGGGAATTCAACCGCGCTGGCCGGAAACGGGTTACGGCTACATCGAATTCGCTTGCGGGACGTTGCCAGGCGCGGCGGGCGTTCAACCTGTCCGCGCGTTCAAGGAAAAGCCTAATTTGGAGACTGCTAGGAAGTACGTTCAGTCCGGGAATTACTACTGGAATGCCGGGATGTTTTTCTGGCGCGCCGATGTATTGCTGGCGGAACTCGCCAGGCATTTGCCGGAAACCGCCGCGCACCTCGCCGGCTTGCCCGCTTTCAACGACAGCCGGTTCGCGTCGGCGCTCGAGAAAGTTTTTCCGCTGTGCCCGGATATTTCGATCGATTATGCCGTCCTGGAGCGCGCGCAAAATGTCGCCGGGATGGCGTGCGCCGACATTGGATGGAACGACGTGGGGAGCTGGGATGCCGTCTACGAACTGCTGCCGCGCGATTCGGATGAGAACGCATCCCGGTCGGAGTTAATATCTTCCGAAAGCCGGGGCAACTACATCGACGCGGGGAAGAAACTGGTCGCGCTGCTCGGAGTGAAGGATTTGATCGTGGTCGATACGCCGGACGCACTGCTGATTGCGGATCGAAGCCGCGCGCAGCAGGTCGGCGAGATCGTTAAGCTGCTCGAAAACAACGGGCGCGAGGATTTGTTGTAGCTCGCTTGCATTACTCATGATCCCGGTTGTAAATGTTCACCCGGAATAAGCGCTTCGCCCTCTCCGCCGGTTCCATCTCGTAGGTTTGCTCGCGCTTCGCCGGATCGTAATCCCTCCACAGCCAGGCCATTTCCTCGGGAAATTGCGCGCTCCCGTGCGCCGGGTTGTGCGTCCCGTGCCCGAAGCTCAGATGAAAATCGTAATTCATCAGCTTGAGCGAATTCGCCATCTGGATATTTTGAAGCGGCCAGCTTCCGTGATTGTTTTCGAGATCCTCCGAGCCATCCTGCAGCCACACGCGAATGTTCCGCTTGGCCTCTTTACGGATTTTGTTGGGGTAAACATTTCCGCCGTCGATCACTCCCGGTTTCCATTGAATACTGGTGAAACTGCCGATCCATGAAAGCACCCGGCTGAACTGATCGGGCTGCTGCCACGCCACGTTGAACGCGCAGATGCCGCCCGAAGAAAGGCCCGTAATCCCGCGGCTGTAACCGTCGTTCCGCAGGCTGTATTTCTTTTGAACTTCCACTAGAAGCTCGTCCCGGAGAAAGCGAGCATAAGTGTCGTTCACGGTGTCGTATTCAATGCTGCGCATGGCTTTCTCGCGTATCTTTCCGGGCGCGATAAACACCTGGATCATCACCGGAATTTTCTTTTCATGGATCAGGTTGTCTACCGCGTCGAGAATGCGCGTCCTGCCGCCGTCGCGCTGGTTGTAAGTCGGTCCATCTTGCCACACCATCAGCGCGGCGGGTGTCTTCGGATCGTATTGCGCCGGTACGTAGATCCAATAATCGCTCGTCATCCCATCGTAAATTTTGCTGGCGTGCACCATCTTTTCGGAAAGCGTTCCTTGCGGGACACCGGGCTTGGCATAGGATTCCGGGCCGTATGCCGGCAGGTCGTAGCTACCGCCAAAGCGGTTGCCGTCCACCGGGTAGTAAAAAGTATGGGGCATGCCGGTCTTGAGTTTCCCCGTGGCGAACCAGAGATTGGCGCCCTGGATCTGCTTCATCGACGGTCCGGCGGCGCCGTCCACGAAGAGTGAGGGCTTGCTCGCCGAATCGATTGCCCAGATAAAATCGGGTCCCTGGCCCAGTACCGCAATGCCTTTCTTGAGATCGGCTTCGGGGAACGTGTCTGTAATCGCCTGGCGGAACGCGGGCGAATTCGGGGCGTGCCCCGCGAGATCGATCAATTCGGGAGCGGCCATCTTGCCGGCGGAAATCCCCGGCAGGGCGGCCAATGCGAGAAGCGCGAATAGTTTAAACATCTTCGTGAATATACAACACGCCAAGGGGATGGCATCCAAGTTGCACTTCGAATCCAGAAAGGATGGAACACATGGCAATAGACACAAATGAAATTCGTTCGACGCTTAACGACTTGATTTCGACTTGCAAGGATGGTGAAAACGGCTTCCGATCGGCGGCCGAGGGTGTAAAAAGCTCCGATTTGCAATCGCTCTTTCAAAAGCTTTCCAGCCAGCGCGCGCAGTTTGCGTCCGAGCTGCAATCCGAAGTTGCGAAGCTGGGGGGCAGCCCCGATACGTCCGGCAGCGTCGCGGGTGCAATGCATCGCGGATGGCTGAATGTGAAGTCGGCTGTAACGGGGCAAGACGATGCGGCAGTGATCGCCGAATGCGAGCGCGGCGAAGATGCCGCGAAGGAAGCGTACGAGAAAGCTCTCGCCAAGGGCTTGCCGAGCGACCTTCAATCGGTGGTGCAACGCCAGAGCCGGGAAGTCCATCAGGCGCACGACCAAGTCAGCGCATTGAAGCATCGGACGAGCGGCGCCAGTTCCTATTAGTTACCCGCCGTAAACACGGGCAGGCTTTCGGGCCTGCCCGCCTTCCAACATTCGCCCCTTCAGCAGGCTCAGGCGCGGCGAATTTCGCGGGCGCATTACAATCGGTATCGGCATGCACCGGCGTTATCGCAATTACGCATTGCTCGCGGTGCTGTTTATTGCCGCCATGTTTTACGAAGGGCACGTCTCGATCCAGGCGATCGACGACCTCCGTTTCGCGACCACGCGTCCAAGAGCGCCGTTCGATTTCGGGTTCCGCATGCGCGCGGTCGCGGGGATGACGCCCGAAGCCGCGCGCGCCGGCATCCATCGGCTTCGACACGGTGCTGGCGATCGACGGCGTGCCGTTTCGCGGACGGGTGGTGCGCGATCAAGCACTGGCGCGACACCGTCCGGGCGACTTGCTTCCCGTGCGGATTCGCCGCTCCGGGGGTCCCCAAGCCGGTTCTGAAACCGGCGTTTTAGTGAAATTGGAACCGGCGCGTACGAGCCCGCCCAGCCTCGGCCAATGGACCGAAGCGCTGGTGCGGGTAATCGCATTGCCCGTTTTTTGCTTATCCCTCGGGTTCTGGGTTGCCGCGATCCGCCCGATGGACCCTCTCGCGTGGCTCTTGCTCGCGCTCCTTCTCGCTTTCTTGGGGACAGGAGACTTTTCCGTATGGGGACCTCTCGCGCTTTGGATGTTTCTGTTCGGCGTCTACTTTCCCCAACGCGCCGCTTTCGACCGTCGACGGCCCTGGCTCAAATGGCTGCTCATCGTGCCTCTCTCATCGTTGTGGCTCGTGTTTCTCGTCTTCGGCTTGGGCCGGGAGTACAACTTCGACGCCATCCAATTCCTGCAGCCATACATGAACGTCGCGTACGTCGCGTACATGGGCCTCAGCATGGGCGCGATTTCCTTGTTTTTTTTCCTGCTGGGAAGTAAGATCGGTTCCGCCTACTCGCCCGACGTACGGCGCCGGCTCCGTGTCCTGTGGGTGGGAGCGTCGGCCGGCTTCACGCCGATGTTTCTCGTTATCGTGGTCAGCCTGCTGCGAGGCCGGGATCCATTCGAGGGGATGCCGGGATGGATTTTTTTCGTCACCATAACCGCGCTGGCGGTATTTCCCGTCACGCTGGCATACGTCATCGTGGTGCAGCGCGCCATGGACGTTCGCGTGGTCGTACGGCAGGGCGCGCGCTACACGCTGGCTCGCGGCGGCCTGTGGACGCTCCGCGCCGTGATGATTACCGCCGCCCTGATGGCCGGCCGCGCCGCCATCGAACCGAATGCCCGCGCCGTCGACCGGGTCCGGACGGTAGGAATCGGATGCACTCTATTAGTCCTTCGGCGAAAATATTCCAACCGCCTGGCGGCATGGATGGACCGGCGATTTTTTCGCGAGGCATACGACTCCGATCAAGTGTTGAACGACTTGAGCGAAGAGGTCCGGAAGTTTGTCGAAGCCAAACCGTTGCTCGATACGGTGACGCACCGCATCTGCGAAACGCTTCATGTGCTCCGCGCCGCGGTGCTGCTCAAGGATACGGACCGCTACTGCCTGTCGCAAACGCTTGGCTTGGACGCTCCGCCGTCGTGCCTGCCGGTAAAGGCCAAGACCATCGAGCATCTGCGGAAGGCCAACCGCCCCGCGCTCATTTACTTCGACGATCCGGAATCCTGGGTGCAGCAGGCCGATCCCGCGGAGCGTGAGAAGTTGCTCGCGCTCGATGCCCAACTGGTTCTCCCGCTTAGCGGCAGGGAAGACCTTCTGGGCGTGATGGTGCTGGGACCCAAACGCTCCGAAGCGCCATACTCGCGAACCGATCTTCAGCTTTTGCACTCCGTGGCCGCGCAGACGGGGCTGGCTCTCGAGAACAGCCAGTTGGCCGCTACGCTGGCGAACGAAGCCGTGCAACGCGAGCGCGTGAATCGCGAAATGGAAATCGCGCGCGAAGTGCAGCAGCGATTATTCCCACAGAGCTACCCGCCCGTTGCCGGCGTTGAGTATTGCGGACATTGCCGTCCGGCGCTGGGCGTGGGCGGCGATTACTACAATTTTTTGCCTGCCGCCGGCGGCAAGTTGGGCATCGCCATTGGCGACGTTTCCGGGAAAGGAATTGCCGCCGCGCTGTTGATGGCGAGCTTGCAGGCGTCCTTGCGCGGACAGATGATGGCTGGAATTACCGACCTCGCCGAGCTGATGTCGCACGTAAATCTGCTGGTCTATGAAGCCTCCACCAGCAATCGGTACGCGACGTTTTTTTATGGCGAATACGATCCGCAAACCAGGATGCTCGAATTCGTGAACGCGGGACACAACGCCCCCTTCGTGCTGCGCGGCGCCGAAGCGATCCGCCTGGAAGCGGGTGGCCCGGTGATCGGCCTATTGAAGCACGCCGCCTATTTGCAAGCCGCCTGTCAACTCCGCCCCGGCGACGTGCTCGTGGGATATACGGACGGAATCAGCGAAGCCATGACCGCCGGCGATGAAGAATGGGGGGAAGAGCGAATGATCGACGCCGCGCGGCGTTGCCGCGATTTGCCGCCCGCCGCAATCATCGAGAACATGATTGCGAGCGCGGATGCGTTTACATCCGGAGCCCCGCAGTATGACGATATGACGCAGGTGTGCCTGAGCTTGCGGTAAACGACTGTTTCAAATTCAATTCCGCTCCGATCCGGCTTATAGAAAATTTGAATTGGACGCGCCGGCAACCCGCTCCCTAGACTGGGTGTTAAGGGTGGATTCAAGTGGCTAAGGTGGAACCGATGGGCAGCCAGGTGTCCGTGCTGCATCGCATCAGTAGTATCGTGAGTTCCGGGCTGGATCTGGAGACGATGCTAAAAGACTTGGTAAGTCTGATCATGCAGGCAGCCGACAGCGATGCCTGTCTGGTTTATCTGGCCGATCACGCGACCGGCGAGGTAGTTCTGCGGGCGTCGCAATTGCCCCACGCCGAAGAGATCGGCCACATTCGCCTCAAAATGGGCGAGGGAATTACGGGCTGGGTCGCCGTTCACAAGTCGGTGGTTGCGCTGGCAAACGACGCGAGCGCAGACACCCGATTCAAAGCCTTTCAAACTCTTCCGGAGGACAGCTACGCCGCATTCTTATCGGTGCCCCTCGTGAGTGGCGGAGACCTAATCGGCGTGATCAACGTTCATCATCGCGAGCCTCACCGGCACACGGCCGAGGAGGTCGCCCTGGTGACGTTTATCGGAGAGCAGATGGGCGGCGCTCTGGCGAAATCGCGCTTGACGGAGGAGTCGCAGTCTGCCGCCAAGCGTATGGACGCGCTCGCGGCGATAGGTCGCACGATCTCCGAGGCGAGCGACCTCGACCGGATTCTGGATACCATCTCGCGGATAGCGGCCGAAACGCTCGAATCGCCGGGATGCACGATCGCCGTGAATCCGGTTCAAGCCGGCGCCGTCCCGAACGGGCTTTCGGTGCCGCTGATTTCGCGCGATAACGTAATGGGCGCGCTCAACATCCAGCCGCGCCAACAGCAGCCTTTCAGCGATGAAGAGATCGGATTCGTAAAGGCGGTGGCGGGACAAGCCGCCATCGCGATTGATAATGCCCGCCTGATGAACGAAACGCTCGACATGAAGCGCACTCTGGAGACGCGCAAAATCGTGGAGCGCGCCAAAGGCATCCTGCAACATAAGCATTCGCTCACGGAAGAAGAAGCGTATCTGCGATTGCGGAATGAGAGCCGGAGATTGCGAAGGCCCATGCGGGATTTGGCCGAAGCCGTGATTTTGTCGAACGATCTGAACCCGATGTAGGCTGCCGACGCGCGAAGGCGCCCGCGGCAATCGCCGTTTGCATCACCGATCGGCAAGCAACATCCGCGCGTCCGTCACGACGGGCGAATTCGCTCCCTCGCTGAACCAGGCCAACACCTCGGCCAGCGGCGCCCGCCCGCGCGCGGCATCGCCCAATCGGCGGTGTAGGTGGAAGTAGCTGACGGCCGCGCGCAGCTCGAGCAACCGGCACTGCGCCCGCTTGGCCCGATCGAGAGCGCATTCGAATTCCGCTTCCGCCTCCGGGAGCCGCGCATCGTCGCCCATTCCGAGCAACACTTCACCTCGCACGCGGTGTGTTTCGGGTTCGTAGCAGCGGCCTTCGGTGCGCTGCGCGAATTCGAGAGCTTCGTCGCACGCCGCCAGCGCCTCTTCGCAGGCGCCCACGCCGCCCAGCGCCTCGGCCAGCAGGGTGAGAAAATACGAGCGTTCCAGCAGCGAACGCATCGAGCGCTGACGATCCAGGCTCTTGCGTATTTCGGAAATCCCTTCGTTCGCCCGGCCCATGTTGGTCAGGGCCGAGCCGCGCACCATCCGTCCCCACTCCAGAATCAGGGGGAAGCCGTGCGCCCGGCTCAACGCCATGGCCGATTCGAGATGCCGGCAGGCATCGGCGTGTTCGCCGCGCGCGTGATGAACCCAGCCTACCCAGAAAATGGCGTAGGCCAAGCTGTGCGGATGAGCAAGGCCGTTTGCCAGTTCGAAGGACTCAGCCGCCTTCGCGACCGCCTGGTCCAGATAGCCCATTAACGCCAAAACCCGCGCCAGCATGCTCAGGGTTGTTACGCAAGGATCGAGGACGTAATCGTAGAGCGAACCATGGAACGTATGCTGGTTTGCCGGACACTCGGCGAAAATGCTCTCCAGCGTCTCGCGCGCTTCCGCTACCCTGCCCATAAAGGCGAGAGTGGTCCCCACGGCATGGAGCGACGCGGCGTTGGCGATCGGCTCCGTCAACACCGCCGCTATCCGCCGCATTTCCAGCGCGGTCTCCAAAGCGGCCGTCAAGTCACCGGCGTTCACGGCGCACGTGTGCAGGCCCCAGAGAACCAGTAACAGCCGGCGATCCTCACGCAACTTGAGACACAGTTCCCGCGAGCGCCGGTGCGTCTTTTCGACTTCCGGGGCGGCGTATCCCCGAGTAGCCATTAGCGAAACGCCCAGGATGAGTGAAAACACGAGCTCCCGCGCGTCGCGCTCGCGCGATTCCGGAAGCGAGGCCAGAGCTCGCAGCCCGCGCTCGCAGAGAACGGCGGTTTCCGGATAGGCGAACATCCGGACCGCATTGCGCGCCGCCTGGAGGAAATACTGGGCGGCGCTGGCGTAATCCCGCCCGGATTCGAACAGGAGCGCCAGGTCGGCGGCGATGCCCCGCGAAGTATCTCCGGCAAAACTAGCCAGCGCCTCCGCGATTGCCAGGCTGTGCGCCGCGCGCCTCGATGGCGTCAGCGAGGAAAAGAGTGCGTTCTGATAAAACACGTGAACGAAACGGTACCGGACGGAGAAAGTGCGGTTCGCAAACTCCCGCTCGCCAACGATCCGCACAAAACTATGCATCGTCTCCATCTCCTGTAGCCGCTCTTCGACGTCCACCGGATCGAGCGAAAGAACCTGAGCGATCACCGCCGAGTCAAACTGCAGCCCTTGCACGGCGGCGCATAACAGGATGCGGCGATCCTCCTCGCTGAACCGATCGATCTTGAGCCGGATCAAGCTACGAATGCCGACGGGGATCGCCTTGCGCACTTCGCCGACCGGTTGGGCCAGCAGGCAGCGCCCGCCCTGCTCCACCAGGATCCGGCGGTCGCGCAGATAGCGCAGCATCTCCGTCATGAACAGCGGGTTGCCTTCCGTCCTTTCGTGCACCGCGCGCGTGAATTCCGGCGGGAACAGGTTCGCCGGGAACTGCGCCGCTACGTACTTTTCAATGTCGTTCAAGCTGAGAAACGAAAGCGGCACGTCCTGGCAGACGCCGCGGCGCTCCAATTCGAACTTCAATGGAAGGAACGGATGCTCGCGCGCCAGGACTGCGCCGGGTCGATACGTGGCGAGGATCAAAATTCGGATGTTGCCCATGCGCGCGCCCAGGTGGGCCAGCAGGTCGCAAGTGGACGCGTCGGCCCAATGCACGTCGTCGAGAAACAAGACCACGGGCCGGGTGCGCGACAGCTCCTCGAAAAAAGAGACGAATTCGCGCCGCATGCGCTCGTGCGAACCGGTCCTCGCTTCCTTCGCCGTAATTTCGGTCGACTCGCTTATCGGCGGCGAAACCTGAACGTACCAGGTAGGCGCGACGGTCTTCATCACGCGGGCGACCTGGTCTCCGGATTCGCCGCGCAGCAGCGTGTCCAAGCTTTCGAGGATTGGGGCGAAGGCATCGGTTTCGGCGAGACGTTCGGAACAGCGGCCGCGTCCGGCCCAGGCGGTCCCGTATTGCGCCTCAATCCCGGCTAGAAAATCCTCGGCCAGCGTCGTCTTGCCCATGCCCGCGTCGCCACAGACGGTCAACATTATTCCGCTCCCGGCGGAAACGGATGCGAACGCCGCGCGCAGGCGGCTTAACTCCTCTTCCCGTCCCACCGAATTGCTCCGCGCGAGTGGCGCCGCGGCCGCAGGCGCACCCCCGGAGAGTCGCTCCATCGATGCGAGCACTGACTTAATGGCTCCGAAAGCGGGGCGCCCCGCCTTCTCCTTCGCTAGCATTGTCAGAATTAGGGAATCCAGCGCCGCCGGGATCTCCGGATTCAACTTCGATGCGGGTATCGGCGTCTCGGTCAGGATTCCCCGGACATATCGAAAGGGCGGACCGGAATGGAACGGATGCTTTCCCGTGGCGAGTTTGTAAAACACCAGTCCCATCGAGAAGACGTCCGAGGGGCTTTCCACCGCTTCACCCCGCACCTGCTCCGGCGACATATACTTGGCCGTTCCCACGATGGTGCCCGGTTGGGAAAGTTCCGTTTGCGTTTCGTCTTCGGATACCGGGTTGTTTGCCAGCCGCGCCAGGCCGAAGTCCACAATCTTGATATACCCGTCGGCGCGCAGCATGACGTTGGCGGGTTTAATATCGCGGTGCACGATCCCACCGGCGTGCGCCGCGGCCATGCCCTCAGCCATTTGGCGGAACATCGCGATCAGGCACGCCACATCCGGAATTCGCTGCGTCAGCTCGCGGAGCGTTTGCCCTTCAATGTATTCCATCGCGATGCAATGCTTGCCATCGAGCAAAGCGATTTCGTAAATGGTGACGATGTTCGGGTGATTCAGCGCGGACGCGGACCGGGCCTCCTGCATGAAGCGGCGGCGGTCTTTCTCATCCGCCACTCTCTTGGACGACAGCACTTTCAACGCGACCAGGCGTTCGAGGCGCGTGTCCCGCGCCTTGTAAACCACGCCACCGCCGCCTTGGCCGAGCTTTCCGAGGATTTCGTAATGCCCGAGCTTGCGCTCATCCGCAAGAGCCTCCTCTGGCTGCATCCCTCCTTCCGGCATGTGGAACAGTCTAACTCTAAAACCGCGCGCTTTTACCACTTCGCCCGTCGGGCGATCTCCGTCTTCACCGCCAAGGCTCCCAGTAATATCCAGATCGCGATCCGTAACTTCCCATCGAGAGTCACGGCCGCCAAGACGGCAATGGCCGCGTAGCACGCCATCGCCATGGCAAATTTCTTCCGCACTCTAATGAACGGGAATGTTATACGAAAACGTAAACCGCAGGATGATGCGGTTTCCATGAAACTCGGCCGGAAGCGGCGACAAAGGATTGGACGCGCTCAATGCCGCCACCGCCGCCTGATCGAGCGCGCGCACGCCGGACGATGAACTGACGATCGCCTTGGGAATGGTTCCGCCCGGCTCAATCGAGAACGTGAGGTTCACCATTCCGCGCTGGCCCAGTTTCGCGCTCTCGGGATACACCGCGAACCAATTGCGGCGTACGGTTTGCAGCACCTGAAGTATGTACGGCTTGAAATCGACACCCATGGGATCGCTCTGCAGTTGGAAATCGACGCGCGGCCGCCCGGCGGACGCTGGTAGATTCAGGCCCGGCGGCGCGGGAGCCATCTCGGAATCGCCGCCCGACAGTCCGCCGCCGGAATTGCCGCGCGCCACATTGCGCACGGCTTCCTCGATGGACGGAGCCGGGACCGCCAAACGGGGCGTCAACCCCTTCGGACCCGAAGAGCTGGAAGCGCCCGGGGTTTCGAATGCGAGCTTCGGTTTTTCCGGGGGAGGCGGCTGAATTTGCGGTGACGCCAGTTGAGCGATCTGCGTTGGAGCCGGAGCCGCCACCTTGGGCGGTTCCGGCATCGGCGCGGGCGAGGAAACTTTTGCCGTTTGCGGTGGACGCGGAGGCGGCACGGGCATCCCGCGTTTCGCGGGGACAGGAGCCTGAATGCGCGGACGTTCCGGAATCATCTCGGCCGTGATCTCTTTCGTGATTTTGCCTTTATTGGGAGCCTTCTGCGTCAGTTCCGTAGGGGGATCGAAAAGGGGCGTAAGGATTCGGCGCGTTCTCGCCTGCGGCTGTGGAGCATTCGCACGGCTACCCGGCATTACCACGAGCGCGCCGATCAGAAGCGCATGGACAGCCAGCGAAATCGCAGCCGCGTTGCGGGTGCGAACGGGATCTCCGTCCCGCTTCCACGGCAACAGAAGCTGAAGATCCTCGTCTGTATGCGGTTCGACTACGGTTGGCATGCGGATGACAGGGTCCGCCCGATTGTCCCTGCGACTATCCCTGAGTGTTCCTCGATTTTAGCAAGAATCGCCAAAGCCACTTCGAGAGTTCGACGCGCCGCCGCGCCATCGAGTTTCGGCGCGCGCCGCGTCTCTACACTATCGAGGAACGCCTCGAACTGCAAACTCAGCGGTTCCCCCTTTTCGACTTTCGGTTGCTCGACGGATATCTCCGGCGATCCCTCGGAATCCTTGCCAACCGTAAACTGGACCAACTCCTGGTTGGCATAATCGAGTGAAATGTACTGTTGCGGCTGGAAAAGCCGCAGTTTGCGAACCCGCTCGGTGGATACGCGGCTGGCAGTGAGATTCGCCACGCAACCGTCCCGAAATTCCAAACGGACATTGGCGATATCGATTTTGGACGACAGAATCGATATTCCCGCCGCGTGAACTTCTTCGAGGTCGCCGCGCGCGAGCGCCAGAACGATGTCGAGATCGTGGATCATCAAGTCGAGAACCACGTCGATATCCAGGCTGCGCGGGCTGAAAACGCTCATCCGGTGGATTTCAAAAAATAGCGGCAGCGTGGCGATTTTTTCCAGAGCCAGAATCACTGGATTAAATCGCTCCAGATGGCCCACCTGAAGGATGCGCCCATGCCCGGCGGCCGCGCGGATCAGTCGATCGGCGGAATCGAGATCCGGCGCGATCGGCTTTTCGACCAAAACATCGATCCCGGATTCGAGCAGGAAACAGCCGATTTCCGCATGGACCGAAGTAGGCACGGACACAATCGCGGCATCTACTTTTCCAACTAGCTGCCGATAGTCCATTAGAGCCGCGCGCGCGGGATCGGTATCGACGACGGCCGCTAGTTCCGCCCGCTGCGATTGCTCCACCACGCGGACGTGATTCCGCCCGAACTGCCCCGCCCCGACCACCCCCACTCGGACCTTGGCGGCCATGCCTATTTCACGTCCGCGTCGAAAACGCCCGTAACCACTTCCCCGCCCCGCTTCATCTGCACAAACACGCGATACGGTCCCGGCTCGGGAAATCCGTACGGGAAGGAAACCAACGCTGGAATCCGCATCCCGTGCATTTCGGGCATGGAAGCCATGTCCGCGCGGGCGCCCTGCGTCATGGCCTGCGTCATGGCCAGCGCCGCCATCGAAACCGACCCGGCCGGATGCACGTGCGCGAACACCTTCCCGTTGTCCTTCACAAACTCCGCGTGCCCCGCCATTCCCATGTAGGGTTCCGTGTCCCGCGCCGGCTTGCCATTCGGGTCTTCCAATTGAAACTGAAACAGCTCCATGCGCTTCGCAACCATGGGTGCGTTTCCACGGAGCCACACCAAGCGATATCCATTCGGCAGCATCGATATGGTCCGGCTCGTGTCCGCTTCCGAAACCGGCGGCGCCGCGCCAGCCGCGTCGTCGCCCGACAGTGGCCGCCTCGTAACAGCGGGGAGATCCGCCTCGGTGGTAGCCGTCTCCGCCAATCCGTTTTCATGAACGATATCGGCGAACAACTTATAGCGCCCCGCCGGCATGGACGGCAGATCGAGCGTGAATATCCCGGCATCGCCTTCATCGGGATGCAAATGCCACATCCGATCCATCCCCGGCATGCGGATCGCGAACAAATGCATCAAGTGATCGTGATCGGGAACCAGATCGTCGAGCCGCCGGAAAGTGAACCAGCCCGGATCTTTCAATTGAAGCGTAAGCCGGTTCCCCCGTTCGAGAGCCGCCGTCATTTGAAGCGGTTTGTAAACCTTATTTCGATACGAGTCGGCTTCAGATGTCCACCAGCGGTCGCCGTTATATAAAATGAGGCCAACGGTAAGACCCGCGATCGCCATCGCGATGTAAGATCTCTTGCGGAGAACCGGGGGCGGAGCGACGCCGGGCTGCAATCGGGCTTCCCGCACACCCGCGCCGACAATGCTGACCAACCCGAATACCAGAAACAGCATCGCGGCGAACAACCCCGCGCCAAGCTGTTTCCGCATGCCCGCCGTGTTCGAAGCGATCGCGGGAACGGGAATCGCGAGCCGCCCGGGCCCGTTCGCGCCGTCTACTTCAACGCGCACTTGCCAGGAGCCGAAGCCCATCATCCAGAGCGTGCCGGTGTAGAACCGCGGATCTTCCTTCGAGCGCCGCGCGAAGTCGGGAGTTGGCGGGAATTTCGCTCCGTCTCCCGCCAAGGGCATCGGAAGTATGCGAATGCTTTGAATGCCGGCCGAAAGCGCTTGGATCTCGACTCGCGCGACGCCAGGAATCACGGTCGGCGGCCGGATCGCGACCAGCAATTTATAAGGTCCCGCGCCGCCTTCGTAGTAAACGTCGGGGCTTCCGATGTGCCCGTAGCAGCATCTCACCCCGCAAAGCAGAATGAATGCGCCGGCCAGTCCCTTACCGGCGGACATCGCGCATCCAATTACCCCACGCAAAACCAAAACGGGTCGTCAGGATCGCCGCGAGCAGCGCCAACGCCATTTCCGGCCAGAAGTTCGTCGAAGGCAGGAACGCAAAGCGGGCCTGATAGGAATTCGGACTGGATAGATAATCCAGATACGCCGAGCCGAAGAGCGCATTACGGGCGGCGGGCGACATCAGGAAGTCCGCGAAAGGCCACTGCACCGCAAAAAGCACGGCTAGAAACACAAAGCCCGAAACCAGCGACACCGTCCAGGCTTTCCACTTCGAAGTTCGCGCCCAAAGCAGATCGAGGGCCACAGCCGGAAGCACGATCAAGAGGGGAAACCCAGCCGGAATGAAAAATTTCACCTCATGGTAGACGGGGCCGAGTTTCGCTTGAGCCGGAAATAGCGGCAGAATCCACAAGAATCCGAGTAGGAATAGCGTGTAGATCGAGGCGGTGACGGTGGCCGCCCAGCAGCGGCCGGAAGCTTTCGAAACCGCCGCAAGCACAACCGGGACCAGCAGGCACACCACGCGGTAGAATCCGCCGCGGTGCATCGAAACCTTGTTCGTCAACTCGAGCGAAACGACCAGCAGCGCGACCACGATCATCGCGGCGATATAGAGAAACAAGATTTCCAGCCGCGACCTAGCGGCCGCCGAAGCTCGATTTCGATAGCTCTGAATCAGTATCAGCGCTCCGATTTCGACGGCGATCATGCCTACCGCGAGCACGATGTGAGGCGGACTCAGGATCTTTACATCGAGGCCGTATGCGCCGTGCCACCAATCGTCAAACGGCGCGGAGGCGAGCATTACGAAACCGCCCCACGCGGAGATGAATGCGCCAAGAGGCGCCCGGAATCCCCAAATCTTTACGGAGTTTGCCTTCAGGGGCGAATGCCCGAAGGTGGTCGAAAGAATCAGGTACCCGCAAGTAATTCCCGCGAGCACGCCGCAGAGATAGATAGCGATATGCGCCGGAGTGAAGAACGAATCGCGACCGATCGAGCGGTGCCACGAAATATCCCAATGCACGCCCACCATCGCCGAAGTGACGGAAAGCGCCGAAAGCCATATGTACCAGGGAATCAAAACAGATTGATTTTAAGGTGATCCGACACGGTATTTTGGTCCAAAGCCGATAGCCGTCCGGCCGCTCTCGCAATCAGCCGGTTATCGAGCGTGAAGAGTTTTAACCGCACTTTGCAGGGAACCTGAAGCCCGGCGGCGGGCAGGTCCTGAATGTTACTATCCCCGGGCCATGGATCGTGGGCCGAAGACGTAATCATCGCCATGACGGAACTGCCCCTCGCGTTAAATGTCTTGTTGCTCAGTACCAGAGCGGGCCGTTTCTTTTCTTCTTGCCTATCGGAAAACGGAAACGGCACGACGACCACCTGCCACGCCTCACAGATCACGAAACGCTTCTTCGTCTTCCGCGGTGTTCCACTCATTCAGCGTCTTCGAAACGCCCGCGTGGAAGGCTTTATCGAACGGCTTCACTTTCGAAATTGTAACGGTGTCTCCTTTCACTTCATAAGCGATGATATCGCCGACCTCGGCCCCGAGCCGCTCGCGCACCCCTTTCGGCAGCGTAACTTGCCCTTTGCTCGACAACTTGCTCGCTAAAATCAGAATGTCGGCCGTGGATGAATCGAGTTCCGTTTCGATCATTTCCATTTCCGTCGGTTCCAGCAGTGCCATATATCCTCCTCCTACTTCCTTACGGTAAAGCATTCAAGCTCGATTATCAAATTTCCTCCACCCGCTTTTTGTGTTTCGGCTTCCGCACCGCCTTCGGAACAATCACCTTCTCCGCACGCACCTTGCCGACCCGTTCGCGCGCCAGTTTGCGCACCTCTTTCCCAAGATCGAATTTCTCTTTCTTTCGCGCCATGCCGATTCAGGAAACCAGCGCGTGCGCCACCTTCGGCGCTAATTGGTCGAAGGTAACAATGTCGTAAACCGACGAATCGGACATGATCCGCGCCACCAGCGCCGCGTGCATCGCATGACCCGCGCGCTCGGCAATTACATGCCCCAGCAGCGGCTTCCCGATCAGCGCCAAATCTCCGATCAAATCGAGGGCCTTATGCCGGCAGCATTCATCCGGAAACCGCAATCCACCCTCGTTCAATATCGTCCGGTGGTCGAAACACACGGCATTTTCGAGCGAGGCTCCCCGGATCAGGCCCATGTCCCGCATTTGCGCGAGTTCGTATTCAAAGCCAAACGTCCGCGCCGGAGCGATCTCCTCCGCGTAAGTGTCGGGGGTTACTTCCATTTCAAGCGCTTGGTTTCCCACCATTGGGTGATCGAACCGCACCTCGCACGTGAGCCGGAAACGCTCGTCCGGGAGGATGCTGATGCGCTTGCCGCGATCTGCCACCGTGATGGGCCGCTTGATCCGCAAATACCGCCGCTTGCGCCGGTATTGCTTCAGCCCAGCCTGCCGGATTAACTCAACGAAGGGCATTCCGCTGCCATCCAGAATCGGCACTTCGAGATTGTCTATTTCGATGTAAGCATTGTCTATACCGAGGCTGTAGAAGGTGCTCAGCAGATGCTCGGTAGTCGAAATCAGAACGCCTTGGCGCATCAGGCTGGTCGCATAGCTGACTCGCGCAACGTGCCGCCAACTGGCCGGGATCGGAAAATTATCGAGATCGGTCCGTAGGAATACCAAACCCGTCCCAGCAGGCGCCGGAGTAACCCGAATTTTGACCGGAACCCCGCTGTGCAATCCCACCCCGCTGGTCTCCACCGGGCTCTGAATCGTAGTTTCGAATCGCAAGACCGTCTCCATTTACGTTCACTGGGCAATCTCCTAACCGTTTCGCTAACAGTTTGAAAACATTGAAACTCAATCTAAGTAGCGTGGTTGAAAAACCACACTGGCGCGGGGTGGCTGTCCTCAGAGTACCGCTTCCCGGAACAGGATGTATGATAGGCAGAGTGCTTTCCCCCCGCCTGTTTCTGATCGACACGTACGGGTTCATTTTCCGCGCCTACCACGCCCGCGCGCGCATGCAAACCGCACCCATGCGGACCAGCACCGGCATCTCCACCGAAGCCGTCTTTATCTTCAGCAACATGCTTCGCAAACTGGAAAAGTCGTTTGCACCCGAGCACATCGCGGCGATTTTCGAAAGTGTCGGTCCAACGCTGCGGGAGCAGGAGTTCGCCGAATATAAGGCCAACCGCGCGGAAATGCCATCCGATCTGCCGGAACAAATCCGCTACGTTCGGCGGCTGATCGAAGCGCTCCGAATTCCGATCCTCCAATACCCCGGTTTCGAAGCCGACGACGTGATCGGCACCATTGCGAGCCGCGCCGAAAAGGCCGGATACGAAGTGGTGATCGTCTCGAGCGACAAGGACATGCTGCAACTCGTGACGGATCGCGTTGCGATGCTAAATCCAGCGAAAGAAGACACTTGGTACGATCCCGCGAAGGTCAGGGAGTTCATGGGCGTCGAGCCCGGCCAAGTAGCCGACCTGCTCGCGCTTAAGGGCGACGCTATCGACAACATCCCCGGGGTGCCGGGGATTGGGGAAAAAGGCGCCAAGGATTTGATCGAGAAGTTCGGCTCGATCGAGGCGGCCCTTGATCGAGCCGCCGAAGTGGATCGCAAGATGTACCGGGAAAGCCTTCAGAACAATCGCGATCGCATCCTGATGAGCAAAAAGCTCGCAACGATTGAGACCAACGTCCCCATCGAAGTCTCGCTTGACGATCTTTATAAGCACGAGCCCGACATTCCGGCTTTACGGCAAATCTATAAAGAACTCGAATTCCATAGCCATTTGAAGGAACTTGGCCCGGGCCAGGATACCCGCACGCTCGATCTGGGAACGCTCGAAACGGCCGCTGACGTAGACGAATATTTGAACCGGATTCCGGCGGGAGTGCCAGTCGCAATCGCGTTAGGGGGCGTGCCGGGCGATTCGATTGGCGTCGCCTGGGAACCAAACAAAGCCAAATCCGTTCCCTTTACGTTTCTGGACCGTCTCAGGCCCTTGCTCGAAGACCCGGGACGGCCTAAGATTGCCGCCGACGTAAAGTGTACCCTCCTATCGCTAATGAAGGCTGGAATCGACGCCCGCGGCTTTGAACACGACACCAGTCTCTACTCCTTCCTGCTCGATGCCGACCCGTCCGGCAGCTCGCTTGATCGACTCGTGCAGCGGCGGTTCGATTTAAAACTGGACGGAGCCGTCGAGCGCCAAGCCGTGCATCTGCTCGATCTGCACACGCTCTTGATGCCCGAGATGGAAGCTCGGAATCTGCGCGATCTCTACGGCCGAATCGACCTGCCGCTCGCTCCCGTGCTCGCCCGCATGGAGCACGCCGGCATCCGGGTGGATACAGTCGAGCTTAGCCGCCTTTCCGATTTGATGGAAACGCAGATCGCGCGGCTCACGCGCGAGATCCACCAGCTTGCGGGCAAAGAGTTCAACATCGCATCGCCGCAGCAACTGGGCCGCGTTCTGTTTGAAGACCTGAACCTACCCGCGCCGGTAAAGTACGGCAAGGGCAAGGTAATCTCCACGGCCGCCGATGTTCTAGAGAATCTGGCCGCCGATCACGAAATTGTTCGAAAGGTTCTCGAATTCCGCCAGCTGACAAAACTGAAAGGCACTTACGTCGATGCCATCCCTGCTTTGATCGACCCACGAACGGGGCGCATCCACACCAGCTTCAATCCGACCGGCGCGGCGACCGGGCGGCTTTCGTCCTCCAATCCGAATCTTCAGAACATCCCGATCAAAACGGACTTGGGACGCGAGATCCGCGCCGCCTTCGTTCCGCGCGATGGGTGGAAATTGCTGATTGCGGACTATTCCCAGATCGAGCTTCGCCTGCTCGCGCACATGTCGCGCGACCGCGTGCTGGTGGAAGCTTTCCGCAACGGCGAGGACATTCACACCCGCACGGCCGCAGAAGTAATGGGTGTTCCCCCGATGATGGTCTCGCGCCGGGAGCGCAACAACGCCAAGGCCGTGAACTTCGGGATTGTCTATGGCATCAGCCCGTTTGGGCTTGCGTCGCAGCTTGGCATATCGCGCAAGGAAGCCGAGCTATATATCCGCAATTATTTCGAGCGCTACGCCGGAGTGCGGACATTCATCGATGCCACCATCGAAGAGGTTCGCCGCACGGGCGTTGCGAAAACGCTTTTCGGCCGGGAACGTCCGATTCCCGATATGAACAGCCGCAACCCGAATGCCCGCGGCTTTGCCGAACGAACCGCCGTAAACTCGCCCTTGCAGGGCACCGCGGCCGACATCATCAAGCTGGCCATGATCCGCATCGACCGCGAACTCGATAAGTTTGAGGCCAGGATGCTGTTGCAGGTGCACGACGAACTGGTTCTCGAAGCGCCCGCCGCGGAAGCGGATGAAGTCGCGAAGATCGTCAAGCGCGAGATGGAACAGGTTCACCCGCTCGAAGTGCCGTTGGTCGCCGACGTGGGGATCGGTGCCAATTGGCGCGACGCAAAGTGAAAATGCTAAATAGACGCTAAATGGATGCGGTTCCACACCGAATACCTGACGTTCAACACGGCCAAGCACCGGGAGTACATCAACATCACTCCCCAGGTCCAAAGCGCGCTCGAGAAAAGCGGCATCGGCGAAGGCATGATTCTGGTGTCCGCCATGCACATCACGGCCGGCATTTGGGTGAACGATGCCGAGGACGGGCTCATCGCCGACATCGACGAATGGCTCGAGAAACTGGCTCCGTTCCGACGCGATTACCGCCATCATCGGACCGGTGAAACCAATGGCGATGCCCACCTGAAGAGTCTTCTGATACACCACGAAGTAATCGTGCCCGTTACGAACGGCAAGCTCGATTTCGGGCCGTGGCAACAGGTCTACTACGCGGAATTCGACGGGCAACGGTCCAAACGAGTCGTCATCAAGGTAATGGGCGAGTGAGCTTCGAGCTTTTCGTTGCGGGCCGCTATTTGAAAGCGCGGCGCAAGGAAGCCGTTGTTTCGATCATCACCGCGATTTCGATCCTGGGCGTTGCCGCGGGGGTAATGGCGCTGGTGATTTCGCTTGCGATCAACAATGGCTTCCGCAACACGCTGCAACGGAATCTGCTGGGGGCCACGGCTCACGTAAACATTCTGGAAAAGGAGCCGGGCGCGGGCATCTCCAATTGGCGGGAGCTGATCGCGAAATTCCAGAAAATCCCGCACGTGTTGGCCGCCGCCCCCGTGCTTTACGGCCAAGTGTTTCTCAGCGGTCCACAATCCGGAAAAGGGGCCATCCTAAAGGGGATTTTGCCGGATTCCGAGCTGCGCGTCAGCGACACGCTCCGCCATCTTGAGCGGGGATCACTCGACCGGCTGGAGGACGGCGGAAAATACCCCGGCATTATTCTCGGATCGAGTCTCGCTCAAGATACGGGCATGCTGCTGAACAGCCTGGTTACGGTAATCAGCCCGCAGGGCAACCTTACGCCATTCGGCCCCGAGCCGGGCAAGCAACGTTTCCGCGTGGTGGGCATCTTCAGATCGGGCTTTTACGATTTTGACGATAACTGGGCCTACAGCTCCCTATCCGCCGTGCAAAAGATCCTCTCCCTGCGGGATGTCGTGAATTCGATCGAGCTGAAAGTGGACGATCTGTATCTCGCGCCGGAGATCGGCAAACAGGCCGAGAAGATGGCCGGTCCGCGGTACGCCGCGACCAACTGGCAGGAGCAGAATCGTCAAATCTTAAATGCCTTGCGCATGGAGCGGGCCGTGACGGCGGTAACGATCGGCCTGATCGAGATGGTGGCCGCGCTCAACATTTTGATCGTCCTGGTGATGATGGTGATGGAGCGGTATCGGGACATCGCCGTGCTGATGTCGATGGGAGCCCGCCGGGCGCAGATCCGCCGCATTTTCGTGGTTCAAGGGCTACTGATCGGCTTGGTCGGAACCGGCATCGGTCTGACCCTCGGATATACGCTCTGCTATTTCGCCGACCGGTACCGCTGGATTCGTCTGGATGAGCAGGTTTACGCCTTGAGCTTTGTCCCGTTCGAGCCGCGCCCCTGGGACGGGCTGTGGGTAGCAGGGGCGGCCATCCTGATTAGCTTCCTCGCTACGATCTACCCGGCAAGGACGGCGACGCGCATCGCGCCCGCCGAAGTCTTGCGCTACGAGTAGAAAACAGGCGGTATCGCCGCTTCACAGAGCCGACGGCGGCCCGCCTAGTCCACCCGTACGGCAGGATCTACAGATTCCGAAACCGCTGCCGTCGACCTGAATGAACCCGCACAGCGTCGTGATCCGCGATAGCTCCGTCCGGCTCAACGTGGCCGGCGTAAAAGCCGTTTCAGTAAGGGCATAGACGGTGGGCGGCTTTCCGGGCGGGATCGAAACGGCGTGGATCGTGGTGCCCCAGGCCGCCAAGCCGGAAACGATCGGGTTGCCGCCCGGCGCGGGCGGAAAAAGAGCATCCGCGGCGGCCCCGGCCGTGGAAGCGCTGCAGCCAGCTCCATTCCCGGTTCCCGCCGTTGCCAAGAGTTTCACAATAATCGAAGTGGGCACGCCAAGCGTCAGGGGGTTGCTAGTCAGGTCGTTCCGGGCCGAGAGCGAAACAAGCCCGTTGGGCGTTACCGTGCAGGCGCAGCACGAGATCAATTGTTCGTCCGGAGAGAAAGTGTACACATTGACGCAAAGATTTCCGTTTTGCGTCGGATATGCGTTGGTGGAGCTTGCTCCGGTGTTGGTGAGATTGATAACCGAGTCGCCTATGGTCAAGTTGGAAAAATGACGCACTTGAAATGCCGCGTCGGCCTGGGCGAAGGCGGCTGCCGGGTAAAATGCGATAGCCGCAAGAATCATTGACGTGCCGTGGTGCATGAATAGCCTCCGTTGCCGAGGATAAGCCGCGAAAACACCGGGTCCAATCGGGAAAGTGCCAATGTTTACCAGGAAACAGACTTAAGAGGCTAAGAAATACGATGAGAGGCGTATCGGAAGAGTTCGCGCTCACGGCTAGTATTATTAGTACAAGTTTGAAACAACGCTTCGAAATACCGGCTTTTCGGCCTGAATTAGGAATTATGATTTGAAGGTGCATGGCACTTACCGGCTCGATTGAAACGCTCCGGAGCCGGGTTGCACAAGGTGATATCTGAAGAACTACAGCGAGGCGGCAAGAGGAAAATGAGTAAGGAAGAAGTGGAGTTCATCCGCAATAAATTGTGTACCGCGCTGGAACAGGAAATCGCGCAGGCGAATAGAATCATCACGGAGCGTTTTCAAGGTCAAATATTCCGGCAAAACCCGATTTACCGCGAACTGGAGGGAAAGAGAAACGGGATCGCGACGGCCGCTAACATCGTGCGGAAACTGGAGATCAGGACGCGGCCCCCATCGCCCGAAAGCAGATAACCCCAGATGATAGACTTACGGTTTCCCGTTCTTGGAGGTTGCCGGCGTGGTTGTACTGCGAAACGTGCTGCGGATTTACTGCTGTATCTTTGAAGCGATTTTATGCCTGATGGCGATAGCGGTTTCCATGGTGGTGTTGTTGAGCGGCAACGCGGATTTGCAACTAGGCTGGCTGCCGTGGAGCGGGCAGCGGCTCCCGTTGTGGCTGCTCTCGCTGGGAATTCTGGGTTTGGCGTGCGTCCTGTTGGCGGCGAAATTGCGCGTGCCGCTCTTCTTGTTTAGCCTGGCGGTGTTCGTGCTGCTCGCGCGCGGCTTCTTCTACAGTTCGTACGCGTTCGCGGGACAAGGGGAATTCAGGCGGGCGCTATTGTTGCTTGCCAGCGCGCTCCTTGCGACGATTGGCGCGTGGCCGTTGGCCGGGCGGCTAAAGCTCAGGCCCAGAGTTCATTGATCGGGCCATAGAGATCCTGCTCGGCGGCAAACGGCACGTAATCGAAGCCGCGCCCCAAGGGATCGTCATGCCGGGTGGTTGTCCAGTCGATGCCCAGCGCGGAGTAGATGGTTGCTTCCACGTCTTCCGGCCGCACATCGCGGTTGCGCGACCAACCCGGGTCGGCCGTCTGCGAGCCTTTATCGTCGGTCGCGCCGATGGCTCGCCCTCCCTTGATCTTCGCTCCGGCGAACAAGATCGACTGCTGCAGAAAGTGATCGCGGCCCGCGCCGGAGTTTACGTCCCCAATCGTGCGCCCAAACTCGCCCAGGGCTACGATCAAGGTCTCATCCAAAGTGCCGTCGCTTTGCAGATCCGCTATCAGCGTCGATAAACCCGAATCGAATTGCTTGCCGATGACATTTAATCCGGCATTCGGAGCGTAGATGTTGGTGTGGTGATCCCAGCTTCCAAAGGTAATCTGGACGAAGTGCGCGCCATTGTTCGCGCGCAGCAGATTGCGGGCGGTGATGCAGGCGTTCCCGAAAGTGGTGTTGCCATAGCGGTTGCGCTCGTTCTGGTCGAAGTTGAAAATGGCGTCCACCTGGGGGTCGTACATCAGCTTGCGAGCGCTCAGGCTGAACGCCGACATCTCGTCGATAGCCGGTCCGATCGCCGACCGATTGCGGGAATCGTAGTCCACGTCGAGCAGTAAGTTATAACGCGAATCGAAGCGCGGGGCGCCGTCGCGGTGCGTCGTGTTTCCTAAGCCGCCGCCATTCGGGCTCACGTAAAATGGCTCGTTCTCCGGCGGAAGATAACCCGCCCCCGCCGTGCTGCCGCCCGCATTCAAGGAGATGAAGGCCGGCAGAGTCTTATCGGTATCCCGGCGCGCTTCTCGATCGAAACGACCGATCCGATGTGAGGCGCGATTTTCGCCAGCGCCGAGATGGGATTGCGGCCGATCTGATACCAAGTCTGAGACAGGCCGTGGACGGCGGCCCAGGAACGCGCCGAACGCACGAACGCGAGCGACCCGATCTGGCCGGCGAGCTTGGGCATCAAGCCCTGCGGGAAGCGCAGATCGCCATAACTGGTCGGGTTGAAGCTGGCGGGAAGCCACGGGCCTTCTTTCAGATCGAAGGTGTCCACGTGGCTTGGCGCCCCGGGCCAGCAGGATAAAGATGCATTTCTTGGCGGTGCCGATCGGCGTAACCGCGCCCTTCGCGATCGTCTCCATCGGACGCGTCGGCAGCAGATAATAACCGGTAACCGCGCTGGCCGCATGCCGGAAAAATACGCGGCGGCTGATCTGCGGGCGCTTCCAGAAAAATGTTCCCGGAATTTTCGAGCTGTCGAATCCGAATCGGTCTTTCATATTGGCTCTAATAGCTGTAAAGGAAATCCAGCTTGTTGATGCAGACCCACGCCAGATCTTCGATCGTGGCATTTCGCGCCGCCGCGATTGCCGCCGCATTGGCGTTCGCCGGAACGGGTTGGTTCAAATAATCGTTACCTTTGCGCCGCTCCTCGCCGGTGGGCAGGCGCGATAGGAACGTAAGAAATATCTCGTCCAAAAGCGCGTTGTTGTGGGTCATCTTCGATAGAGCCAGCAGTTCCGGCGATGCGGCCACCTTTACACGGCTCAAGACAAAGTTGTCGTTCATCATATTCAGTTGCTGAAGAATGCTGCCGGATTGACTGCGCTGCTGATTGTCGCGATTGCCGCGCAAGAACGAATTCAGGAAATTCGCGACCGCTCCATTGCTCAAAGGCTCCCGCGGTTCGGGGAGCTGCATGGCCCAAACAATCGGATCCGACCCCACGCCGTTCACCTGGTAACTTCCCAAAACGCCCGTCGCTTTTGCGATCGCGTCGTGAACCTCTTCGGCGTCCATGCGTCTTGGATAGTGGCGCGCGTAAAGAGGAACGTACTCCAGCTTCCAATCCCCCGAATAACGGGAGCTCAGTTGATAGGCCGAAGACTGAACGATCGCGCGGATAGCGTCTCGAAGCTGGAAATTTCGCTGAACCATTTCCCGCGAGAGCCGATCCAGCAGCTCGGGGTTGCTCGCCTGCAATACCCAGGGCGACGGCGGCGGATTTTTTGGATCGAGCCGCGCGGGGTCCATGGTGTCGATCGGGTCCACCAATCCGAGGTTGAAAAAAGCCTTCCAGAGGCGGTTGGCATAATTACGGGAAAACATCGGATCGGCGATCAATTGATCGGCAAACGCCGCGCGCCAGTTACCGTCGGCGGCCGGTGCATTGCCGGTGCGATACTCCGGCATCAGGCTCTTCGTCGTGCCCACCGCCACGCGATTGGGGCGATTGCCGAACGTGGTGTTCAGATCGTACGTGCCCGTGGGGCGGTCAAACACATCCCAACTTCTCATCACGGGATCGGTCGCATCGGCCCGGCGCGGCATGCTCAGACGCGAAAAATGCGCGGCCATGCGCTCGGCGTCGAGTCTTGTGACCGTGGAGGCCCACAGATTGATGCTGTCCAGGTGTCCGCGGCCATTGTGACAAAGCAGGCAATCGTAGTAGGCGATGCCGAGAAACGCCGTCGAGGTCTTCGCCAGCATGGTGTCGTACGTGTCCTGAATCGGACCCATGGGCGTCGTGGCGCCGAAAACGAAATTCGTCTGGCCCACGTTCCCGTCGTATGTATTCCCGGTCGCCGTCACGGATTCCCAGGCGAGATCGCGAAACGACTTATCGCCAGCAACCGCGCTCCGCAGATATTGATGAAAGGCGTCGCGGCCGCCGATGTTGCGATTGGCGTTGGCCGACACGGATGTATTCTGGAGGAGGTCGCCTAGCAGCCCGTGGTGCAACTCAAGTTTTGTCCTGGCGTGAGAACGCGAATCGCTTTACGATGGATTCATGTCGTTGGCAAGCGAGGATCGAACGAGAAGCAGGAGCCGATCTGGATTGAAGCATCCCGGTTGGCGATGCCTGTCGGCCATCCTTTCTATGAGCGTCTGAACCAGTTGCTGAACAAACGCGGATTCGATTG
>JBPCKZ010000096.1:0-55179 GCA_051003795.1 Bryobacteraceae bacterium | reverse complement strand
CGTGTGGACACTTGTTTGGAAGCCGCGAAAACCCTGTGTCCACACGAGTGTGGACACGGCAGACACGAGTGTCCGCGCCACAACAACTCGATTCGCATGAACAGTCATTTCTATGATTTCGCGCTTTCCGCGAGGCTCGAAACGGCGGTACGGGAAAACTGAAGTTTCAGATTGTCGGGTTTTACGCGCAGCGTCAGAAAATCGCTGTCGACAGCCGTGATGGTGCCGACAATGCCGCCCGTGGTAACCACGACATCGCCATTCTTCAGGTCCGCAATCATCCTTGCCTGTTGCTTCTTCTGCTTCTGCATGGGCATAAACAGAAGAAAGTAAAAGATCCCGAAGATGATCAGAATCGGCGCGAAACTCAGAATCGAACCGGATGCACCCGTTTGGAGGAAATTCAAGAACACCTTAATAAGTTCGAAGATATCACAGTGGGGTCTTGCAGGTAAGCGGGAAACCGGCCCAACAAGATAGCCTGTCTGATCTTACGCATTATGTCAAGGTAACGCGCCAGATTGTGCCGCGTCCCCAGCGACGCGTACAAAATTTCACCGGCCTGATACAGATGACGTAGGTACGCCCGCGAGTAGTTTCGGCAAGTGTAACAGGAGCAGTCCGGGTCGAGCGGCTCCGGATCGTCTTTATACCGGGCGTGCTTGATAATCACGCGGCCTTGGGAGGTGAACAGGCATCCGTTTCGGGCATTGCGGGAGGGCAGCACGCAATCCATCATGTCGATGCCTCGCGCCACGTATTGGGCCAGCTCTTCGGGCATCCCCACCCCCATGGCATACCGGGGCCGGTCGCGCGGGAGCAGCGGCTCGCTCGCTTCGACCATCTCGAGACTGAGCGGGCGCGGCTCGCCCACCGAGAGGCCGCCGATGGCGTATCCGTCGGCATCCAGATCCGCCAATTGCCGGGCGCACTCCCGCCGCAAATCGGCAAACGTGGAGCCTTGCACGATCGGAAACAGGGCATGGCGCGTATCCACCTCCTTCATGCGATTGCGGAAATGCTCATTCGCTTTCACTGCCCATCGGACGGTGCGATCCATGGAGACGCGGGCGAATTCACGACTCACCGGATACGGCGGGCACTCGTCGAGCGCCATCAGGATGTCGCTGCCCAGCGCCAGTTGGACATCGACCGTGGATGCGGGAGTGAACCGGTGCGGATCGCCGTTCAAGTGCGATTGGAACAACACGCCTTCTTCCGAAATCTTGCGAAGACCGCTCAGGCTGAAGACCTGGAAACCGCCGGAATCGGTCAGGATCGCTCCCGGCCACGACATGAATTTGTGCAGGCCGCCGAGCTTCCGTATGGTTTCATGGCCGGGGCGCAGATAGAGATGATATGTATTTCCGAGAATGATGCGAGCGTTCAGGTCTTCGTAAAGATCGCGCTGCGAAAGGCCCTTCACGGTGGCTTGCGTGCCGACCGGCATGAAGACCGGCGTCTCGATATCGCCGTGCGCGGTGTGCAGAATTCCGGCGCGGGCGCGCGTCACGGGACATTGGGCCAGAACCTCGAATTCGACCTGGCGGGTCAATTTAACATGCAATTTGTATGATATGAGAACAATCGGGAACTTTCGACGCCTCCCGGCTGAATACTCATCGAATGGGGACGGACGGCGATCTTCTTCGGCGCATCGCGGGCGGCGACCCGGAAGCGTTCAGCGCCGTGTACCGCCTGCATCGCAACTCCGTGCACCGTTTCGCGCTGCACATGAGCGGGAACGGGCACGTCGCCGAAGAGGTCACGCAGGAAGTTTTCATGCTGCTGATGCGCGAGGCGGGCTCGTTCGATGCGCGCCGCGGCTCGCTCAACGCGTATCTCTACGGCATCGCGCGGAACTTCGTCCGGCGGCACTTGGAGCGCGATCGCGCGTGGGACACAATCGAGGACTCGGCTGAAGAGCCGGTTTCGCTCGACGACCCGCTGAGCGAACTCACGCGGCGCGAAACGATCGATGGAGTGCGGCAGGCAATCCTGACCCTGCCGCCGAACTATCGAGAGGCCGTGGTTCTGTGCGAATTGCAGGAGTTGAGTTACGAAGAGGCGGCCGCGGCGATCGGCTGCGCCATCGGGACGGTTCGGTCGCGATTGCACCGCGGGCGGGCACTATTGATAACCAAGCTGCAATCCAGGTGTTTAGTATGAACTGCGAAGATTTCGAACCGATTCTCATTGAAGTGGCGCGCGGGGTGCTTAATTCGGGCGCTCTCGCGCATGCCGAAGCGCATGCCGACGCGCATGCCGAAATGTGCCGCGCGTGTGCTCTTCAACTAGCGAATCAGCGGGCGCTCAGCGCGGGCTTCGCGTCCATCGTGAAGAAGCCGGAAGACGCCCCGGCGGATCTCGAAACCATCTTGCTCGCCGCGTTCGCAAAGCGGGCTAAGAGACGGGCGGTCTGGAAGCGCGCGTGGGTGACCGCCGGTGGCGCGATCGCCGCCGCGGTGATATTGGCGACCATCTGGAGAACCCCGCAGCGCGAGGTGCTTCACGCCTTACCTTTCAAGGCGCAACGGGCGCCCCTGGTGCAAGCCGCTGCGATCCCGCCGGAATCTCCGCCGGTCTTGGCGCGGCCGAAGCGCAGGCATCCTCGAAAACCGCCGCAACCTACCGAAACCGCGTCCGAGTTTTACCCGATCCCTTACGCCGACCCGCTCACGCCGGTCGAGCGCGCCGAAGTTGTGCGGGTTAGGGTCGACGATCGACTGAACGCCGAATTAATCGTGGGCCAGGACGGTTTGGCGCGAGCAATCCGTTTTATAAATGCATCTCAATAAGGAGTGAACGGCATGAAAGAAAAACGAGCGTTACGCATTGCAATCACCGCGGTCTTCGCGGCTGCGGCCTGGGCGCAAGGACCGGAAGGTGAACCCCATATATATAAATACGTGGGTCCGGCCGCCGGGATGCCGGCGCTGCCGCCACTGGCAAACTTCCCGCAACTTTTCCAGTACATCCAGACGGACGGGTTCTCGAGCGGAAAGGTGATTAAGGGAGCGCCCTACACGGCGGATGAAACCTCCGAAACAACTCAGACCTTGTCCGACGGCAATCGCATCGTTCGCAAGTCGAGTTCACGTCTTTATCGCGACAAAGACGGCCGGACGCGTAGCGAGACGTCGTTTCCAGCGTTTGGGCCAATGGCCGCCGGTGAAGCGCATAAGACCATTCTGATTAACGACGCGGTTGCCGGCGTAACCTATCGCCTGGAACCGGATTCACATGTCGCCGTGAAAAGTCCGGCGCTCAATCTACAGGCCCAGATGGACAAGCAGATGGTCGAGAAGAAGATAGCGGAAGCGAAAGCATCTGGCGGCAATGTTCGGATATTGAGGGCGCCGGCTGACGCACAAACCGGCGCGCGGAATGCCGCTGAAATCTCAATGATCGACAAGCTGACGGCGGAGGCGAAAGCCTCCGGCGCGAATGTCCTCTTCCTCAGTAAGACGGCGCCGGACGCGAAGACCGAATCGCTGGGTAAGCAGACCATCGAAGGAGTCGAAGCCGAGGGCACGCGAATCACAACCACCATCCCGGCGGGTCAAATAGGGAACGAACAGCCCATCCAGATCGTTTCCGAGCGGTGGTTCGCGCCCGATCTGCAAACATTCGTCCTCACCAAGCGCAATGATCCGATGGCTGGCGAAACGGTGTACAAGCTGAGCAACATCACCCGCGCCGACCCCGATCCTTCGCTGTTTCAGGTTCCCGCCGGATATACGGTCACAGATGGGCCGGCCAAAATGAATGGCGTCGGCAACATGCGCTTTATCAAACGAGAACAGTAACGCTTTTCCGCAGTAAACTGGTAGCGGATGCACTCGCACCACCACGCGGCTACCGGAAAAGTTTTGCTTTGGTCTCTACTCGCCACGACCGTGTTCGTGGCGATAGAGGTCGTTGCCGGTATCCGCGCCAACAGCCTCTCCCTGCTCTCCGACGCGGGCCACAATGCCACGGACGCCCTGGCCATCCTGCTTGCCTGGTTCGGATTTTATGTGCAATCGAAACCCGCCGATGAGAGCCGGACGTTTGGATATCAACGCGCCGGCGTGCTTGCCGCTTTCATCAATGCGCTGACTCTGGTTTTGCTCTCGGTCTGGATTTTCTACGAGAGCTACGAAAGAATCGTGCGGCCGGAACCGGTGCAGGAAACGGTAATGATTCTAGTTGCCGGGCTTGGTCTCGCCTTAAACGGCGGAATCATGTGGGGTTTGCGGATGGCGCGCCATAACGACATTAATGTGCGCAGCGCTTTCGTGCATATGCTGGGCGATTTGCTTGGCTCGGCCGCGATTGTCGCGGGCGGCATCGCGATTCACTTCACCCGCTGGAATCAAATCGACCCGATCCTTTCGATCGGCATCGCGGCGCTGGTGGTGTGGACCGCGTGGGACATCATCCGCGAATCGCTGAATATTCTCCTCGAAGGGCTGCCGCGCGGATTGGAATTGCGTTCGGTGATCGCCGACATGCGAAGAGTGCAAGGAGTGCTTGACGTGCACGATTTGCACATCTGGAGCATCGGATCGAGTTCGCATGCGTGCAGCTGCCATGTGCTGATCGAAGACGTTCCGCCTTCCGCCAGCGATTGCATTTTACAGCGGCTGAATCACGTGCTGGCGGATCACTACAGAATCCGGCACACAACGGTTCAGTTCGAACACGTGAACTGTGAAGTATCGGAGAAGGGTTGCGTGATCCCGGTGGAAGCCGGCCACGCGCACCAAGGTCACCGCCATTAACGTCCCGAGCGTAGCAATTTTTCCAGCTTCACGAGCGATCCTTCCAAAGTCTGCGGCTTTTTCAAAACGCCTTCGAACAAATCCCCTACCCGCTCGAATCTTCTCACGGCATTTCGAATCGTGAATTGGGTTGGCAGCAGTCCCGGACACACCTCGCGCCACGCCAGCGGCGTCGCCACCGGAGCGCCCGCATACGCTCGAACCACGTACGGCGCGGCAATCGTCTTGCCCTCCCCATTCTGTAAATAATCGAAGTAAACCTTTCCGTTTTCGCGCTTCGCCACCGATCGCGGCACGGTAAACAAGTCCGGGCGTTCGCTCGCCGCCATCCGCGCCAATACCGCCGCGAACGCCTTCGTCTGCTCGTAGGTATACCGCGGCGCGACCGGAACGTAGATGTGCATCCCGTCCCCCCCGGTCGTCTTCGGATAGCCTTCGAGCCCGACCGCATCCAGTTTCTTGCGCACCAACTGCGCGGCTTCGATAATGCGATCGTACTCGCAGCCATGCGGATCGAGATCGATCAATATGAAATCCGGATTTTCGAGAGATCCGGTCCGGCTCATCCAAGGATTCTGATCGATGCACCCAAGGTTGGTCAGGTAGAGCAGGCTCGCGCGATCTTCGGCCAGCGCATAGCGAATCTTATCGACTTGCTCCATCCGGAACCAGGCGGGAAAACTTCCCGGCGAATTTTTCTGGAAGAAAAACTCGTCGCGGATGCCGTTGGGGTAGCGCTTCAGCGAGAGCGGGCGGTCTTTCAGGTGCGGCAGCAAGAGACCGGAGACCGCGTCGTAATAATTCAGCAAATCGCGCTTGGCGTAGCCGTCGTCAGGGTAATAGATCTTGTTCAGGTTGGTGAGCTTTAGCGTCCGCCCGTCCGCCGTAACGACGGCCTCGTTCTCCGTGCCGGGAAGAAGTTGAGAAATGGACTTGGGCGGGGGATCCGGCTCGCCCGCGTCACCGGCCCGCTCCCGCACGCAATCTTTCGCGTCTACATCGAGCCGCAGCCCTAGAAACACCGGGCCGCGCAGCCTTCCATCCCGCGTCCAGTTTAGGAATTTAACTTCACACGCCACTTCGGGACGCACCCAAACCACGCCGCCCGGAATCTTCGGCGCATCCGCAATCGGGGACTTCGCAACCGTCAACCGCTCCAGCCGCTGGTGAACCGCGGCCAGCATCTTATTGTCGAAACCGGTTCCGACATTTCCCGCCCACGCCAGTTTTCCCTTTTCATATAGACCAAGAACGAGCGCTCCGAAGTGATCGCGCTCGCCCACGGTATAGCCGCAAATCACGAACTCCTGTTGCTGCACGAGCTTGAGCTTTAACCAATTCTTGCTGCGGCGCGATTCGTAAGTGCCGGTCGTGCATTTCGCGATCAGCCCTTCGAGCCCTTGCTGCCGCGCGGCTTCGAGCATCTGTTCGCCATCCGTTGCGAAGTGGTCCGACAAACGGATGAGCGTGTCCGTTTTCAAGATCGTTTCCAGCAGCCGCTTACGTTCGAGCAGAGGAACTTTTCGGAGATCGTAGCCATCGAGGTACAGCAGATCGAACGCGAACAGCGTGACGGGTTGTTTACGCGCCATCTGCGCCACGGCATTGGGGTCCTGGTTCATTATGCGCGGCTGGATCGACGCGAAGCTGGAGATCCCGTGCTCGTCCAACACCGCGATCTCCGCGTCCAGAATCGCCTGGGTTGCCGAGACGCGATTTGGAAGCACGGTTAATTCGGGATACTGCCGTTCGCAGCGGTTACCGGCGCGCGATTGAATTCGCAACTCTCCGTTATCGATAAAACAGATGGCGCGAATGCCGTCCCACTTCACCTCGAAAACCCAATCGCCGCCTTTGGGAGGTTTGTCGACGAGCGTTGCCGCCATTGGCGCGATGGCGTCCGGCATCTCGGCGCGGACGGCGCCTTGGGGAGGCGTTAACTCGTGTTTGCCCGCGATTTTGACTTTTTTTTTACGGCGTTTTTTACGGAGGCGATTTTAGGCCGCTCGATGTTGCCCGCGATCTCCTCCTGCGTACGCCCGGTTTTCACGCTGGAGGCGAACTCTTCGACATCCCAACCGGGGCGCGCTTCCGGCCCCTTCTTCTTCAGCAGCAGCCATTCATTCCCCTTGCCGCGATTTTTCATGTGCACGATCGCGAACTCGCCTTTCAGTTTTTCTCCATCCAGCTTGAACTTCAAATCGCCGCGCGCGATCTGATCCATGCCGTTCAAATCGCCCATCAATTCAAATGTGCCGCGATCCCACAACATGACGCTGCCGCCGCCGTACTCGCCTTTTGGAATGTTGCCTTCAAAATCGCCGTAATCGAGCGGATGGTCCTCCACCATGGCCGCCAACCGCTTCGGCGCGGGATCGAGCGTCGGGCCCTTCGGCACCGCCCACGATTTCAAAGTGCCGTCGATCTCCAGCCGAAAATCGTAATGGAGCCGCGTCGCGTTATGCCGTTGGACGAAAAACCGGCCGCCATGCGCGGCGCTTTTGACGGGCTCGCCGGGCTTCGGCTCGGGCGTTTGGTCGAAATGGCGTTTGCCTTCGTATTCCTTGAGAGAAGACATCTATGCCTTGAAATGTTCCCGTATCCATGATATCCATATGATGGTCTCGATAAATTGCGCGCCCACGCCGGGCGAAGTGAGGTAAAACACATGGCAAGCAGCGTTTGGAAGGGTCATCTGACTTTTGGGCTGGTATCGCTTCCCGTCCGCCTGTTCACGGCGGCGCGCGGCGAAACCATCAGCTTCAATCAACTGCACAAGGAAGACAACTCGCGTGTCAAACAGGTGATCTATTGCCAAGCGGAAGATAAGCCAATTCCGAGGACCGAGATAGTCAAAGGTTATGAGTACGAGAAGGACCGTTACGTTGTGATCGATGACGAAGACATCAAGAAAGTAGCGCCCAAGACCGCGAAGGTGATGGAAATTCTCGAATTCGTGAAGGCCAACGATGTGGATCCGGTTTACCTCGAAAGCTCCTACTACATGGCGCCCGACGAGGGCGGCGAGAAACCCTACGCCTTATTGTTCGAGGCGCTGAAAGAGACCAAATACTATGGCGTCGCCAAGATAGCGATGCATAATCGCGAGCACATCGTCATCGTGCGCCCCGGCAATAAGGGCATGCTGCTGCACACCATGTATTACAACGACGAGATCCGGCAGGTGGAAGAATTCCGCACCGATACCAGCCAAGTCAACGACAAGCAATTGAATATGGCGAAGATGTTGATCGATTCGCTTGCCGCCGGCTGGGAGCCTGAAAAGTATCACGACACGTATCGCGACAATCTGCAGAAAATGATTCAGGCGAAGGTGGAGGGCCACAAAGTCGTGGAAACGCCTGCCGCGCGGATTGCGCCGGTCATCGACATCATGGAAGCCCTCAAGAAGAGCTTGGAGCAGAAGAAAAAACCGGTTGGTTCCGCCACGGAGGCGTCGCAGGCGGAAGAAGCGGAGGCGGAGCAGCCCGTCGCTAAGAAGCGCGCCGGTCAGAAGCGCGCGAGCAGGTCTTCGGCATAAAGCGCGCCTTGCGGATTTTCTTCATGCTTGAAGAATAGATACAAATCCTTGCCGGAATTGAGCAACTTTTTCGCTCGCGCGGCGATCGTGCCGATGTCTTCGGGCGAGTATTCGGGCTTGCGCAGCCGGTAATAAACGAAATCCGCCGTGATTACTTCCGGCACTTGAAATTCCTCGGATTCCGCCAGGCACAGGGCGGCGTTGCGTTTCCGCAGCACATCGTAAACCGGCTCTTGCAGCCAGGACGCGTGACGGAACTCGAAGGCAAACCGGAGATCGCCGGGCAATAGCTTCAGATAGTCTTCGAGGACACGCGCATCGCACGCGAATTTCGGCGGAAGCTGAAACAGAATCGGGCCGATCCGGCGCGCGGTTCGCAGCGGATCGATCGACCGCAAGAACAGCTCCGTGAACTCCGCCGCATTTTGCAATTTCAAAATGTGCGTGAGCCGCATGTGCGCCTTCGGGGCAAAAACAAATTCGGGTTTCGTTGCATTGGCCCAGTTTTCGAGCGTCTTGCCGGAGGGCAGTCGCCGGAACGTGTAATTGACCTCGACGGCATTCAACCGCGATGCGTAATACTCCAGAAACTTCTTCGCCGGCAAGTCCGCGGGATAAAAATTAGGTTTCCAGGACGGGTAGGCGAATCCGGACGTACCGGCAAACAGACGGGCCATGGATAACAATCTAAACTAACAGGTCATGCTGCGGTTAGGCCCTGGTGCCGGGTTTCCGCGTGTTTCCGTGATCTGGAGGGTTTGCAAAGCGCGTCCTTTATTGGATAGCATTTAAAGACGGATCTAGCGGTCCGCTCTTCCCACCACATGCCTTCTTGTGTTCGACCCCTGTCGATTCGAAGCTTGCCGATAGCCGTTTTCAGCCTCGCGATTGGCATGGCTGCGGCAGCCCCGGCCCCGGATCGCGCGGAACAGTTTGAGATGAAGGTTCGTCCGGTTCTCGCCAACCGCTGTTTTTCCTGCCACTCGTCTTCCGCTCTCGGCGGATTGACGATGACCAGCCGCGAGGCGCTGCTGCGCGGCGGGAAGTCCGGTCCGGCCCTTGTTCCGGGCAAGCCGGAAGAGAGCCTGATCGTCGAGGCGATTCGCCAAACCAACGACAAGCTCAAAATGCCCATGGGTCAGGGCAGGATGCCCGATTCCGAAATCGCGCTGCTCACCGAGTGGGTCAAGTCCGGCGCGTTCTGGCCGGAAGAAAAAACGGCGATCGCCCTAACGACGAAAAAATACACGATCACTCCGGAGCAGCGCGCGTTCTGGGCGTTTCAGCCCGTTCGGAAGCCCTCCGTCCCGGAAGTGCGGAATAGCGCCTGGACAAATTCTCCCATCGACCGCTTTGTGATGTCGCAACTGGAAGCGAAGTCGATGCAGCCGAATCGACCCGCGAATCCACGCGACCTCATCCGGCGCGCGTACTTCGATCTAACCGGTCTGCCGCCCTCTTATGCTGAAACCGAAGCGTTCCTCGCCGACAAGTCGCCCGAGGCATTCGCCAAGGTGGTCGACCGCCTGCTCGCGTCGCCGCGCTATGGCGAACGCTGGGCGCGGTACTGGCTCGACGTTTCCCGCTATGCGGACGACCGGCTCGACAGCGATGTCGAGCTGCCTTATCCGAATTCCTTCCGCTATCGCGACTGGGTGATCCAGGCCTTCAACGACGACATGCCCTACGACACGTTCGTGAAGGCCCAAATCGCGGGCGATCAAATTAGTAAAGACAAAAAGCTCGCGGTCGGTCTAGGTTTTTACGGCCTTAGCCCGGAGCTTACCGACGATCGCGTGGATGTGACTACGCGAGGGTTTCTGGCGCTCACCGCCGCGTGCGCGCAGTGCCACGATCACAAGTTCGACCCGCTTCCGACGAAAGATTATTATGCGCTGCAAGGCGTCTTCAGCAGCACCAAGCGCGCGGAACTGGAGCTCGCTCCGGCGGAAGAAGTGAAGCGCTGGAAAGATCAAAACAAGAAAGTCGAAGAAGTGAAGGCGCGCATCGAGCAATTTCTGAAGGATCAGGCCGATCAATTGGCCGAGATGCTCGCGTCCGAATCGCCTCGATACATCCGCGCGGCGCGCAAAGTGTTCGGGACGCCGGCCCAACCGTCGAAGGAAGCCGCCGTCGCCGACCGGCTGGACCCGGAGACATTGCAGCGCTGGGTCAAATATCTGAAGACCGGCCCGGAAGACAACAAATATCTGCACGGCTGGCGCGACGAATCGTTCGATCTCAGCCGCTTCCGGCAGGAGGCGCTCCTGGTTCTGAAAGAACGAAAAGAAGTCGACCGCAGGAACCTGACCGCGAAAGCGACGAACGATCCCGATAACAAAGCCACAACCGCCGCCCTGCCCGCCGATCGCTATTACCTGTGGCGCGATCTTTTCTTCAACGATTTTTACGGACGCGAGTTCAAGCAGGAAGAAGACGGCATTCTCTGGTATGGCCCGAACCGCGGCTATCTGACATCGGACGGCACGGTCGAACGGTTCCTCGAGGGCCGCTGGGAAGGTTACCTGGGCGACATGCGGTCGGAGCTGAAAGAATTGAAGGCCGCGCTGCCGGCGCAATATGCATATGCCCATGCGATTCAGGACGTGGCGAAGCCCCACGACGAGCGCATCCACATCGGCGGAGAGCCGGACCGGCTAGGCGAGGTTGCGCCGCGTGCGTTTCTGTCGATATTGTCCGACGGCGATCCGAAGCCTTTTCACGATGGCAGCGGCCGCCGCGAATTGGCCGAAGCCATTGCGAGCCCGTCGAACCCGCTCACCGCGCGGGTGATGGTGAATCGCATCTGGCAGCATCATTTTGGCGAAGGCCTGGTGCGGACCGTCAGCAATTTCGGGCGCATGGGCGAGACGCCGAGCAATCCGGCGCTGCTCGATTATCTGGCCGCGAATTTCGTCGAGAACGGCTGGTCTATTAAGAAGCTACAGCGCGAGATCATGCTCTCCTCCACATATCGGTTGAGTTCCGATTTCTCGGCGGCGAACTTCGCCATCGATCCGGATAATCGCCTACTTTGGCGCGCCAACCGGCAGCGCCTCGACGCCGAAGCCATGCGCGACACGCTGCTCTCGGTGACCGGCGAACTGGACCCCGGCGCGGGCGGACCTCCGCTGGCGCTCGACAAAGAAGAGAACCATCGGAGATCGATATACGGGTTCGTCAGCAGGCGCAAGCTCGATGGCACGCTGGCGCTGTTCGATTTTCCGAATCCCAATCTTTCCGCTGAAAAGCGCATTTCGACGGCGACCCCCTTGCAACAGCTTTACTTCCTGAACGGCGGCTTTCTGGAGAACCGCGCGGAAGCATTAACGCGCTCCGTCGCTCCGGCGCCTACCGTGGACGCTCGCATCCGCAAGGCTTATGA
Source organism: Bryobacteraceae bacterium (assembly GCA_051003795.1). Taxonomy (GTDB): domain Bacteria; phylum Acidobacteriota; class Terriglobia; order Bryobacterales; family Bryobacteraceae; genus JALYXS01. The sequence continues at coordinate 43,487 of JBPCKZ010000096.1, read as the reverse complement.
AATCGTATTCGGCCGCGATCCCCGGCCCGATGAACTTAAGCTTGGAGAACGGTTTCTGGCGAGAGGGAAAGACGCCTTGCTGCCGTACGCGCAGGTATTGTTGAGCTCGAACGAGCTTTTGTTCGTTAATTAGAAGAAGGCCACATGACTCGACGCGACTTACTCAAGACAACCGGAACCGGCTTCGGCATGGTAGGTCTTGCCAACCTTCTCGCGGGGCAGGCGCTCGCCGATTCCGGTTCGCTCGCCCCAAAGACACCGCATTTCGCGCCCAAAGCAAAACAGGTGATCTTCCTGTTCCTGAACGGCGGCCCTTCGCAGGTGGATACTTTCGATCCGAAACCGGCGCTCGCGAAATATCACGGACAGCCGATCCCCGGCGATTATCCCAAAGCGAAACAGGAGCGCGGCACGCTCATGCAGTCGCCGTTCGCATTCAAGCGCTACGGGCAGAGCGGCCTCGAAGTCAGCGAACTGTTCGAGAAGACGGCCCGGTGCATCGACGATATCTGCGTAATCCGCTCCATGCACACCGACCTGCCGGCGCATCCGCAAGCCATTCTGCAGATGAACGTCGGGCGTATTATTCCGGGATTCCCTTCGATGGGATCGTGGCTGACTTACGGCCTCGGCACGGAGAACCAAAACCTGCCGGGATTCATTTCGCTCTGCGCCGGCGTTCCCGATGTTGGCCCGCAGCTTTGGAGCTCGGCGTTTCTGCCGTCGCTCTACCAGGGCACTTACGTTCCGAGCGATGAATCCGATCCCGAAAAGATGATCCAGCACCTGCGCAACCGCGCCGGAAATTCCGCGGAACAGCGCAAGCGCGTCGATCTGTGGGAACAGTTGAACCGCATGGATCTGGAACGGCGTGGACCGGATGCGCAGCTTGAGGGCCGCATCCAGTCGATGGAGGTTGCCTTCCGGATGCAGGCCGAAGCACTCGACGCTTTCGACATCTCGAAAGAACCCGAAGCCGTGCGCGAGCGTTATGGCGTGAACGCGAAGCGCGACGATTCCGAGATGAAAGTAAAATCGGCCACCCGGGACGGCGACTTTGGACGCGGCTGCCTGGTCGCCCGGCGGCTCGTTCAACGCGGCGTGCGCGTGGTGCAGGTCTACTTCGGTAACGACAAGCCGTGGGATAGCCATCACGACATCCTCGCCCACCGGAAGCTGGGCTTCCAGGCGGACCAGCCCATTGCCGCGCTCCTGCAGGATTTGAAGGCTTCGGGTCTGTTGAAGGAAACGCTCGTGATCGTCGGCGGCGAATTCGGGCGGCGTCCCTGGACCGAAGTTGCCGGACGAATCAACGTTCAAAACGGACGTAACCACAACAACGAGGGGTTTACGTACCTTCTCGCGGGCGGCGGCGTGAAAGGCGGCACGGCGCATGGCAGCACGGACGATTTCGGGTATCAATCGATCGAAAACAAAGTGCACGTGCACGATCTGCACGCGACCGTGCTACACCTGATGGGCCTCGATCACAAGCGCCTGACTTACCCCTATAGCGGCCGCAATTTCCGGCTGACCGACGTGGCGGGAAACGTGGTCAAAGAAATCGTCGCCTGATCGCCAAGGACGCGCGGAGGCAAGTCGTTGACGTCACGCCCTTGACATATGGCCGAGGATCTGGAGCTGGAGGGGCAGAAACGCACGCGATTTCGCGTCTTCGGTCTGCTGGCAGTTGCGCTGCTGATTCTGGGCACCCTCATATTTTTACTGACGGGCGGCGGCGGTGAACTGTTCGCGGATCGATCCACGATCCGCACCTACTTGCCGGACGGGAGCGGGCTTACCGATTCCGGTCCGGTGCGCCTCAATGGAATCACGATCGGAAAAATCGACTCGGTCGGGCTGACGGCATCGACCGATCCTCGTCGCGTGGTCGAAGTCGGCATGGCGATCAAAGACCGGTTCCTTCCATCCCTTCCGGTCGATTCGGTCGCGGCGATTAGCGCCGACAATCTGCTGGGCGATAAATACATCAATATTACCCGGGGCAAGAGTTCGCAAACCGTGCGAGGCGGCGGCGAATTGCCGAGCTTGATTCAAAGCGACACCTTCAATCAAGCCGACCTGGTGGCCTCGCTAGGAACGAACCTGAAGCGGCTGGACGATTTGTTGACGCAGATCGAATCGCCCAACACGCAACTGGGGCAATTCGTGCAAGGTCAAGACTTTTACGACCAATTGCGCGACCAGATCGAAGATATTCAAACAGCCGTAACCAGCTACGGAAGCCCGCGTAGTGAATTTGGCAAATCGCTCTTCCGGAAGGAGTTGTACGACAAGATACGGACGCCGCTTCTGAACTTCGACAAGATGCTGGCGCAAATTCAAAGCGGAGAGGGGCAGGGCGGGCGGTGGCTGAAAGATCCCGCGATCTACGACGACGCGCGGAAAAACGTTGCGGAGATCCGGAAATCCTTGGACGATCTGAACGCCGGAAAGGGGCCGGCCGGGAGGTTTCTGGAAGACGATGAAATGTTCCGGCAGATCCAAAAATTGGTCAATTCGATGGAGAGCGCGATAGACGGGATCAATTCAGGCGAAGGGATGGTTGGGCAAATGCTCGCCAACGGACAGCTTTACGACACTTTGGCGGGGCAAAGCCGCGAATTGCGCGAGTTTCTCAAGGAATTCCGAACGAATCCGCGGACGTTTCTGCGAATCAAGGTGTTTTAAAGTTCGCGCGGCATGTAACCCACGCCGCCGGGAACGCGTATCAACACACATAAGACTTTCCGCTCCACTCCGGGTTTATACTTTAATTCAGGAGACCTCCCGATGAAACTCTTCTCCAGGCAGTTATCGGCCACGACGGCCTTGTTTTCCCTTCTCGCTCCCGCCGCGTTTGCCCCGGCGGCTTTCGCCAAGGATAAGAAGAAAGATCCCGACGAGATCGGCAACCGCGATGTGGGCAAGGGAGTCAACTTTTACTCGCTGGAGAAAGAAATCGGGCTGGGCAAGCAGCTTGCGCAGGAGGTGGAGCGTCAGGCCAAGATCGTGGACGATCCGATCGTGGCGGAGTACGTGAACCGCGTTGGGCAGAATCTGGTTCGCAATTCCGATGCAAAGGTTCCTTTCACCATCAAGGTTCTCGATTCGGAAGAGGTGAACGCGTTCGCTCTTCCGGGCGGATTTTTCTTCGTCAATACCGGGCTGATTTTGAAGGCCGATACGGAATCGGAACTGGCGGGCGTGATGGCGCACGAGATCGCGCACGTGGCGGCGCGCCACGGCACGCGCCAACAGACCCGCGGGCAGTTGATCAACTACGGCAGTATCCCGCTGATCTTCCTGGGCGGTTGGGCCGGTTATGCGATTCGCCAAGGCGCGGGGCTTGCCATCCCGCTCGGATTCCTGAGCTTCTCGCGCGGATTCGAGAGCGAAGCCGATCTGCTGGGGCTCGAGTACATGTACAAGACGGGGTACGATCCGACTTCTTTCGTCGATTTCTTCGAGAAGATCCAATCGCTCGAAAAGAAGAAGCCCGGCACTATTTCGCGTGTCTTCTCTACCCACCCGATGACGGACGATCGGATTAAGAACTCGCAAAAGAACATCGAAGAGTATTTGAAAGCCAAGCCCGAATACGTTGTGAACACCTCCGAGTTCAACGACGTGAAGGCGCGGCTGATGGCCATGCACAATCGCCGCAAAGTGGACGATAAGGATGTGAACCGTCCGCGCTTGCGCCGGTCGCCCGGTTCGGGCACCATCGACGATGAAGGCGGCAGCGAGCAGAAGCCGAAGACCGACCAGGACGATCGTCCGACACTGAAGCGGCGCGACAGCTAGGCGCGGCTAGCGGCACCCCGGTAGTTTACGCGCGGCATCGATGCGCGAAAACAGTATCGCTCCGGCCATTACCATCCCCGCCACCATCCAAACGGGCGCGGAATAATTCCCGGTCGCTTTCACCACGTATCCAAACAAGACCGCGCAGAGAAAACCGCCCAACTGCCCGGCGGTGTTCATCGCGCCGGTAACCACGCCCGAATGTCGTCCCCCGATATCGAGACAGATGGCCCAAGCGGCGGGCAACATCAGGTCGGCGACACCGAATCCCAAAGACGAGAGAACCACGATTGCCGTTTTATCGCGCGTTAACGTCATGCCTAGCAACAACAGCGCGGATGCCGCCAGAGCCGCGCATCCCATCAGACGCCTCCCATTCTTCAAACCGAGCCGCAGCGCCAACAGGTCGCTCAAGAATCCGCCCGCGAGACTCCCCGTCGCGCCCAGCAGGAACGGCAGCGCCGAGAAGATTCCCATCTGCGCTTCGGTGAATCCCGCCCCTTTCACCAGATACACGGGAAACCACCCGAAGTAAAACCATGAGCCGAAGGCCTGGCAGAAATACATCGCCAGAATTAGCCGGAGTTGAGACGAACGCGCCAGTTCGCCCCAGGGCACGGAAAGGCGCGCGGCGCGCGCAACATCGGGCGCGACATGGCGGGCAACATCGGGCGCGTCGCGATACAGAAGATTCCAGCACAACACCCAGAGCAGGCCGGCCGCGCCGAGGATCGCAAATGCGGCACGCCACCCGATTGCCGATTGCAACGGTACGACAATCAGCGGAGACAACGCCCCGCCGAACCGGCTCGCGGCCCAGATGAATCCTTGCGTGCGCGCGCGCTCCGTCGCGGAGAACCGGCGGGCGATTACGCCCGCCATATTCGGATACGCCCCCGCTTCCCCCGCGCCGAATAGAAAGCGCGTGGCCAGAAGGACGTTGAAACCGGTTGCAAGCCCCGTCAAGCACGTGAAGGCCGACCACCAAAGCACGATTCGCGTCAGTACTTTCTTGTGGCCCGAGCGGTCTCCCAGCGCCCCCGTCGGGATCTCAAAAATGCCGTAGGCGAGCACGAATGCGCCCAAGATCCAGCCCCACCGTTCCGGCGTAATCCCGAGGTCCCGTTGAATGCGCGGTCCCGCCACGGAAATGCTTATGCGGTCGAGGAAAGTAACGATCGCGAGCGCGATCAGAAGAATGAGGACGCCGTTGCGCCTCATTCGCCCGGGCGTTTCGAAGGCATGCTCTTAGCGCAGCGAAATCCAATCGTCGGGCTACGCTCGTCCGGGGACGCCCAGCTTCGATAAGAGCTGGTCAGGAAAAGCGGCGGCACGTCGAACCACGATCCACCACGCAAGACCCGGTACATGCCCTTTTCAGGCCCTTGCGGATTATGGTCCGGCGCATCGGCGTAGTAATGCCGGCCGTACCAATCCGAGCACCACTCCCAAACATTTCCGATCATGTCGCAAAGCCCGAACTCGTTTTTGGTTTTGCCGCACACCGCGCCGGGCCCATCCACTCGATTGAAGACGGCGTCGGCCGCCTCGATTTTCCGATCTCCCCACGGATACATCTTGCCGTCCTGCGTTCCGCGGGCCGCGCGTTCCCATTCGGCTTCGGTCGGTAGACGCTTGCCGCTCCATGCGCAGAAGGCTGCCGCATCGTCCCAACTCACATCGACGACCGGATATTTTGCCTTTTCGGCGGGCGGCTTTCCAAGTTTCCAGTCGAAGGGGGCGCGATGTTTCGTGGCGTTCGCGAATGCCGCGTATTGTTCGTTGGTTACTTCGGATTCGTCGAGGTAGAACGGATCGACCGAGATCTTGCGCGCTGGCCCGTCGTCTTTGGCGGGGTTGGGATACCACTTCACGTCGTAGTCGGCCCAGGTGAAGCTCCGGCCGCGAAGGAATTCCCCGCCGGGGATAGAGGCCATGCCAGGCGACGCCGCTGCCCATGAGGTTGCCGCGCAAGCCAGGACCGGGAACAGAAGCCAAATCGGGGGTACGGGGCGGTTTCGTACGAAAATGATCGACACGGACACCTGACAATCTCACAATAGCTCAGATGCCGGATCGCCGACGGCGCCCTATCTCGCCGGGAACGCTACCGCAGCCTCCTTCCAGTAATCCGGAAGACCCTTCTTCGTGTCGAGCAGAATTTCGAGGATGCCTTTGCGGTCCGCGTCCGACAGCCGCGCGTACTTGGCCGTCTTATCTTTTCCCGTAAGCACTTCCCACAGGCGGAGGTAGACCGCCTGTTTCGCTTCATCGGGCATAACGTCGAATTGTTCGGAGTAAATCAGATAGCTGCACGGATGCTGAAACATTCGCGTCTTCAAATCGAAATCTCGAAGCGAACGGCCTTTCTTATCGCGCGGCCCCTGTTTCGGAAATTCCCGGGTAAAATTCGACGTTCCGCGAATCTCGGAAGTGAGCGGTGTTTCCTCGGTGAAGAGCATGTACTGCAGCAATTCCTCGGAAGCCGACGCGATGCGCCGCTTCGTCGATTCGCTCATCTCGTTTTCAGGCTGCTTCAGCGCGCGATTAATCCCGGCCTGGGAATCGAGCGCCATCCGCGTTTCCCAACCGACGCGGGTGATCAGATTCACCATGCGGGCCTGATGCTCCAGCGTCATTAATGAAACGATGTCGCTATGAGGGCTAAGATACGCGCCCGTGTCGAACTTCCACTTGAGGTCCGTGACGTTCGCGCCTCTTGCAACGTCGAGCTCGCCGGTTTCCCTGTCGGCGGCCACCACGTTGCCCATGTGCATTTGCGAGCCATGCGTACCCGTGACATACCATCCGCCCCACCGCTCCTTTAGCGGGCTGCGATGGTCGGTGACGAACGTCCCGGCCTGAAAAACTGGCATGCCGGTGTTGTCGGGATGAACCGAGCGGACCACCTCGCCCGGAACGCCGAGCGTGCCGGAGGAAACGTGGCATTGCAGGCACTGCTCGCGGCGCGCAAAACGCGGCTTGTCCGTTTTTTCCTGATCGAGAGTATAAAAGATGGCGCCCTCGCGCGGATCGACCGACAAGACTTCGATCACGTCGCCGCTTCTAACGAAACCGACGGCGGCTTGGTCGTTGTAATACAGAGCGCGCGGCGTGCGCGGCGAGATCCGCGGCGATTGGAAGCTGGTTTTCGAGAACACCAGAACCTGGGACGAGACCGGAATTTTCAGCTCGCGCAGCACGGCTGGAAGATAGCCGAACTGCGGATCGAACTCAAGTTTCAGCTCACCCGCTTTCAGGCGCGCCTGCAAAGCGGTTACGGAGTCGGTCAGCGGCTCCGTGGCGTACCGGATGGCCTCATTGTCAAGCGGAAGCAGATATGAACTTTCGAGGCCGGCTCGCAGTAGAAATGCGCAAAAAACGAAAGACGACAGAACCCAAAACCACTTCATACGCAGCTTCTCTGGAGTGCTTTAATTATAACGCGAAACGGGCCTCCGCGAGCGCGATGGCGCCCCCTACGCCCGCATCGTTTCCAAGCTGTGGAAGCACAATTTCGGGTGCTTTCAAGTATCCGTTTAGCAGCGCGTCCACGTTGCGGCGGATTGACGGGAGCATCGTTTCACGCCTCATCAGCCCGCCGCCCAGGATAATGCGCTGAGGCGACATGGTGCAGATGAAGCTCACTAATCCGAACGCCAGATAGTGCGCCTCCAACCGCCACGCTTCGTGATCGCCGGGCAGTTGCTCGCCGCGCCGTCTCCAGCGGCCTTCGATGGCGCGGCCCGATGCCAAGCCTTCAAGGCAGTCTCCGTGGAACGGGCAGCCCCCTTCGTAGGGATCGGCTGTCCGGTCGTGCGGGATGCGGATGTGCCCCATTTCAGGATGCGATTGGCCGTGCATCAATCGCCCGTTCGCCATTCCGCCGCCGCCGATTCCCGTGCCGATCGTGAGATAGAGGAATGTATTGAGACCTTGCGCCGCACCCCAGCGGAATTCACCAAGCGCCGCTGCGTTTACGTCGGTATCGAGGATGGTTTCGACGCCGGTTTTGCGCCGTATGGCCCCGCTTAGATCCACGTTGCGCCATCCGGATTTCGGGGTCGATGTGATGTATCCGAACGTGGGCGAACGCGCATCGAGATCCACGGGACCGAACGAGCCAATACCGATGCCACGCAGCGGACCGTGCGCACGGATATTTTCCGGAAAAAAAGCCGCCGCTCTTCCGATGGTTTCTTCGGGCGCCGTGGTGGGGAACTCAATGCGCGCTCGCAGATCGGCGGGACCGGTTCCGATGGCGCACACGAATCTCGTTCCGCCGGCTTCGATTCCACCCCACATCGCCTCAAATTTCCCAGACAAGCCGGCCCGTCCGATAGAACGATACAATGCCATCCTCGCTAATTTTCAAGACCGTCGCAAAGTGCGACGCATTCACCGCGGCCGTGGTGCGTCCCCCTTCGAGCAACTGCTCGTCGCAAGCTCCGGCGTTCCCGTTGCGCAGGATCGCTCCGAACGCGAGCAGGTTCGAATCGCGATCGAGCACAATGCTGCCGTCCATGCGCGCGATGGTCTCCAGCAGGGACGGAGCTAGATCGAGCACTCGCTTATGCCGCAACAGATAGTGAATCCTGTTCTTCGCCACGCCCTCGGGCGAGACGCCCTCCGGGGAATCGGGGGAGGAGCACGGCTGTTCGAGCAGATCCGCCGCGGAGACGAAATGGCGCGTGAATTGTGGATCGTCGAGCACGACGAACAGCCCGCCGCGCCGATCTTCCGCCAGGTTCATCGCCGCGGCGAACATCCGCTCGGCTAGCGTGGAGTCCCCAACTGCGTGCCGCCACGCGTTGTATTTCTCGACGATATCCGTCAACCGCCACCGGCCGCCGAGAAAACTGAACACCTGGGCCCCCGCCGCGAAGATCTTGATTTCGCCGTTGGGCGTGAGCGCCATGCAGATATGGCCGCCCAGGAGCGTCGCGACGCAATGCGGACGATACGCCCGCGAGGTAGGCGCGGGCAGGCCGGATTCGACCGCGGCGGACGCCCAATCGCGGATATCGACGACGTCCATCAGAAACCCGGCCCCATTCACGAGGAAGACCGTTTGCAACCCATCGCAGAGGCGCTGAAAGCTCTTTATGGAAGTCAGGCTGGCCGTATATTTGACCGCATTTCCGTCCGCGAGCCGTGGGTCGGCATCGGAGCCGACCAGGAGGACACCGGTCGTAATGCGGCGATTCTCGTATGTGAGAAGCGAGCTTTCCCGCAGTACGGCGATGGCCTCGGCAACATAATCGTCGGTCGCGGGTAGAGCCGTTTCGTCGAGGTAGGGATGCGGATCGAGGAATGCGGAGACGAAGCGGTCTTCCGGAAGACCGCGAAACATTTGCAGAGTGGTGGCCGCCGACGCCGCATTAAAGATGCTGCGGTAGCGGGCGGAGAGCACGCTCGCGATCGCGCCCACCAAGCGAATCTGGTCTTCGGTGAAGGTGTGTTGGGCGGCGCGGAGGAGATAACGCTGCCCGAACCAGTCGACTTCGAGCGTGCCTTCGGGCCGCGCTTGAAGGTCCAGGGTGGGGCGTTTGATGGGCGCGGGGCCGGTGAGTTCCAGGCGGCAACCCGGCAGAAAATAACGTAACCCGCGCTCGAAAAAATCGCTGTACAGCGAATCGACGACAGCCTCCGGCGCAGCCACGATTTATGGTACCGCCGGCATCGCCACGATTTGCCGCAATCGAACCGCAATCCGTGGCCGTAATCTAATGGTGGGGGAGCAAAGCGTCCAGCTCTTTTCCAATGTTCCCGGCGGCATCCTGGAACAGGGCGTCGTCTCCGGCATGCCGGCTCTGAATGCGGCCCTTCCGGTCGACGATCGCAACAATCGGCACAAAGTACCCTTGCGCCGGATCCAGCTTTAGATATTTCAAGACGTCCGTTTCATCGGAAAGGCCGACGGGGAAGCCGCGCGTACCGATCTTTGAAAACCCGCAACCGCGTTGACGCGCCATCGTCGAATACGATCCCCAGGACTCGGACTCCCTTCGGGCCGTAATTCTTCGCGATGCTGTCCAGCACTTTGCATAGCGCCTGACAGTGCCGGCATTCCGTGTGGAGGAACGCCAGCACGACCGTGTTCCCGGCATATTTCTTGAGCGAAGCTTTCGAGCCATCCGATTGACGAAAGGTGAAATCGGGCGATGCACTCAACAGAAGTAGCGCCGCGGCTATAGAGGACGTCGCAACTCCAGTCCGGCGCCCCTCAAACGCGCGGCCGGCAGCGCGATTCATGTAGGAGAGTCTATCACCGGTTCGGGAAGCGTTAACATCGAATCATGACCTACCCAGAACAAGCGATCGCGCCCATGCGCCAAGACCTCGCGCGGCACGGAGTGGAGGAGGCAAGGACGGCGGAAGACGTGGACCGTTTGCTCGGACCCGATAGCGGCACGGTTCTGATGGTCGTAAATTCCATCTGTGGTTGCGCGGCGGGAAAAGCGCGGCCGGGCGTGGTCGAGGCATTGCGCCACCACGTGAGACCCGCGAAGGCGGCAACGGTTTTCGCCGGCGCCGACGTGGATGCGGTGGCACGTCTACGTAAGATCCTATCCGCCTATCCGCCTTCTTCGCCATCGATCGCGCTCTTCCAGGATGGGAAACCGGTGTATATGATGCATCGAAGCGATATCGAACCCCGAGACAGCTTCCAGATTGCCAAGCTTCTCACCGGCGCGTTTGACCGTTTCTGCGGCGAATGAAAACCGCTCTTGGCTTACGATGCCAGTGACTTCACGTACGGATCAACGAGACTTCCAGCTCGATCTTTAAATCGTCGCCCACCAGAATTCCGCCCGTTTCGAGCGCCGCGTTATACGTCAAACCGAAATCGCTGCGCTTGATCTTGGTGGCGGCCGATGCGCCCATCCGGACATTTCCATACGGGTCCTTCCCTTCGGCGGTGGGGCCTTCTACTTTGAGCGCCACTTCTTTAGTAACGCCGTGGATCGAGAGGTCGCCGGTAACGTTCCATTCATCGCCGCCCGCTTTAGCGATGTTTTTGCTCTTGAATGTAATGGTTGGATATTTTTCCGTATCCAGGAAGTCGGCGCTCTTCAGATGCGCGTCGCGCTGATCGTCCATGGTCTTGATCGATGCGGCGTCGATGACGGCGTCAATGCTCGTGGCGCCTGGATTATCCGAATCGTAGACCACGGTACCCTGGACGCTGGCGAAACCGCCGCGAACGTTCGTGATCATCATGTGACGCACCACGAATTGCGCGCTCGAGTGTGCTGGATCGATTTTATAGTTTACTTTCACTGTATTTTCCGTTTTCCACAATTTTTCTCGACATCCAAGGTAGATTCACCGTTGTTATGGAACGATTCAGCGATTCGCGGAAAGCTGCGCAGGTCGCGCTTCGGCGAGGGATTCCGTGTAAGCCGCAATTTTCCAATCCTTCCCGGTACGCGCCAACACAAACGTGCATTCCCATTTGCGCGTGGTCCCGAGCATGGGGGAGTAGTCGCTCTGGATGGCCCGCGCTTCCGCGGTATCCGGGCCGGTTAGGCGGACGCTCTGAATTTTGATCGCGAGCGGCGTGCGCTCGTCCCACGGTAATCGCTTGGGGGGAAGTTGCCGAATGGCCTCCGCGACGGACTGGGGCGCGGATTCGCCGGACTGGTACGTGCCTGTCTTCGTGAACAATGCGGTCACGCGGTCTAAATTGTTGACGGATCCGGCAGTGTTGAACTCCGCGATCAGCCGCTTGATCGCGGCGGTGTCGCCTTCGCGGCGCTCGGCTCCGTATACTCCCAGGGCGACCCCGAAAACCACCGCGAGTAGGATCGCCGCGATGGATAGTAAGCTGTTTCGCTTCATTTTGCCGCCGTCATTAAAGCTAACCTGTCATGCGTCGAGATGCCGGATGTGCTCGCGATATCCGTGCGCCGCTTCAGCGCCCGGCGATAACGCGCGAAGTACTCGACAATGTCGCCGCCAAACTGGAACGTATACATAATATCCGCAAAATCGGCCGTATGTGGCAATCCGAGGGCGTGGCCACTCTCATGAAGGCACGTCAGATAGACGATGCTATCGCGAAAAAGTTTGTCTTTGACCCCGGCTTCCGCGATCTCTCCGCCAAGCCCCGCCAACTCGGGCAAGACATAGATCGCCGCGCCGCGCCGGCCATCGACATCCAACGGACGTGTTTCGCCGTACAAGTGCATGCGGCCGGAAGCCCAATAAATGCGCACTCGGGCTTTGCGCTCATCCGCGGCCGGCAACATCTTGAGGGCGCCGTTGGAAGCTCTTTGCCACGCTTCGAACGCCCACGCGCCCAATTCGGAATCGGCCGGCTCACATCCCGATTCCGCGGCGAGGGCGCCGGTGCACGGCTGAATCCAGTAGGTCCACGTTTCAGCGCCATGCGCGATTCCACACGCTACCGCCGCCGCAAGAATCAGTCTTACCGGTTGCGTACCATCTCCGGTCGCACGCTGCCGATGAGTTGGTGAACCAAAGCTTCCAGCTCGGCTACGCGTTTCTTAAGATCGTCGATATCCTGACCTTCCGGATCGGGAAGTTGCCCGTGCTCCAGAACCCCGCTCGCTTCCACGCGGCGGACCACCCGTCCGGGAATGCCCACGACGGTCGAATCGTCCGGCACGGAACGCACCACCACCGAACCGGCTCCAATCTTAACGTTGTTGCCGATGCGAATGCTGCCGAGCACTTTCGCGCCAGTGCCCACCACCACGCCGTTTCCCAGCGTGGGATGCCGCTTGCCTTTCTCGTGGCCGGTGCCGCCAAGCGTGACGCCCTGATAGATCAGCACATCGTCCCCGATTTCGGCCGTCTCGCCAAGGACAACCCCCATGCCGTGATCGATGAAAAATCGCCGGCCGATCTTCGCGCCGGGATGGATCTCGATTCCCGTGATCAGGCGCGACCACTGCGAAATCACTCGCGGTAGCAGCGGGACTTGGGCCGTGTAAAGCCAATGCGCTACCCGGTGCCACAGAATGGCATGGAATCCCGGGTAGCAAAGCACGATTTCGAGCACGCTCTTGGCCGCGGGATCTTCGCGGAAAATGGTGTCGATCTGCTCGCGTATCGCTCGAAACAGACGAATCATACGTTAACGATTGGATGACGGACCGGGCGAAAAGGCTCACGGCGGCTCGGCCCACCCCTGGCCCCATTCTAATCGGTTAGTTAGATGCCTTTTGCGGCCGGCAAAGCGGGACGCGCATCCGGATACTTCATCTTCAGATCCTCCAGCGCTTTCACGACGATATCCGAAACGACGACGTCCCGAAACCATTTGTGGTTCGCCGGAACGATGTACCAGGGCGCGTCGGGCTTGCTGCATTTTTCCAGCGCCTCTTCAAACGCTTTCCGGTAATCGTCCCAATACTTCCGCTCTTCGTAGTCGGAGGGCGAAGCCTTCCAGTTCTTGTCGTGAATGGTCCGGCGCGCTTCGAAACGGCGCTTTTGCTCATCCTTCCCGATGTGCAGAAAAAATTTTAAGATGTTCACCTCGTTCTCGGCGAGGATCTTTTCGAAGGCGTTGATCTGGGCGTAAGCCTTGGACCAGTGGCTCTTGGGAGCCAGGTTGTGGACCCGCACAACCAGGACTTCCTCGTACTGCGAGCGATTGAAAATTCCGATTTGGCCTTTTCCGGGGACGGCTTTGTGAATGCGCCATAAAAAATCGTGATCGGATTCTTCGGCCGATGGCACTTTGAATGAGGTCACGCTACAGCCCTGCGGATTCACGCCGGACATTACGTGGCGGATGGTGCCGTCTTTGCCGCCCGCGTCCATGGCTTGCAGGACGATCAGCAGCGCGTGCTTATGTTCGGCATAAAGAAGCTGCTGCAATTTGGCCAGCTTTTCGCGATGCTTCTTCACCAACTTTTCGGCATCGTTCTCGCGCATGCCGGCGGTGTCGTCGGGATCGTGGTCTTTCAACCAAACTTTTTTCCCGGGCTTCACGAGGTATCGATCGCGCAGATTCATGGCAATAAAGAGTCTAAGCTTTTTTTGACTTGGGCGAGAACTGCGACGGGGTCGGGATTTTCGACCTTTACGATTTCGATTCCGCCGGGCCCGGTGGGCCGCCAGCGCTGGAACATGCGATGAGAAGGGAAGCCGGCGAAGATGGCGAGGAGCGGGACGCCGCGCACCGCGGCCGCGTGCTGGCCGGCGGAATCGTAGCCAATGTAGACGCGGCTCCGGGCAATCAGATCGGCAAACCCGGCGAACGAGCCTTCCCAGGCATGCACGCGATTGCGATCGATTCCGGAGTGGGCGATGGCTCGGTCCACGCGGACTGCTTCTTCGCCGCCCGCGCCTTTATCGATCCGGATGGTTCCAGGCTTTTGCGCGACCAGGCGGAGCAGTTCGGATTCGAACGGATCGGCGATGCGCTTCAATGGATTGCCGCCGGTACCTAAACTAATCGCGATCCCGTCTCCGTGCCCTGATCGTGAGGGAGCGGACACATCTGAAACCCCTAGCGTCTCCGAAACCCAGCGGCGCGCCAACGCCGATAAATCCTCATCGCCCGCGCCGCCATACGCCCGGCTCTCAAAAAAGAAGTAATTCTCTTCCGCGCAAACCGGCAACAATCCCAATTGCGTCAGGCGCGAATCGGGATCGATCACGATGCTGCCGGGAATGGAGAGCCGCGCCGCCATCTCCCGCCAGGACGCCAGCCGTTCGCGCAACGATCCGCCGCGTGGATACTCGATCGGCACGCGATCCACGCCGGGAAATAACTCCGCCGCCTTGCGGCCGCCGACGAAATAAATCGACGCCTCCGGAAAGCGCCGCTTCGTTGCTTCCAGAACAATGTTCGTAATCTTGATGTCCGCGCCCAGCGTCACGCGCGAGAGCACGAACACATGTTTGGGATCGGCGCTACAAATCCGACCCCGCCGCACGCGGTTATACCGCTCGACTAGCGCTCCGGCCCCTAGCTCCGGCAGCACGTACTCAATGGCTTCCGAAAAAAGGACGGCGTAGGTATCGCAAAGCCGCGGCTCGAACAGATCGGCGAGACCTTCGACCACCACCCGGAAAAACTCTTCGGGGCACTCATCTACTAATTCATGCAACAGCTCTTTCGGCCACGCTCGCCCATCCAGGCAATAACGCAGCAGCGTTCCCGCGCGCTCAATGCATGAAATATTTGCCAATCAGCAGGTCCAGCTTTTGCCGCGTGGTCTCCGGCACTAGCGTCCGGTCGGTGATGATCGCGTGGCTCAGAGCGGAGCCGCATTTGCATTCGCGCAGCTCCGGCATGCGCGCCACCGCTTCGGCCACCACTTTGCACGCATTGGAGGCGTTTTGATTGAGGTTAGCCAGAATGTCCGTCACCGTTACGGAATCGTGCTCCTCATGCCAGCAATCGTAATCGGTGACCATGGCGATGGTGACGTAGCAGATCTCGGCTTCGCGCGCGAGTTTCGCCTCTTGGAGATTCGTCATGCCAATGACATCCATGCCCCAACTTCGATAGACGTTCGATTCCGCTTTGGTCGAAAAGGCGGGGCCTTCCATGCAGAGGTAGGCTCCGCCTCTCTTTGCGTTCACACCCGCCGCCCTGCCGGCTTCCGACACGACACTCGCCATTTGCGGGCAGATCGGCTCGGCGAAACTCACGTGCACCACAAGCCCGTCGCCGAAGAACGTCGAGTTACGGCCGCGCGTGCGATCGAAAAATTGGTCGGGAATCACGAAATCGAGCGGACGGTGTTCCTCTTTCAGCGAACCGACGGCGCTCAACGATAGGATGCGCTCGACGCCAAGCGATTTCATGCCATAGATGTTTGCGCGAAAGTTCAGATCGGACGGCGAGATGCGGTGCCCGCGGCCGTGACGCGCCAGAAACGCCACCGGCTTGCCGCCAAGCTTCCCTAAGCAGTAATTATCGGAAGGCCGGCCGAAGGGCGTATCGACATTGACCTCTTCCTGGATGGAAAAGCCCGGCATCGAGTACAGTCCGCTACCGCCGATAATGCCGATTTTCGCTTGCAATTCAGGAAACTCCTAGGATTGGATAAGTTCCAATAATACGCCACCGGTGCTCTCCGGGTGCACGAAAACGTAGAGATGTCCGCCCGCGCCGCGCCGAGGTTCGTCGAGCAGGTGAGCCCCGGAATTCCGCAGCGCCTGGACCGTTGCCGCAAGATCCGACACGCGCAAGGCGACATGGTGGAGGCCCTCGCCGCGCTTGGCGAGATAGCGGCCGATAACGGAATCCGGTTCGGTGGGCTCGAGCAGCTCGATGCGCGGACCACCCGCGGGAAGCATGGCGACGTCCACTTTTTCTTGGGGGACGGTTTCGCGAAGGGTGAGGGGCAGCTTGAGCGAGCCGGAATAGAATTGGAGCGCCGCGTCAATGGAGCGAACGGCTATGCCGAGATGATCGATTTGCGCCTCAGCATCGAGCTGTCGCGGGCGGATGGGGCAGCTGGTCACGGCATCGATCAACTCCGCAATGCCAATCCCCTCCGTCGCGACGGTTTTCAGAATTCGCGCGCTCCATCCGCCCGCGTGCAGTTCGCGCTCGGTGCGATCCGCGCCTGGATAGTCCGCCTTATTGATAACGAAGATGTCGGCGATTTCCAAAATGCCGGCTTTGATGGCTTGAACGTCGTCTCCCATGCCCGGGACGAGCACGACCACGGTGATGTCCGCCAGCCGGGCGATTTCGATTTCATCCTGGCCGACGCCCACCGTTTCAATGACGACGAAATCGAAGCCCGCGTGCCGGAAAAGCTTCGCGACGTTGGCGGTGGCTTGCGCGATGCCGCCGACCGAGCCGCGGGTCGCCATGGAGCGGATGAAAATGCCTGAGTCGGCGTGATGCCGCTGCATGCGGATGCGGTCGCCGAGAATTGCGCCGCCCGAAGCGCGGCTGGTGGGATCGACCGCGAGAATCGCGGCAGTCTTGTTTTGGCCGCGGAAGGCTTGCGCGAGGGCGTCGACCAGCGTGCTCTTGCCTGAACCGGGCGGGCCCGTGATGCCGAGAATGAGACCCGTGCCAGTGTGCGCGGAGATCTCTTCCAAGAATGCACGCGATTCGGTCGTTTGATTTTCGATCGCGGTAGCGGCGCGGGCAAGCGCGCGAACATTGCGGAGCGAGATCATCTCGTGGAACGCTTTGTGGCGCGGGCACTCGTGCCTGCCGTGCCGACACTCGTGTCGTCACAGGGTTTTCCGCCCGCGAACCCCCTGTCCACACGAGCGTGCACACGAGTGTGGACACGGCAGGCACGAGTGCCCGCGCCACAAAAAAGCATCAATCCTTTAGCAGCTGTCTCGCAATTACCAGCCGCTGAATCTCGCTCGTCCCCTCTCCGATGGTGCACAGCTTTACATCGCGGTAGAACTTTTCCACGGGATAGTCCTTGATAAATCCGTACCCGCCGTGTATCTGCACCGCCTCGTCCGCAATCCGCACGGCCGCTTCGGACGAAAACAGCTTCGCCATCGCCGATTCCCGCGTCACCCGCTTGCCCTGCTCCAGCATGGAAGCCGCGCGATAGGTCAGCAGGCGCGAGGCGTCGATCGCCGTCGCCATATCCACCAACTTATTCTGAATCGTCTGAAACTCGGAGATCGGCCGCCCGAACTGCTTCCGCACTTTCGCATATTTCAACGCCGCGTCGTAAGCGCCTTGCGCCATCCCGATCGAGAGTGCCGCAATCGAAATGCGCCCGCCGTCCAAAATCCGCAGGCTATCGACGAACCCTTCGCCCTGCTTACCCAACAACCGGCTTGCAGGCAACCGGCAGCTTTGGAAAATGACCTCGCCCGTCGCGCTGGCACGAAGCCCGAGCTTATTTTCCTTCTTGCCGGTGCGAAATCCCGGCGTGCCTTTGTCGAATATAAACGCCGAGATTCCATGCTGCGCGGCGCCGCGGTCCGTCACGGCCATGCCGATGCAGACGTCCGCATAATGCGCGTTCGTGGTGAACGTTTTCGCGCCGTTTACCACCCAATCGCCGCCTTCGCGAACGGCCGTGGTACGCGTGCCCGCGGCGTCGGAACCCGCCTCCGGCTCCGTTAACGACCAGCAGCCAATCCATTCTCCCGACGCGAGCTTCGGCAAATAATGCCGCTTTTGCTCGTCATTCCCGGCCTTGTAAATGTGGTTGCTGCAAAGGGAAGTATGTGCGGCGACGATGATGCCCACCGATCCATCGACGCGCGAAAGCTCTTCGACGATGATGGCGTACTCGATATAACCAAGCCCCGCGCCGCCAAGTTCTTCCGGGAAGATCGACCCCATGTAGCCGAGCGATCCCAATTTTTTCACGACTTCCATCGGGAAGATCTGTTGCTCATCCCACTCGAGAACGTGCGGACCGATCTCAGCTTCAGCGAATGCGCGGACTTCCCGGCGCAGTTGGATCTGCTCGGGAGTGTATTCGAAATCCACGATTAGAGGATTTCTTCTTTTGCCGCGTCCCACGTCATGGTGCGTCCTTGGCGATAGCTGTCGACGGCCATGCGGCAGGCGACGGACACGCGGTAGCCGATATCGAACGGGCAGTTCGGCGTCTGCCCCGACCGAATGCAATCCATGAAATTTTGCATGTGCGCGCGTGGCGGCGTGGGCGTGTTGCCCATTACCTCCACCCCGCCGGGACGGTTGACCTTTTGCGGAATGTAGCGGATCTGCTGGCCCTTCGAAATGGTTCCATCGGTGCCGAGCACGTCTTCGGTGCTCCCCAACTGGCTGTTACCGAATCCGGAGTCCCACGAATACAGAATTTCCTCCGGGTGTTCCATCGAAACGTTCATGGTGTCCGGCACTTGCCGGCCGTCCTTCCAGAGATAAATGCCGCCCGTCATGTTCACGGCGTTCGGGATCCGCAGGTCCATCACCTTGTACCAGAACGAAAGCTGGTGGCACAAATTCTCATAAACGTTTCCGCCGGAATAATCCCAGAAAAAACGCCAGTTGACGTAGCGGTTGGCGTCAAAATCGTGCGGCGGCGCGCTGCCTAGAAACGATTTCCAAATGACATTCTCGGGCGTGATATCGGGCGGCACAGGCCGCGACCACTGCGGCTTATCGTGCGGCGTGTTGCGATACATGTGGGCGTGAATGGCCGTAATCTTTCCGACGTTGCCGGAGGCCAAAAACTGCGCGGCATCCGCCACCTGTCCGGAGGAACAAGACTGATGCCCGACCTGGATGGTGCGCTTCGATGCCTTCCGATAAGCGGCGCGCATGCGCTTGGCGTCGGCCACATTGAAAGCCATCGTCTTCTCTTGGTAAACGTGTTTGCCCGCGTCGAGCGATGCAACGAAATGTTCCGCGTGCAGGTGTTGGGGCGTGGCAATCAGGACGGCGTCGACCGATTGGTCGTCGAGAAGATACCGGTAATCGAGGTACGTTTTCGCGTTCGGCGCGACTTTCTTGGCGTCTTCGAGCCGCTTGGTATAGATGTCGGCGAAGCCGACGAATTCGGTGTTGGGACACGCCATGGCATCGCGAACGTCTTGCATCCCGCGATCGCCGGCGCCGATAATTCCAAGGCGAATGCGGTCGCTCGCGCCGAGAACGGTGTTGCCGGCTATGGTTCCGGCGAGCCCGGTCGCTACTTTGCCAATGAAATTTCGGCGGGAATGCATGATGCTTCAATAATATCGTAGCGGTTACGATTTACTTTGCAGCCCTGTCCGGTCACCAGCTTTGGTCCAGAATCCGGTAGATCGCGTATTCCGAATTGGCGCCTGGCCGAATGACCCGTTGTAGTCTGTCCGGGTATTTTCGCATGTAGGAACCGACATTGTTGCGAATCAGGGGACTCTCGGCGAACCCCCGGTCGGGCATAACGATGAGGTAAGCGGCGTGCGTCATCGCGATGATCCGGTCGAGAGATCCCAGTGCATCGGCGTCCGGTGCATCGGGAGAGTAGAAAAGCTTGTAGGAGTCGGGTACTGAGTCTCTGATCGCCTTGCGTCCGGAGAAAAGGTACACAACCGGATCTAAATTCGCGAGTAACACGTCTGTTGTTTTTGTATTCTCCCGAATCCAGTTCGATACGGAAAGTATATCCGGCCAGCTATCCACGTTACCTGTTACAGGAAAGCTACCTTCTCTCCGGGTGGCGGGAATCCGGGAGATCGCGATGTACAACAAGTTGGCCGACAGCAAGGAGGCAGCTAACGACAGAACTAGCTTGGCGGGACGAACGGGAAGAGTTGCGTCCACCACTTTCCAGGCAAAGAAAAGGCTAAAGGGAAGTACTAGCTGTAGGAATCGCACCGGCGGCCACGCCCAGCACAGCACCAGCATTGTATAGAGCAGAACGAATAAATACGTGGAGCTTATGCGGCCAAAGCGGACTACAAATACGATCAAGATCGCGAACGCGATCCAGGTCCAAACACCAGGGGGATGAAGCTCGAGCAGCGTGGCGGGGCTGGCAAGCGCCAGTACGAGATTCATTCCGAAGACACGAACCTTTTCCGTCCATGGGTGCGCGAAAACGATGTTCCACGAAGCGTAGTTCACCGCGGAGTAGTAGAGTTGCGTAGGGTCCGCGGCTGCGGGATGCATTCGCGTCCATATGGGCCATAGACAGCCGATAGATCCACCCGCCAAGCCGAAGCGGAGTGCGGCGCCCATGTGCCTCTGAATAACAAAAGCTATGACGGGGGCTGCAAGGATTGAGATCCCGATACTACGCGTGAGAAATGCGAATCCCGCCAGGGCACCAGCGACATAGGCCAGCCACGCGGATGCAGCGTCTTCGACGGCAGTGGCCACCAGCAGCGAAGCGGTGCAGAGCAGGGCGAACAATGGCTCGCTCATTAGATTGGTTGACAGAAATATAGTCAGCGGGGATGCCGCGGTCATGAGCACGATCCACAGCGCCGGCGTTTTCCGCGCGCCCAGGCGGATCAGCAGCTTCCACAAGAGGACGAACCAGAGAAGCGAGCAAACCAGCGGCACGGCCTTGAGTAGTCCGGTATTTTCCGGAAATCGCGGGGAGATTTTCATCGCAATCGCGAGTACAGCCGGAAACAGAAAAGGATATTTGGTTTGAGGGATCTCGGACGGCAAACTGATTAGTCGATAACCCTTGCCCTCCGCCAGCGCTTTCGCCGTGACAAGATACACGCCGTCGTCATGATAAAGGCCCACAGCCGGCGATTGCCACGAAACCCAATAGACCGACGCGAGCGCCGCGCTGAATGCCACCGCGGACGCGACGGCGGCAAACCGGCCGGCATCAGTCCATGTCATGGAGTCCGTTGCTTCTTACTTCGCCGCCCGCACATATGCGGTCACCTGTTCTTCGAGCATATCGAGCGGCGGCGGACCGTTCCGCAGAATCGCATCGTGGAATTCGCGAACATCGAACTTCTCTCCCAACTCGCTCTCCGCCTTGTGACGCAACTCCGTAATCTTGAGCTCGCCGATCTTGTAGCCGAGGGCTTGCGACGGCCACCCGATGTACCGGTCGATCTCGGCCAGCGAAACCGCGGGTGCGTGCGTCTTAAAATAGTCGATGGCCTGCGCTCGCGGCCAGCCCATCGCATGGAGTCCCGTGTCCACCACGAGTCGCGCCGCGCGAAACCGCTCGCTGCTCAATCTTCCAAATTGACTATACGGATCGCGATACACGCCGAGCTCCGGCCCTAACGATTCCGCGTAAAGTCCCCAGCCCTCTCCATAGGCTACGGTGCGGTACATCTTGCGAAATTCCGGCAAACCTTGGATCTGCTGCGTATAGCTGCCTTGCAGAATATGCCCCGGCACGGCTTCGTGCAGCACCAGCGCCTCTTTATCGAACTTGACCTGCTTTTCCGGCTGGTAGGTGTTTCAAATTGAACCAACCGGGCCGGCTTCCGTCGGGAGCGGCGGCCTGGGCGTTCGACGCGCTCGCCGCCTCCACGTCTTCCGGAATGGCGCGAATTCCATACAGCAGCCGAGGGATGTTCTTGAACAGAAGCGGAAGCTGCGGCTCCACGATCTTCGCGATGTTCCGGCAATATGCCAGCATCTCGTCCTTGCTACTGAAATGCCGATCGGGAGAATCGTTCAGCTTCCGGTCGAACTCGGCGAGAGTGCCGGTAAATCCCGCTTGGCGCATGGTCGCTTGCATCGCGGTTTCGATACGTTCCACTTCCTTGAGGCCGAGCCGATGGATCTCTTCGGGCGTCATGTTCGTCGTGGTAGTTCGCCGTACCAGAAATTCGTAATCCCGCCGCCCGTTGTTCATAGCGCTTAAAGCCGTCGCGGCCCGCGCTCTGGGCGCGTAATTCTCAACCATGTAGGTATGGAGCTTTCGCCAAGCGGGCAGGAATTTTCGATCGTACGCCGCGCCCCCGGCTTGCATCAGCCGGTCCCGCTCCGGGGCGGAAATCGATGCGGGGAATTGGCGGAAAGCCGCCAACAACGGAGTCTGCTTTGCGTCCTGGGCCGCCTGGGACGCAATTTGCCCGGCGACCAGATCCGCGACGATGCGCGGCTGCACCAACCCGCGCGCGATCGCTTCATCGAGCAGCGCGATATTCTGCTCCACATAGACCGGCACCGCGTTCAGGCGCGCGACGATGTTCTCGTAATCCTTCGCCGTCCGGCTCGGCATCTGATCGATGGCGTGGTAGATCTGCGTGTGCAGCCCATACATTTGGAATACGCGCAGCAAATAAGTGTCGAGCGCCTCGCCGGCGAGCGTCTCTTCCAATTCGCGCGTGAGAATGCGCGCGCTGAGCCGGTCCTGCTCCGGGAGCGCGCCCCTGGACAGTTTCTGAAGCCGCGCCAGTATGTCCCGCTCTTGAAACCGCCTCCTCTCAACAGCGGCTTTCGACCAATCCCGCAGCAGATTGTTGTATTCGTTTCTGCCCCGCGCGGTCGCCATTTCCGGATTTTCACGGAGCTGGTTTTCGTAAAATTCCGCAAACAACCGGTGCAGAGACTCCGCTGAACTTTGAGCCGGCGATACATTTTCGTACCATTTCAAATTCGTGGTCGCCGAGCCGATGCACGCGATATCCAGCTTGCCGTCGCCGTTCAAATCCGCGACCGTGCACGCGGCCGCGGCCATGCCGCCATCGTCCAGCACGCTCTTGGTCCAGTGCGTTCCTTTCTCGTCATCCGCCGAGTAGATCCAGACGCTATGCCCCTTGCCGCGGAAGCCCGCGACCACGTCGTCGCGGCCGGCGCCGTTCAAATCGCCCGTCACGATCGTGTGTCCATTGACCAGGGCATCGTCGATGACCGTCCGTTTCCATTCACTCCGGGCGGATCGATAAATCGCGATCTCGTTGCCGTGCCAAGGCTCAATGGCGGCGAGAAAACGTGTTCCGTTCAACCGCCCGGCAGCCACATCGCTCGATCCGCCTTTCGGCCACGGCGCCGGATCGCCCTTCGATATCTCCGTCCGCGTCCACTTTCCGTTCTTGCTCCACGGGTTGCTCCACTGGTTGTTCCACTGGTAAAGATCGATCCCGGAGAAACTTGCCGTCAGGATCGAATCCTTCCCCGAGCCGTCCCAATCCACGATGTAGATTCCGTGCTGCACGCCTTCGTTTTGATCGCCGGCGACCTCGCGCTTCCACTCGCCGGGACGGTAGAAGACCAGCGGAACATGGTCGCGATAATCGGGCGCTTCCGCTTTCGCGCCCGTGAGGGGGCCGTTCACCAGAACTTTCTTGCCGTTGCCATAAATATCGGCCCAGCGCAGGCGGTGGGACGTGGTGAGCCGGTCGATCTCCGTGACGGTCCATGGCTGTCGCGGATCGCCATTGTGCTTGAGTAGCGACACCACGCCAATGCTCTTTTTCGCCTCGTTGGCGAATTCGGTGGCGATCGCGATCTCGGGGATGCCATCGCCATCGATGTCCCACGCGGCAAGATTGATCATGTGCGGCAGGCCGCTCGCGATCACGTGGCGTTCCCACGTAGGATTCTCAAACCAGACCAAGTCTTTCATCCCGCTTGCGAGCGCAATCAGGTCGAGCTTGCCATCGTGATTGATGTCTACCGCGACGACTTGATAGCCGCCCTTGAGATCCGCGGCGATGGTGTGTTCGGTGAATTGGCCGGCACCCAGTAAAGGACCGGCCGAAAGCAGAAAAAGGGAGATGAAACGCACGACTCAGTATAGTAACGCCGCGTCTTGCTCCTTGCGTGAGGTCCTTCAGCAGGGGCGTCCGCGCCGCAACGGCGAAGCTCCACCGGCTGATAATGGTGATAGTATCTCAGATAGATTTTATGATCCAGGTCCAGCGCACTCCGCAAATTCACGATGTCGTGGTGATCGGTTCCGGGGCGGGCGGCGGAACCGTCACCAAGGTTCTCACCGATCTCGGCATCAACGTCACGCTCCTCGAGGCCGGGCCGATGCTCAATCCTTACGTGGATTTCAAAGAGCACGTGCTTCCGTATCAGGTCGATAACCGCGGCGCGGGGCCCCACGCCGAAAAGTATTTCGGCAAACAGCAGTGGGGCTATTTCGAAGCGCCGAACGGATTCTGGGACTTGCCCGGCGAGCCTTACACCGTCTCGCCCGATTGCGAATTCCGCTGGTTCCGCTCGCGCATCCTCGGCGGCCGCACCAATCACTATGGACGCATTTCGCTCCGCTTCTCGGATTACGATTTCAAGCCGTACTCGTTCGACGGACTCGGCACGGATTGGCCAATCACCTACGACGAAATGGCCCCCTATTACGACAAGGCCGAAGAATTCATCGGCGTCACCGGCACCAAAGAGGGCTTCCGCAGCGCGCCGGACGGGAAGTTCCTGCCGCCGATCCCGCCGCGGGTTCATGAAATCCTGATCCAGAAAGCGGGCAAGCGCCTCAACATTCCCGTGATCCCGTCGCGCATGGCGATGCTGACGAAATCCATTCACGGACGCGCCGCTTGCCACTACTGCGGGCAATGCGGCCGCGGATGCAAGACGGCCTCGGCCTTTTCGTCCAGCCAGGCGATGATCTTCCCGGCGATGAAAACCGGCAAGCTCAATTTGATCTCGAACGCCATGGCGCGCGAGTTGATCGCCGACGGAACGGGCAAGGTCACGGAAGTTTCGTACGTCGATAAGATCACGCGAACGGAAAAGCGGCTTCGATGCCGCAGCGTGATTGTCGCGGCGAGCGCGTGCGAATCCGCGAGGCTGCTGCTGAACTCAAAATCGCCGCGATTTCCAAATGGAATCGCGAACGGTTCGGGCATGGCGGGGCGCAATCTGACCGACACGGTTGGCTTCGGCCTCTCGGGCCATATCCCCGCGCTTGAAGGGCTGCCACGCCATAATTCGGACGGCATCGGGGGCATGCACGTGTATGTTCCGTGGTGGCAGCTCGACAAGAAAAATAGAGAGTTTCCGCGCGGGTACCACATCGAAATCGGCGGCGGTTTCGGCATGCCGCAAATCGGAAGCTTCCACGGGCAATGCTCGCGCGTCGAGGGCTACGGCGCGGATCTCAAGAACCACATCCGCGAGCAGTACGGCAGTTTCATTGGGCTCGCCGGGCGCGGCGACATGATTCCGAACGAGCATTCCTACTGCGAAATCGATCCGGCGCAGACCGATCAATGGGGCATCCCGACGCTAAGGTTTCATTTCCGCTGGAGCGAGCATGAGATCAAGCAAGCCAAGCACATGGGAGAGACCTTCACGGCAATAATCGAAACCATGGGCGGCAAAGTGACGGGGCTTGCCAATCCCGAGCGGGAAGCGAAGGGCGTCTCCGTCGGGGGAACCATCATTCACGAGGCCGGGACGGTGTGCATGGGCGACGATCCCAAATCTTCGGTGCTCAACAAGTATTGCCAGGCGCACGAAGTGAAAAACCTGTTCGTCGCCGACGCCTCGCCGTTCCTAAGCAACCCCGACAAGAACGTGACTCTGACCATCGTGGCGAATGCCTGGCGCACCGCGGAGCACCTCGCGGAAGAAATGAGGAAAGGCAATGTCTAACGAATATTCTCGAAGAGATTTGCTGAAGACCATCAGCGGTTCGATAGTCTTGACGACCGGCGGATTGGGTGTCTTGACGCCCGCGCTCGCGCAGCACGTCCATCAGGCGCTGGCCGAAGATAAATCGCTGAACGGCGGGACGGAGTACAAGCCGAAATTCCTGAACGCGCATGAATTCGCGACTCTGCGCCGTCTCGCGGATCTGATTATTCCGGGCGCTCTCGACGCCGGCGCGGCCGAGTATATCGATTTCATGTGCAGCCGCAACAGCGATCTGGGGGCCATTTTCAGCGGCGGAATCGGCTGGCTCGACGAGGATATGCAACATCGTTACGACACCACGTTCGTGGACGCCAAACCCGCCCAGCAGACCGCCGTGCTGGATGCGATCGCGTTTACGAAAAACGATTCGCCGGCGACCGGCCCCGGAATCCGTTTCTTCGCCTGGGCCAGGAATATGGTGGTGGACGCATATTACACCAGTCCGGTGGGAATCAAGGATATCGGTTTCATGGGGAACGCGGTGCTGAGTAGTTTCAGCGTGCCGGAAGAAGCCGTCGAGTACGCGCTGAAGCGCAGCCCGCTCGCGTGATGCGGCGGCACGCAAGAGTGCGTGCGCTACAGCTTGTCCAGGCCTTCCGTCAGCTCGATATACGTTCCCCACGGGTCCGTAAAAAACGCGATCGAGATCCCGAGCGCCGACACCTTGCGATAGGGCACATCGAACTTCACTCCGTGCCCTTCCAAATCCTTGCAAAACGCCTCCAAATTTTTCACTTCGAAGCCGATGTGATCGAGAACCCGACCCTTAGTCGGCGCGCGCTTCGCATCGGCTTTCGAAAAAGTGAGATTCACCCCAGGCAGATCCGCCGCATCGAAGATCGCTCGCCGGCCCGGCTTCGCGCCGAACGTCTTCACATACCAGGCTTGTGTCTCGAGCACGGGCTCCGTATAGAAATGAATGTGGTGGAAGGCGACGGCAGCGGGCATCGGGGCGTCTTCCGTTAGTTCGACGCGCAACGAGTCCGGCCCCGCAATCATGATCTGATGTCCATTCGGATTCTTCTCGAACGACACTCCGGCGCCGGTTAACTTAGCGCTCGCGGCTTTCAGGTCTTTGACCTTCAAGCCGACGTGATCCACGACCGATCCGTCACTACCGGCCGAGGGCGCCTTCGCGTTGAACAACACAATCGCACCCGGCACTTTCACGCCTTCGATTTTGCCCAGCATTACGGGCGAAGCGCCGAGCAAATCCACCCAAAAACTTTTCTGTGCCGCTATGTCGCTTACGTTCAGGTGCAAGTGGCCCATCGCGACGCCCTTCTCATTCGGGGCGGCCAATTGAGCGCACAAAACGGAAGCAAGCAAAGGAGCGAAGAGAAACGTTTTCATATTCCGCCCTACGCTACCAGAAAAACGGCCACTTCCGCCAGAAGATTCGGAAACATCGTGACCTTCCGCGAACCGGCCAGAAAAAAACGCCGCTCGATCTTCAAGCCCTGGCGCTCGCAGAGCTTCTCGAAATCGCTCACGGTAAGGAAATGAATATTCGGCGAATCGTACCATTCGTAGGGAAAAAGCTTCGTCTTGGGCGCCTGACCGGTGAACAGCATCGACATCCGGACGGTCCAATTCCCGAAATTCGGAAACGCCACGATGGCTCTCCGCCCCACGCGCAGCATCTCTTTCAATACCTGCAGCGGCGCGCGCGTCTCCTGTAAAGTCTGGCTGAGGATAACGTAATCGAAAGCCAGAGCCGGGTAATCCGCGAGACCCTCGTCGATATCGCCCTGGTAAGCCGAGACGCCCCGCGATATGGCGCGGCGCACCTTTGCGGGCGAGATCTCCACGCCGCGCGCGTCCACGTTTTTGTTTTCGGCGAGCCATTGCAGTAGCTCGCCTTCGCCGCACCCCAGATCCAGCACCTTGCTATCCGGCTCGATAATTTCACCGATGATCGCGAAGTCGCTTCGCCCCAGAAGCTCACCCACGAACGCGGTATCGTTATCCAGTATTTTCGATGCGGCAGCCATCGTTATGCGCTATGCCTTTGCCCGGCTGCCGATGGCAACCGTGCTGTTAAGGAATCCGCGAACCACGTCGGTTTGCTCGGCGGTATCCACCAGGAATGCGTCGTGGCCGTAATTCGACGGCAAATCGCAATAGGCGACATCGTGATTCCGCTGGCGCAGCACGCGAACGATTTCCTGCGACTGGTAGCTGGGATAGAGCCAGTCGGAAGTGAAGCTGACGACCAGGAAGCGGGTGTTGACGCGGTCGAACGCGGCCGCGAGCGAACCGCTCCCGTTGGTCAAATCGAAGTAGTCCTCCGCTTTGGTGATGTAGAGATACGAGTTCGCGTCGAATCTGGTAACGAACTGGCTTCCGCGATAGCGGAGGTAACTTTCCACCTCGAAATCCACCGAGAAATCGAAGCCGAACTTTTCCTTCTCGCGCAAGCGGCGGCCGAATTTCTCGCGCATCGATTCGTCGCTCATATACGTGATGTGGCCGACCATGCGCGCAATGCCTAATCCGCGCGCCGGCGGCTTGGAATCGGGATAGTTTCCATCGCACCAATCGGGGTCCGCCATGATGGCTTGGCGCCCCACTTCGTTGAACGCAATTTGCTGGGCGCTATGCCGCGCGGTGGTCGCGATCGGGATGGCCGAGCGCACCATTTCCGGATATGAGACGGCCCATTGGAGCGCCTGCATGCCGCCCATCGACCCGCCGGCGATCGCCAGCAGCCGCTCTATGCCAAGGCGGTCGATCAGCATCTTTTGCAACCGCACCATGTCGCCGACGGTAATTACCGGGAAGGCCATTCCGTAGCGGCGTCCGGTGGCGGGGTTGATCGAGAGCGGCCCGGTGGTTCCTTGACACCCGCCCAGAACGTTCGAGCAGATCATGAAATATTTATCCGTGTCGAAGGCTTTGCCGGGGCCGATCATATCGTCCCACCAGCCGGGCTTGCCTGTGTCGCGGCCGACCCCAGCCGCATGCGCGTCGCCCGAAAAAGCATGCAGAATCAGGATGGCGTTCGACTTCGAAGAGTTCAACTCGCCGTACGTTTCGTAAGCGGCTTCGACGGGGGAAAGACGGGCGCCGCTTTCGAGCGAAATGCTGTCGAAACGCGCGCACTGGGTCTCCACGATCATGGGGAAACCATCATGGTAACAAGCGAAGAAGAGACGAGGCCTTTCATTTTTTCGGGCGGAATAGCTTTTCCGTCATGTGGGACACAATGCGGCGGGGGACCAGACGTTGGATTCCAGCTCCCATGCGGTTTTTCCATCCGGAAACGATTACATGCTTTCCGGATGCCAATGCTTTGAGCCCCACGCGCACAACCTGTTCGGCGGTCTCCTGCATCGCGAGAAGATTGCCCGGCGAGCCGGCCACGTCGTGGAACTCGGATTCGGTCGATCCGGGGCATAGCGCGCAGACGCGGATGCCGAAGCGCTTTACCTCTTGCGCCAGCCCTTCGGCGAACAGCATGTCGAACGCCTTTGTCGCGGCGTACACGCTCATGTAGGGAACGGGTTGGAATGCAGCGGTCGAAGCGAGGATCAGGATCTCGCCAGCGCGCCGCTCGATCATGCCCGGCAGGAATAGGTGCGTGAGATTCACCACCGCGCCGCAATTTACTTTAACCATTCCCAATTGCTTGCGAAGATCCGAATTCGCGAACGCTCCGTAATCGCCGAAACCCGCGTTGTTAATCAGAATGTCGATTTTTAAACTCTTGTCTTGAGCAAACGCGAAGATTTTGGCCGGCCCATCGGTATCCTCCAGATCCGCCGCCACGCACTCGATCTTTATGCCGCTAGCCGATCGCAGTTCCGGCGCCAGCGCTTCCAAGCGGTCCATGCGCCGGGCCGTGAGCAGAAGGTTCGTTCCACCCGCGGCGAGCTGTTTCGCGAATTCTTTTCCGATGCCCGCGCTCGCTCCGGTAACTAACGCCCAACGCCCGCGGCGAGTGTAGGTCATCCGCGTTTATCCGTGCACGGCCCAGCGCGCCAACTCCGCCATGTTCGGCGGCTTGCCCTGAAGCAGGATGGCTACGCGGAAGATGCGCGCCGCGACCCACGCAATGGCCGCGGTTCCGATGGCGATACCGGCGAGGCCCACCCACGGCTGCCATGCGGGAACTCCGCCCGGCAGCGCCTGCCGCATGAGCATCAACAACGGCGTGAACGGCGGAAGCAGAGATAGAACCGTTGCGAAAGCGCTATTGGGCTGCTGCAGGACAGGCATCATCAAGAAAAGCGGAATCATCACCGGGGTCATCAGGACGACTCCCAAACTCTGCGCGTCCTGGGGACTGCCGCATGCGGCGCCCAGCGCCGACGCGAAGGCGCACAGCATCGTCACCTCGGCGACGAGGTAAATCACAAACCAGGGAAGGAGTTGGAAAGGCAGCAGGCCCATCATCGCCATCGAATTCATCACCAGAACACCCGCGCCGATGTAGAGGACCGAACTCGTCAGCGAGCGGCCCACGGCGGCGGCGATTTTGCCCGCGATCAGCTCGAACGGCGTTGCGGACGCGAGAAGCATTTCGAATACGCGCTGCATCTTATCCTCCGCAATCCCCGGCAGCATGGGCGCGGACGTTAACATCACGATCATCGCCAACAGCATCATCAGCCCAAACGGAATCGCAAAGGTCTCGACTTGCCCTTTCTTCCGCGCTTCGGAAATCCGGCCCGTCTTCGCGTCCCTTGAGACCAGGCTCATGCTCTCCACCGGTACGGAACCGAGCACATCCTCAAAATGGCTTGGATCGACGCCAAGCTTCGCCAAACGCACGCGCCGGAGCCCGTCGTTCAGCGGGGCGGCGAGCCAGTGCCGCGCCTCGCCGAAGCCGCTCTCGTTTGCGTACCAGGAGATGCCGTCGTCAATCGAGCTTTCAGCGGCGGTCTTGCGGGGCTGCAAGGCTCGCGCGCCGATCTCGATAAATCCGGACAGATCGCCGCGGCGCACGCGGTCCGATAGTGCCAGGAGTTGCGCGCCCGGGTTTTCATCCGCCGGAGGAACGTTTTCGAACCGGTAGCGGGGCATGGTTTGCCGGCCTTTGGTTTTGTCGAAAAGGTCTTGCTCGTTGCGCTCGCGCACGGCTTCAATCACGGAGGCCGCCGCCGCGCCCGTACGATCGACGATGGCAATACGCTTGTCGCGAATGTCGGGTTTGTTCTTCATCAGGGCGATGCCGATGAAGCTTCCGCCAAACAGCACCGGAGCCACGACGAGACCAAATAGAAACGCCTTGGTTCGAATCGAGGCAAGGTAATCCCGCTTGGCGATCAGAAGAATTTTACGCAACCTGAGCCTCCGCGCTTGTGCTTGAGGAAACGGATGCAGGTCGGGCGATCCGCACGAAGATGTCGTGGAGCGAAGGCCGCGCGACCGCGAAACTCGTCACCCTGGTGCGCGAAATCAACGCGCGCAACACGTCCTGAGGATCGCAGCCGGGCGTCATCCGGAGCTCCTGAACCGGGCCGAGATCGCGCACTTGTTCGACGCCCGGAAGACCGTCGAGACAGGCGGCCGCATTCTCCGCCGAGACGCGGATGGTGTCGCTGCCGTACTCGTCCTGAATTGCCGCGAGCGTACCGTCCAAAACCTTGTTTCCGCCCAAGATCATGAAGATGCTGTCGCACATGGATTCCGCCACGTTCATATCGTGCGTGCTGAGGACGACGGTTGCGCCCCGGCGGCGCAATTCGAGAATCGAATCGCGGATGGAATCGGCGCTAACCGGGTCGAGCCCCGTGAACGGCTCGTCCAGGATCGCCAGCTTCGGCTGCGGCGTCACCGCGGCGATGAACTGCACTTTTTGCGTCATGCCCTTGCTCAGCGTTTCGACGGGACGCGACGCCCACTGATCGAGACCGAGTTTTTTCAGCCATGCATCCACCTCGGCCGCCACGTTCCGGCCTCCGCGCAGCTCTCCGTGAAACTCAAGTAGCGCCCGCACGGCCATCTTTCTGTATAGCCCGCGCTCTTCGGGCAGATAACCGATAAGTCCCGTGCGTTCCGCGGACATTGGTTCTTGAAACACGCGAATCGTTCCGCTATCGGGATGGAAGATGCCCACGATCATCCGCATGGTGGTGGTTTTGCCGGACCCGTTCGGACCGATGAAACCGTAAATCGAACCTTCCGGGACGACGAGCGAAAGATTATTCACCGCCGTCACGGCCCCGAAAGTCTTGGTGACCTCTCGAATTGCAATTGCGTCCATCGGTTCAGGAATAGTATCAGAGATTGGAAATGAAGCGACTCCCCAAGTACACTGGAATGAATGGGGTTAACGGCGCATGGCTTCAATGCGCGCTTCTGGGCACTGATTGGCGCGACTTTCCTGGGCTTCCTGGGGATTGGGACGGTTCTGCCCGCGCTGGCGCCGCACATCCGGCACGATCTTGGCGGGTCCGATCGGACGGTCGGTTTCATAATCGGCATCTTCTCGTTCGTCGCGCTCGCCAGCCGTTTTTTCTCCGGTCCGCTGGCCGATAGGCGGGGGCGCAAGATCGCTTTTCTTACGGGACTGATGAGCTGCGCCGCGGCCGGCGTTGCCTATCTGATGCCGCTCGGAATTGCCGGCGCGTATTTGGGGCGCATCCTGCAAGGCTTCGGCGAGGCTTGCCTCTACACTGGCGCGGCGGCCTGGGCCGTCGAGATGGGAGGCATTCACCGGAGCGGGCAGGCATTGGGCTACGTCAGCAGCGGCATTTGGGGCGGCATTTCGGCGGGACCCGTGCTGGGGCACTGGGCCGGCTCGTTCCAGCACGCCGCGCTGATGCAGGCGGTATTGGCGCTGGCGGCTTTCGCGATTCTGACGCGCATTCCGGAGGACTACAAAGCCGAACCGCATCACGCGCCGAGGCGCTGGGTGCCGAAATCGCTGATCGCGCCCGGCATTGCCGTGGGCTTCGTCAATGTGCATTACCCCGTGATCGCCGGCTTCCTGATTCTGCATCTCGCGCAGCACGGCAATTCCGGTCCCGCGGCCTTCACGGCGTACGCGCTGGTGATTTTGCTATCGCGATTTTTCCTCGGCGGATTGCCGGACCGCATCCATCCAGCCATCACTTATTACTGTGGAATCGCGGCGATGGGCGTCGGGCTTTCAATTCTTGCAATCGGGCCGCCCCCCATGCTGGCGATCGCGGCGGCGGGAATTTTGGGATTGGGTTTTTCGTTCCCCTGGTCGTCGGTGGGAAGTACGATTCTGAAAGCGACGCCCGATCGCGAGCGCGGGTCCGTGGTGGGCGTGTTGAGCGCGTTTTACGATCTGTTCGTGGGCGTCAGTTCCTTTGCGGCGGGAGCGGTAGCGAATCGTTTCGGATACTCGGCCGCATTTGTGATGGCCGCAGCGTCGCTGGTACTGGCGGCGATTGCCGGCCGGTTCGTGTTTCCCTCGCGAGAGAAGGAGGAAGCGCCGATCGCCGGCTTCGCGTTGATACAATCCGCCAGTGACTAGTGGCCCCCACTCATGGGGACGCTTGACGCCGCATGGCGGAGATCAAGCCGCTGCCTGTGAATTTGTCGTATTCTGTCAGAATGCCAGACGAAGATTTGAAAGCCGAACTCGAGCGCCTCAAGGCCGAGAACGAGTCGCTCAAACGCGACCCGAAGCGCGGAACCATCTCCCTGAAAGTCAGCGAAAAGGGCGCCCTCTCCGTGTATGGCCTCGGGCGGTTCCCGGTAACGCTCTACAAAGAGCAATGGAAAAAATTGCTGGAGCAATCGGATGCGATCCGGAAGTTCATCGTCGATAACGACAACGCGCTTAAAACCAAGGAATAGTTTGTTTGGTAGAATTTAGCCGATTCGACTTATACGGGGCAAAGGGGAGTCATGCGAGAAACCTTCGGCGTTTTGCTCTTGCTGGGCGCGGTTTTGCTGGGCGGTCCGGCGGCGGCGCAGAGCGGCACTCCGCAGAACCGAAATCCGCAGAATAACGCTCCCCAGAGCGGCAATTCCGGCCTCCCCCGGACCGATTCCTCAAACGCCACTTCCACCGATCCGGTTACGCCGGGCGGCCCCGGGTTCACCGGAAATCCAACGTCGCGGAATCCATACGATGCGCCGGCCGATAAAATTTCCGACCGGCAATTCATCGAGCGCGCCGTAATGCGCGGCCTCGCTCAAATCGAAATCGGCAAGCTTGCGATGGATAAGGCTTCGAAGGATTCCGTGAAACTATTCGCCAAAACGCTGGTTGACGATCACGCCAAGGTGAACCGGCGCCTGGCGCGAATCGCGGGGAAGCAGGGCTATGCCGTTCCAGGCTCGCTCGATCCCCGGCATCAGGCGCGCCTCGACAAGCTCGCGAAACTATCCGGCGCCGAGTTTGACCGGGCTTACCTGAAAGATCAATCGAAGAGCCAGGAGCGCGACGTGCAGGCCTTCGAGTGGGAATCGCAGAGCGGGACGGACGGGGCGCTCAAAGCATTCGCGCTGAAGACGCTGCCGGAGATGCAGGAACACCTAAAAGCAATCAAAGCCCTGAGCAAGCCCGAGTAAGTAAGTTTATTCCTGACGCAGGATCTCGAGCGGTTTCTGGCCCAGAATCCGGAAGCTTGCGAGCCACCCGGCGGCATTTGCGATGACGGCGGTCAGGAGCACGCAGATTGCGTTTGGAACGGGATCGAAGCTCGGATGCGCATCGAGCAACCGGTTTAGCAGGAGCGCCGCGAAGCCGCTGGCGAGCAAACTGCCCATCAGTCCCGCCACCAATCCCAGAACTAGAAATTCCACGGAAAAAATTTCCGCCACGCGGTTGCGCGTCGCGCCCAAGGTTTTCAGAATCACGACTTCGCGAATGCGCCGGAAGCGCGTTCCCGCGATACTGGACGCCAGAATGATCGCTCCCGCCAGAATCGCAAATCCGGAAATGAAGCGGATCACCAGCGAGATTTGATCGACCACGTCCTGAACGATCTGCATCACATCGGCGACGTTAACGACGGTCACGGTCGGGAACCTGTCGTATACGGCCCGTTGCAGCGCGGGTACGCCGGCCGGCTTCACGCGCGCGCTGCCATAGTAAATCATGGGGAATCCATTCAGCGCGCCAGGCGTCAGGATGAATTCGACCCGCGCGCTCAGCCGGATCGATTCGGTTTTGTGGATGGCCGCCACCCGCGCTTGAAACCGCCGCGCGGGCGTGGACCATTCAACTTGGTCGCCGGGCTTGAGATGCAGGACTTTCGCCGCTTCTTCCGAAACGGATAGCAGCGGCTCCGCGTTCGGCGCCAGCTTCGACGCGTCCCACCAGGCGCCTTGACGCACGGCCGTATGCAACGGTTTTGCGGCCGAGGTGGTAACGGCCATGGTTCCGGCATACCGTCGCGCGTAGCCTTTCATCGATTGCCGGTCGAGCGGGACGCCATTGATCGAGCCGATTCGCGCGGACACAGTGCCCACCATCTCCGGAACGCCCTCAACGCCGCTCTGCCGCGCCAGCAGCCTGGCGACTTGGTCGCGACTTCTTGGCGTGATGTCGAGCAGGAACACATTCGGCATCCCCGGCGGCGCGCTCTTCACTACCTCGACGAGCAATCCGCGCTGAACCAGGTAGATGGTGAGCGTGAACATCACGCCAATGCCGAGCGCGACCAGCGCGGCTCCGGCGTGATTGCCAGGCCGGTGGAGATTAGCTATTCCGTGCCGCACGCCCGCTCGCAATCCGCGCGGCGCGCGCCGGCTGAACCATCTCAACCCGCGCAGCAGCAGCCATGCGACGGCGGCGAGCGCCAGCAGGCTTGCCGCAAGGCCGCCGGCGAAATACATCCCCATCCGCGCGGAATCGCTCAACCAGCCGGCAATTGCGCCGATGCCCAAAAGGATGATCGCGGCCGACGCAATCGACGCGCTCCCCTGCCGCAATCGCTCCTTCCAGCCCGGCCGCGTCTCGGCCATTTCACGCCGGAAAATTACGCCGGGACGAATGCCGCGGATTGAAAGCAGCGCCGGAACGGTAAATAACAGCGTCGAAAGAATGCCGATCCCAAGGCCTTGAACGGCGGAGAGCGCGTCCCATGAAAACGCCGGTCGCGCCTGGAAATAGCGCGCGATCAGCATTGGGAACGCCCGCTGCACCGCCATGCCCATCGCGATGCCGAGCAGCCCGCCGGCGAGGCCGAGCCCGATCGTCTGAAACAGGTAAATGCGCATGATCTGGCTCGACCGCGCACCCAGGCATTTCATGATCGCGATGCTATCCATCTTCTGCCGCAGATGCGACTGCATGGCCGTCGACACGCCAAGAGCTCCCACGATCAACGCGATCAGGCTCACCAGGCTTAAAAACGTGGTGGCGCGCTGCAAGCCTTGTTCGATGATGGGGTTTGTCTGGCGGAAATCGATAATCAGCCCTTCGGGAAACGCCTTCTTCAGAGCGCCGCGCAGCGTCTCGATCGGCATGCCAGGCGGAATCCGGAACAAGAAGCGCTCCGAAGCGCGGCTGCCGGGGATTACGAGCTCGGTGCGTTGCAATCCGTCGCGGCTCATCATCACGCGCGGCCCCACGTTCAGGCTTCCCGACATGCGATCCGGTTCGGCCTGGAGCGTTCCGATAATCGTGAAATCCTGGCCGCCGATGTGAACCGTATCGCCTACGCGCAGGTGCATCCGTAGCAGCAGGTCTTCGGACACGGCGACCGCATTGGGCGTTAGCTTCTTCGAGAGGGTTCCGGGTGGATCGAGCTTCACTGTTCCGTAAAACGGGTAAACCTTCGGATCGAGCGCCTTCACGGAGATCAGGACCGGCGCGGCGGATTTATCCGCGGCGAGCATCGTGAGCGTTTCGGTAATCCAGGTCCGCCGCACGCCCCGGGTTTCCAACTGCCGCATGAGGGCAAGCTGTTGTTCGCTGGGCAGGGCAAATGTGCGGACGGAAAGGTCGGCCGCCATCAGGCTGCGCGCTTCCCCGAGCAGCATTTTGTGAAAAGCGAGGCTGAAACCCCGAACGCCGGTGAGCGATCCGACGCCCGCGGCAACAGCTAAAATTACGAACAGAAATTTGGCGCTGGAGGCGCGCGATTCGCGCCACGCGATCTTGAACGCGGTTACATACGATCGGAATCCCACTTCTTCAGGGTAACGGTCTTAAGCGCCCGGTCTGTTAATTTGATGATAGCCGTTTGGGCGCGTAGCTCAGTTGGATAGAGCATTAGCCTTCTAAACTAACGCTTTGAAAGCATTGGAGATGCGTCTAAACTCAATAAATACGGGCCTGCGGTGATCGGTGGTTCCGGAAAAAGCAAACGCCTGCGAAAGCGGCTGGAAAGCGATAGCCACCTGTGCGCCTTCCGGGCGATAATGAGTCCACGGGCGCGTAGCTCAGCCGGATAGAGCACCGGCCTTCTAAGCCGGGGGTCGCAGGTTCGAGTCCTGCCGCGCCTACCATTCCGTTTTGCTCACGAACCAATGGCAGGAGACAGCGTGATCCTCGGAGACCCGCATGCGGAACACCACCGGGAGTTTCCGACAAAGCATGCTGCCATCCTGTTCTTCCGAGGGATGCTCGGGTGCTACCGGAATGGTGAAACTATCCGCGAGTCGGACGCTGCGCTACTCTCCCTCCTGTTGGAGCGCCACCCCGAAGCACTCCAGAAAATCGGCAGTGGAATAAAGCGCTTCTATCGAGACGCCACGTCGAAAGGTACGGATTGTTTTTGGTTGGAGAGGCACGAGGGCCCGCCCACTGACTTTTCCTACAAAACGTGTGTCGAGGCCAAAGGCAAAACCTTGTATCAGGAGTTAGCTGAGGCGTGTCGAGAAGCTATGCAGCCCGATATGGATCTGCGCAAGAAGGAACACTTCGACAAGTTCGGCGACAACGACGGCAAGGTGGAATGTGAGATCACGGGCGAGAAGGTTGCCATTGACGAGTCATCTCGATCACAAGAAGCCGACGACTTTGAGGTCATCGTCCACACGTTCATCGCGGCCAACAAGCTGGAGATCACGCCGGAGATGCTTTCAAGGCCGGGCGACTGTCAGTTTGCGGTTACGTTCGCGGACAAGGAGATTGAGGGCGCGTTCAGAACCTACCATGCCACAATCGCCAAGCTCCGCATCATCACTGCGAATGCGAACCTCCGACTCGCTGGCAGCGAGAGAATGATTCCTCCCAAAAGACCTGTTACGCTGTGAAGATTCCGCACGCGGTTGCCATAATAGGGTATGGCTGACGAATCTTCTGACCTGACGTCCAGTCTCATCACGCCCGATGAGATGCAGGCGGCCATCGAGTCCTCGGGCTATCTGCTGGAAGGACGCATTGGACGGGTACTCCAGAAGCGCGGTTTCTTTGTTGAACCCAACGGCTTCCGCATCGATCCGAACGACGCCAGCAAGACTATTGAGATTGACGTTCAAGGCCGTCACCTCGAGTGGATCAACGAGGGCAATAAGGATGCTGCCACGGCGTCGGTGCTGGTTGAATGCAAGAACAACTCGAAGCCGATTGCCTTCTTCGTTCAACAACAACAGCTAACGGAAATCAGTGTAGGGCTGAATCATTATGGCGGGTTCCCGTTCTTCAGTATGGACCCGGACACCAAGGTTCAAGAACCTCTTGGCGGGTTGCTCGGGATGAAGGACTGGCATCATTACTGCCAAGCCCAAGAAATCGCCGGCTCAGTTCTGCGGCTTCAACCGTTCAGGGAAGAAGTGGAAGGCTGGGGTTGTTGCCCCTGAGCTCAGAATCGAGCATTCATTGCTACGAACTGGTGAGCCTTCCAAAGTCGGCTTTGACACCGGTGGCGTTCCCTTGGATAGATCACGAACTGCATCTTGATTCCGTTCAGGCCTAGAGCTTCTTGAGAACGTGCTTCGCCAAAGATTTCGTTGATTTCGCGATGCCGGGGAACGGGTTGAGCAAGAAGGGTTCGAGGATTCTCGTACCATCGTGCTTGCCACCGTGGCGAATGAGTTGGCAGCCAGCCTCGTCAAGTTGGCGAATTAGATCGGTTCTCTTCACGAGGACAACGAGAGTTCCACGACGCGACGGATTCCTGGGATGTGGCCGCTATTCAGTTCGCCATAAAGATCTTTGAGGTGTTCTTTCAGATCGTCAAGACTGTCGCCCTGCGTCATATAGTCCGGAAATTCTTCGAAGTACCCGAGCCACTAGTTTCGGTCTTGCCAGAAGATGTAGCGCGCCATTGCCATGACTTCAGTGTACCGGCCAGGTCCTAGCTCTGGCCAGCCCCGATACTTGGCCCCGGCGTACCGGCAACCATCCGGCACCGAGTCGCGGAAAAATTTCTAGGCTCCTGTCGATTTCGCCGGACCTCGTTCGACTCACCTATGAAACCGTGCGGAAGCCGGTTTCGAAGCAAAAATTCATAAAAGGAAACAAAATAAAGTGCAAAAGACCATGGAAACAAAACCCACGCACGAACAAGCACAGCTTCACTTGCAACTCTTCGAGATGCGCCGCGAAGCCCGCCTGCGGCAGGCGCGCGATTGGTTTTTCCAGAATTACTTCGCGGACAATCTGGAGGAGGCCATGCGAATCGCGGCGCCGGGAACGGAATCAGGCACGTTCGCCATGATGGTGTTCGGCTATTGGGATCAAGCCTGTGCGTTGCTCAATTACGGTTTGCTCCACGAAGACTTGTTCTTCGAGACCAGCGGCGAGTTTTTCGGGGTATGGGAGCGCGTCAAACCCACTGTCCAGCAAGGTCGGGAGCGGTTTGTGAATAAGCAGTTCCTTGCGCACCTGGAAAAAGCCGCGAACCGCTATGAAACGTGGATTGAAGCCCGCTCACCCGGTCATATCGCCGCCATGCGCGAGTTCATGAAACAGATGCGCGCTCAGTTGGAAAAACGCCCTAAGAGCTGATGTTTGGATTCAAGAGTTAATCGCGAGCGAGCCTGCTGCTGCCGGGCCGTGATGTTCCCGGCGGCGCAGGCCAGAGGTCTTTTGCGACTTCGAAGCCTGCGATGTCATCCTAATTCATTAATGGCGCAAACCCCGAAAACCCGGTATCTTCTGCTTCCTCTTGGAGTGGCGGCGGTTCTGTTCAGCGCCTCCTGCGCCTCGAAAGCCAGTGAAAGCAAGGGACCTCCCGCGTTTCCTCCAACCCCGGTGACGGTCGTCGAGGTAAAGGCCGAAGACGTCCCCATCTTCGCCGAGTACGCCGCCCAGACCTTCGCTCGCGACATGGTCGACATCCGGGGCCGCGTCGACGGCTACATCGAGAAGCGCCTCTTCACCGTCGGCTCCGACGTTCGCGCGGGCCAGCCCCTCTATATTCTCGACCGCCGCCCTTACTTGGCCGACGTGGCCAAAGCCAAGGGCGACCTCCAACAATCGCTCGCCAATCTCGAATTCGCCAAGAAGCAGGTAGCCATTGCCCAGGCCGAGGCCGATCTCGCTCAAGCGGAGGCCAATACGTTGAAATCCCAAAACGACGTTAATCGGCTCACGCCACTGGTGAAGCAGGAAGCCGCCGCCACCCAGGACCTCGACAACGCCGTAGCTTCGTTCAAAGCCAACCAAGCCAATGTGAACGCGCGCAAAGCCAATCTCGACCAGACCCGCCTTCAGGCCCGCACGCAGATCGATTCCACGGCCTCCCAGGTGGAAGCGCAGCGCGCGCTTCTCCGCGCCGCGGAACTGAACCTCGCGTATGCAACCATCACTTCCCCGATCTCCGGGCGCATCGGCGATTCGCTCATTCCGGTTGGCGGTCTCGTCTCGAAAAACGCCACCCAGCCGCTCACCACCGTCGTCCCGCTCGACCCCATCTGGATACGGTTCAAAGTCAGCGAAAGCGAATATCTCAACACGGTGAAGCGCGCCGGAACCGAGGTCACGAAACTTCCGCTGGAACTTCTGCTTGCCGATGGTTCCACCTATCCCGCCCACGGGCGCATACAGAACACGGTCAACCAGGTAGATGCAAAGACCGGCACCCTTGAACTCCAGGCCACCTTCCCAAACCCCCGCCACACGCTTCTTCCGGGCCAGTTCGGCCGCATTCGCCTTCGAGTCGATGAGCGCCGGAATGCGATTCTCGTTCCGCAGCGCGCCATTCAGGAGTTACAAGGGCTGCAATCCGTGTACACCGTCTCGCCGGATAACAAAGCCGTACCTCGCGGCGTGGTCATGGGCGACCGGACCGGCCAGGACCAGATCGTCAATCAGGGCTTGAGGCCCGGGGACCGCGTCATTGTGGAGGGCGCCATGAAGGTTGGCCCCGGCGCGCCGGTCGCTGTCCAACCCTACAAGCCCGCGCGTAATTAACCATGGCGAAATTTTTCATCGACCGCCCGATTTTCGCGATGGTCATCGCGATTGTCATCACCATCCTCGGTGCGGTGGCCATCCCCTCGCTGCCCATCGCGACCTATCCTGAAGTGGTACCGCCAGTGGTTCAGATCACCGCCGTTTACCGCGGCGGAAACTCGCAGGATCTTGAAAAAACCGTCGCACAGCCCATCGAACAACAGCTTGTCGGCCTCGACGGCATGCTTTACTTCTTCTCGCGCAGCTCCAACGACGGCGTCCTCACGGTAGACGTGACCTTCGAGCTCGGCACCAACGTCGACCTCGCCACGGTCAAAACCCAGAACAAAGTCAACATCGCGCTCCCCATCCTTCCGCCCGAAGTGCAGCGCCAGGGCGTCACCGTCAAGAAGGTGTCTTCCGCCTTCCTCATGGCCATTAGCCTGACCTCCACGGACAAGCGCTATGACGATTTGTTCCTGAATAACTACGCCACCATCAATCTGGTCGATAAGCTCGGCAGCCTCCCCGGCGTGGGCGATTCGCGCCTTGCCGCCAACCAGAGCTATGGCATGCGCGTCTGGGTCAATCCGGATAAAATGGCGAAGCTCGGCCTCACCTCAACCGACGTCTCGAACGCCATCCAGGCCCAGAACCGCCAAAATCCGGCGGGTTCGCTTGGCCAGGCGCCCGCTCCCCGCGGAACGGAATTTCAATACCCGGTTAACGCCACTGGGCGTCTGGTCGACCCCGCGCAGTTCGACGACATCGTCATCCGCGCCCAACCCGACAGCTCCCTGCTCCGCTTGCGCGACATCGGACACGCGGCACTCGGCGCCCAGAACTATTCCACTTACAGCCGCACCACCGGCCGGCCGTCCAGCATCGTTATCGTCTTCCTCTCCCCCGGCTCCAACGCCGT
This sequence comes from Bryobacteraceae bacterium, assembly GCA_051003795.1. Classification (GTDB taxonomy): domain Bacteria; phylum Acidobacteriota; class Terriglobia; order Bryobacterales; family Bryobacteraceae; genus JALYXS01. The sequence goes on along the minus strand of JBPCKZ010000096.1, from coordinate 1,562 downwards.
TCAAACCGCCAACAGCGTCACCGCCTACCTCGAAGAAGCCAAGAAGACCTTCCCCGCGGGAATCGAATACGCCATCCCCTATGACGCCACCAGATTCGTCCGCGCCGCGATCACCGATGTGATCACAACGCTCTTCATCGCCGTCGCTCTCGTAATCTTCGTCGTGTTCGTCTTTCTGCAGAACTGGCGCGCCACGCTTATCCCGCTCCTCACTGTGCCCGTCGCCGTAGTGGGAACGTTCGCCTTATTCCCGCTTCTCGGCTTTTCCATCAACATGACCAGCATGTTCGGCCTGGTACTCGCCATCGGCATCGTTGTCGACGACGCCATCGTGGTCGTTGAAGCCGTCCAGCTCAATCTGGATAGCGGCATGTCGCCGAGAGACGCGGTGGTCAAGGCCATGAACGAAGTCTCCGGCCCCGTGGTCGCCATCGCGTCAATCCTGGCGGCCGTCTTCATTCCGGTTGCCTTCCTGGGCGGCATCAGCGGACAGATCTACCGGCAGTTCGCTCTCACCATCGCCGCCTCCGTCCTGATTTCCGCCTTTAACGCGCTCTCCCTGAGCCCCGCGCTCAGCCTTCTTCTGCTCCGCCCGCGCAAAGATTCCCGCGGGCCTCTCGGACGCGCGTTCGGCGGCTTCAACCGCGCGTTCGAATGGTCGCGCGGCAAATACCTGACCGGCGTCGCTATCCTCATTCGCCGCTCCGCATTCGCTTTGGCCGGTCTCGCTGTATTCTTCTTCCTCGCCGGCGTGCTCTTCAAAATCCTGCCCGGCGGGTTCTTGCCGGATGAAGATCAAGGCGTCTTCTTTGCCGCGGTTCGTCTTCCCGACGGAGCTTCTCTCGAACGCACTCGCCTCGTGACCGCTCAAGTCGAAAAGATTCTCCATGACACTCCCGGCGTTCAGGACGTCACCGTTTTCGGCGGCTTCGACTTCCTCACCGGCACCAACAATTCCAACCTCGCCACGGTTATCGCCACGCTCAAGCCCTGGGACGAGCGCAAATCCAAGAACCTTCAGTTCGCCTTCATTCTCGGCGGCGCGCAGCAAAAACTCTTCGGAGTTCAGGAAGCTCTCGTCTTCGCTTTCGGGCTGCCGCCCATCCTGGGCCTCGGCACTTCCGGCGGCTTCGAGTTCATGCTCGAAGACCGCGTTGGGACCGACACTGCCCGGCTGGCGTCCGTGGCCGATCAGTTGATGGCCGAAACTCGCAAACACCCCGAATTCGCCGTCGTCCAGAGCATCTTCCGCAACTCCGTCCCCCAGTACAAAGTCGATCTCGACATCGATAAGGCGCAGACTCTAGGAGTCCCCATCACCGATGTCTACAACTCCCTCCAGACGTTTCTGGGCGGACTTTACGTAAACGACTTCAACCGCTTCGGCCGTACCTGGCAGGTACTTCTCCAGGCCGATCCCGAATACCGCGACCGCCCGAGCGACATCAGCCGCTTCTACGTCCGAACCGCGTCGAACGACATGGTTCCTCTCAGCACGCTGGTGCATGTCGAACCCATGGCCGGCCCGGAAGTGGTCTACCGCTACAATCGCTACCGCGCCT